>JAYTDA010000282.1:0-23602 GCA_043736155.1 Paracoccaceae bacterium | reverse complement strand
CACCAGCGCCAGGCGCAGCACGTCGCGGACATGGGCGACCGGAATGATCGTCAACCCGGCTTTGACATTATCGGGTATCTCCAGCAGGTCCTTGGCGTTTTCTTCCGGGATCATCACGGTCTTGATGCCGCCGCGCAGCGCCGCCATCAGCTTTTCCTTGAGGCCCCCGATTGCCAGCACATTGCCGCGCAGTGTCACCTCTCCGGTCATCGCAATGTCCTTGCGCACCGCAATGCCGGTCAGCACCGACACGATCGACGTCACCATGCCAACCCCTGCGGATGGGCCATCCTTGGGCGTGGCCGCTTCGGGCACATGCACATGGATATCGACCTTTTCGAACACCGGCGGTTTGATCCCCAGTTCCGGGCTGATTGACCGCACGAAGCTGGCAGCCGCTTCGATGCTTTCCTTCATCACGTCGCCAAGTTTGCCGGTGGTTTTCATCCGCCCCTTGCCGGGCAGCTTCAACGCCTCGATCTGCAGCAATTCGCCGCCGACCGATGTCCAGGCCAGCCCGGTGACGACACCGACCTGATCGGTCAGTTCCGCCAGACCATAGCGGAACCGCTTGACACCCAGATAGTCCTCCAGCCGCTCCGGCGTCACATCGACAGCCTTCGACTTGCCCTTGATGATTTCCGTCACCGCCTTGCGGGCCAGTTTCGCCAGTTCGCGTTCCAGGTTCCGCACCCCGGCTTCGCGGGTATAGGTCCGGATGATCTCCATCAAGGCGGCATCGGACACCGAAAACTCGCCCTTTTTCAGCCCATGGTTCTTGATCTGCTTGCCCAGCAGGTGGCCCTTGGCAATTTCGCGCTTTTCATCCTCGGTATAGCCCGACAGCGGGATGATCTCCATCCGGTCCAGCAAGGGGCTGGGCATGTTGTAGCTGTTGGCGGTGGTGATGAACATCACGTTCGACAGATCGTACTCCACCTCCAGATAGTGGTCGGTGAAGGTCGAGTTCTGTTACGGATCCAGCACCTCCAGCATGGCGCTCGCCGGATCGCCGCGGAAATCCTGGCCCATCTTGTCGATTTCATCCAGCAGGATCAGCGGGTTGGTGGTTTTAGCCTTTTTCATCGCCTGAATGATCTTGCCCGGCATCGAGCCGATATAGGTCCGCCGGTGGCCCCGGATTTCAGACTCGTCCCGCACCCCGCCCAGCGAGATGCGGATAAACTCGCGCCCGGTCGCCTTGGCAACCGACCGGCCCAGCGAGGTCTTGCCAACCCCCGGCGGGCCGACAAGGCACAGAATCGGGCCTTTCAGCTTGGCACTGCGCGTCTGCACCGCCAGATATTCGACGATGCGTTCCTTGACCTTTTCCAGACCGTAATGGTCCAGATCCAGCACCTGCTGCGCCTTGGTCAGGTCTTTCTTCACCCGGCTTTTGACGCCCCACGGGATCGACAGCATCCATTCCAGATAGTTGCGCACCACCGTGGCTTCGGCGCTCATCGGGCTCATGTTTTTCAGCTTCTTGACCTCGGCATCGGCCTTTTCGCGGGCTTCCTTGGAAAACTGGGTCTTGCGGATCCGGTCTTCCAGTTCAGCCACTTCGTTCTGGCCTTCGTCGCCGTCGCCCAGTTCGCGCTGAATCGCCTTCATCTGCTCATTCAGGTAATATTCGCGCTGGGTCCGCTCCATCTGCGATTTCACCCGGGTCTTGATCTTCTTTTCGACCTGCATCACCGACATTTCGCCCTGCATCAGGCCATAGACCTTTTCCAGCCGTTCGGCGACATCCAGCGTTTCCAGCAGTTCCTGCTTTTGCGCAACCTCAACCCCCAGGTGGCCGGACACCAGATCGGCCAGCTTGGCCGGTTCGCGGGTTTCGGCCACGGCGGCCAAAGCCTCTTCGGGGATGTTCTTCTTGATCTTGGCGTAGCGCTCGAATTCCTCGCCGACAGTCCGGACAAGGGCGGTCACCGACTGCTTGTCGCCCGGCAGTTCGGTCAGCAACGCCGCCCGCGCCTCGAAGAAATTCGGGTTGTCGATATATTCGACAATCCGTACCCGGCTGCGGCCCTCGACCAGCACCTTCACGGTGCCATCGGGCAGCTTCAAAAGCTGCAGCACATTGGCCAGCACACCGGCCCTGTAGATGCCGTCACTGGTCGGATCATCGATGCCGGGGTCGATCTGGCTCGACAGCAATATCTGCTTGTCATCCCCCATCACCTCTTCCAGCGCACGCACGGATTTTTCACGCCCGACGAACAGCGGCACGATCATGTGCGGAAACACCACGATGTCGCGCAGCGGCAGAACGGGGTAGCTCGGGCTCAATGTCGTTGGCATCTTGTTTCCTTGGTTCTTGGCAGAAAGGTCCGGCCCCGGTCATCGGCAGCGCTTGACCTTCCCCTGTCTTGGTTTTTCATCCGGGAAGCACACTATATCTGGGCGCTGTTATGGCAGTTTCAACACCCCGTCAGGTTTTGCGCCCAGAATGAACCGGCAGGCGGCGCGGGGCAAGCAGACTTTTCTGGACTTTTGTCGAAAAGCGCGGGTCAAAGGGGAATGCGCCGGGAAGCCCGGAGTGGGCTTCAGGTCAGGGACAGCGGTGCCATATCCCCGCCCGCCCCGCATGAAACGCCGCCGCAACCTCCCACAATCGGCCAGTCGCAATCGCCACCCTCGGCCCCACCCCTTGCAAGTTTTTCCAAGCCAACCCGCGCGCTCTGGTAAATTTCTGGTTAATGAAGAACCGCAAGCCATTGATAACTCAGACTATCGTACGGCGTCCCGGCCCGGGACACTCACAAAACTTCAATATCCCCCCCCACCCTGCCCGCATGGAACCCCGCCACAAACCCCGCCAACTGCCCCGCCGCAATCGCCGCCCGCAGCCCCGCCATCAACTCCTGATAATAATGCAGGTTGTGCCAGGTCAGCAGCATCGATGCGATGATTTCCTGGGCGCGGACCACATGATGCAGATAGGCGCGGGAATAGCCCCGGCAACAGGGGCAGCCACAGGCTTCATCCAACGGGCGCGGGTCGTTCTGGTGGCGGGCGTTTTTCAGGTTCACCACGCCGTGGCGGGTAAAGGCCTGCGCCGTCCTCCCCGACCGCGACGGCAGCACGCAATCCATCATGTCGATGCCGCGCTCCACCGCGCCAACGATGTCATCGGGCTTGCCAACCCCCATCAGATAGCGCGGCCTGTCGTCGGGCAGCATCCCGGTTGCATAGTCCAGCACGCCGAACATCGCCGCTTGCCCCTCGCCCACCGCAAGCCCGCCAATGGCATAGCCGTCGAACCCGATGGCCTGCAACGCCGCAGCACTTTCGCCGCGCAGGTCCTGGTTGACCCCGCCCTGCTGAATGCCGAACAGGGCATGCCCCGGACGGTCGCCAAAGGCATCGCGTGACCTTTGCGCCCAGCGCATCGACAGCCGCATCGATTTTGCCACCACCTCATCGGTGGCAGGCAACGCCGGGCATTCATAGAAACACATCACGATGTCGGACCCCAGCAGGCGCTGTATTTCCATGCTGCGTTCGGGGCTGAGGTGGTGGCTGGAGCCGTCGATATGGCTTTTGAAGGTGACACCGTCCTCATTCATCTTGCGTAAACCAGACAGGCTCATAACCTGAAACCCACCGCTGTCGGTCAGGATCGGGTGGTTCCAGTTCATGAAGAGATGCAAGCCGCCCAGTGTCGCGATCCGCTCTGCGGTGGGGCGCAGCATCAGATGATAGGTATTGCCCAGCAGGATATCGGCCCCGGTGGCACGCACCGATCCCGGCAGCATCGCCTTGACAGTGGCAGCGGTGCCGACCGGCATGAAGGCCGGGGTGCGGATGGCGCCGCGCGGGGTGGACATCACCCCGGTGCGGGCGCGGCCATCGCGGGCTGTCACATCAAAGTCAAAACGCTGTGTCATCAGGAGGGCCTGTCGCTGCTGCGCCTTGTCGCCGGCTGCGGCTCCCATATCGGGGATTTGGCTGCGGTTGCCAAGGAGGACGCGGCGTGAACGATCTGGCCCACCCGATCCACGCGCCCTTTGCCCTTGGCTGGGAAGAATGGCTGGCGCTGCCCGATCTCGGTTTGCCTGCCCTGTGTGCCAAGATCGATACCGGGGCCAAGACCTCGTCGCTGCATGCCTTTGACATCGAACCCTTCGGCCCGGCGCGTGCCCCGCATGTCCGCTTTGCCGTTCATCCGATTCCGGGACGCGAAGATGTGACGATTGCCTGTTCCGCCCCGGTGATCGACCGGCGTGAGGTGACATCATCCAACGGGGATACCGACTATCGCTATGTCATCGAAACCCCGGTGCAGCTGGGGCACCGACGCTGGCCGGTGGAAATTACCCTGACCGACCGGGGTGCGATGAGTTACCGGATGCTGCTGGGGCGGCAGGCGCTGACGGACGACATGGTGGTGATGCCCCAGGCCGGGTTTTGCCAGACAAGGCTGGACTACGGGGTGTATGACACTGCGGCACTGGCTGCCCATGCCCCGGCCCGCACCCTGCGCATTGCGGTGCTGAGCCGCGAACCCGATTGCTTTTCGACCCGGCGCCTGATCGGCGAAGGCGAAGCGCGCGGCCACGTGGTGGAGGTGATCGATACCACCCGCTGCTACATGGCGATCAATGCGCTGGCACCCGAGATTCACTATGATGGCAGGCGGTTGCCGCATTATGATGCGGTGATCCCGCGAATCGGTGCATCCGTGACCGCTTACGGCGCTGCGGTGCTGCGGCAACTGGAACTGACCGGAACCTGGTGCGTCAACCCGGCCGCAGGGATTCAGGCCAGCCGCGACAAGCTGCATGCCCACCAGATCCTGGCCCGCCACCACATCGGCATGCCCGCCACCGCCTTTGCCGCATCCCCCAAGGATACCGAAAATCTGATTGCGCTGGTCGGATCGGCGCCGCTGGTGGTCAAACTGCTGGAAAGCTCGCAAGGCAAAGGCGTGGTGCTGGCCGAAACCGACAAGGCGGCGCAATCGGTGATATCCGCCTTTCGCGGCTTGAAAGCCAACTTTCTGGTGCAGCATTTCGTCGGCGAAGCGGCCGGTGAAGATATCCGCTGTCTGGTGGTGGCGGGCCGGGTGGTGGCGGCAATGCGGCGGGTCGCTGCGACAGGCGAGTTCCGGTCCAACCTGCATCAGGGCGGCCGTGCGAAACCGGTGCGGATCAGCCGCGATGAACGCGACCTGGCGATCCGCGCCGCCCGCGCCTTTGGTCTGGGTTTTGCCGGGGTCGATCTGTTGCGGGCAAAGGATGGGCCAAAAGTGCTGGAGGTGAACTCGTCACCGGGGCTCGAAGGGATCGAGGGCACCTCGGGCCAGAATGTCGCGGCGCTGCTGTTTGATGCCATCGAACGCCGCGCCCGCCCCACCGGTGCCCGCCGCCGCACCCGGTTTTGACGCCGCACTGACCCCGGGCCAAAGGCTCCCGCCCGTCGTCATGGCCTGCGGCCCATCCTCCCGTTGGGCCCGGCACCGCTGACGCGGTGTGGATTGCCTGCCTGTGGCCGGTGCAGGTGGAAGGGCCAAACAGCACAGCAGCAAAGGTGGGTCTGGACGGCGGGCCGGGTAATCCTTATATCTTCTGTCAACTTAACCTTGATCTGCCAGAGGCAGCGCAGAGGCACCCATGACCGCTCAATCCCCGGAAACGCTGGAAGGCGCAGCCCTGATCCGCCCATCCACCACCGATCACCCGCTGTATGAGGCGGTGGTGGATGCCTGCCGCACCGTCTATGACCCGGAGATTCCGGTTAACATCTATGATCTGGGTCTGGTCTATACCATTGACATCTCACCCGAAAATCAGGTCGAGATTCTGATGACGCTGACAGCGCCGGGCTGCCCTGTCGCCGGGGAAATGCCGGGATGGGTCGCCGATGCGGTGGAACCGGTGGCGGGGGTCAAAGGCGTCAATGTCGCCATGACCTTTGAGCCGCAATGGGGCATGTCGATGATGTCAGACGAGGCAAGGCTGGAACTGGGGTTCATGTAGCGCGCAAGTCTGAGGAATTGCATGCGCGATATGCAAGCGTTAAGGCTTGCCAACTTTAAACGAAAACCATTTAGCTTGCATATTCTCAAAGCAAGCCCTATAGCTTGCGGATGGGAAAAGCCGCAGTTCTGACCGGAGACCTGATCGACTCGACGCTGGTACGGCCAGAGGTCGTAGACCAGGCAATGAATGCGCTGGTCGCGGCTTCCCGGAAAATTTCCGAATGGGCCGGCGCCGATACAAGGTTCACCCGGTTCCGGGGCGACGGATGGCAGATTTGCCTGGCAGACACCCGCCTTGTGCTTCGCGCCACCCTGCTTCTGCTTGCCAGGTTGAAATGCGCAGGAAGCGGACTTGCAACCCGCCTGTCGATTGCTGTCGACACCGTGGAACGCCTTGGCGATGTCGGGCTGTCCAAAGCCGCGGGCCCGGCATTCACCCTGTCGGGCCGCAATCTGGATGGCATGCCGGTTTACGGGAAATTCACCTATGCCGAGCCGGCAAAGCCAGGCTACTGGAAACCCGCCACGCTGGACCTGGCCGTCTGGCAAGCCACCCGATGGACACCTGAACAGGCCGAAGCCGTCGCGTTGGCCCTTGACCTGCCCCGGCCAGCGGATGAGGCTTTGGCAAAGTCGGTGGGAATATCCCGCCAGGCCTTCCAGTCCCGGCTGAAGGGTTCGGGGATCGCGGCGATGAGCTGTGCCCTTCTGGCCTTTGAAACCGACAGCACCGGGACCTGACATGACCTCCACCCTCGCCGCCCTGCTGTTCGCCCATGTCCTTGCCGATTTTGTCCTGCAATCAAACGCCATGGCGGCGAACAAGGCAAAACCGGCGACCATCGCGGCCCACGGCGCAATCATTCTGGCCACAGCCGTTGCGGCCACCGGCAGCCTGTCGCCCTGACTGCTGGCGCTGACCGCGGCTCACCTCAGCATTGATCTGATCAAGACCCGGTCGCGCCAACGCGGCATCTGGCCATTTCTGGCCGATCAGGCGGCGCATGCGCTGACATTGATCGCCTTGGCGCTTTATCTGCCGGACCTGTGGGTCACCGGCCTGTGAGTCACCGGCCTGTGGGCCGGCCAGTCCTTGGCACCCGGGCTGATGACCCTTGTCGCCGGAGCCATTCTGGCCACCCGCGCCGGGGGTTTTGCCATTGGTCTGCTGATGGCGCCGTGGGCCGCCCATGCCCCGCCCGGCCTGCCAAACGGTGGCCGCACCATCGGCAATCTGGAACGCGGGCTGATCTTTTATGCTGATCCTGACCGGGCAGGCGCAAAGCATCGGTTTTCTGATCGCCGCCAAGTCGGTGCTGCGGTTCGGCTCGATTGCCAATGAAAAGGAAGTCAGCGAATATGTCATCATCGGCACGATCGCATCGTTCAGTTGGGCGATTGTGGTGGCCTTTGCCACAGTGATGCTGCTGAATGCCTTGCCTCCCCTTGGAATTCCCGACCTTTTGCCCTAGGTTAGTCTCAGCAAGGAGACCCCCCATGTTCGGCATCCCCGGCAAAGCCGCTGTTACCCTGACCCCCCCCGCTGCCCGCCAGATTTCGGCGCTGATGCAGCGCCAGGGGTCAACCGGTCTGCGGATCGGGGTGAAAAAGGGCGGCTGTGCCGGGATGGAATATACCATGGATTATGTGGCATCGGTCAATCCGCTGGATGAGGTGGTGGAACAGGACGGGGCGCGGGTGATGATTGCCCCGCTGGCGCAGATGTTCCTGATCGGCACCGAGATCGACTACGAAACCTCGCTGCTGGAATCCGGTTTCCGGTTCCGCAACCCGAACGTGGCAGAGGCCTGCGGTTGCGGCGAATCGATCAAATTCAAGGATCAGCCGCCCGCCTAGCAGGCTGCCGAAATGCTGCTGATGTGTCCGGTTTTGCGATTCGCCTGGCTTTGGGCCATGGTCAGCGACACTGACCTTGAAGCCCGCTGGTGCGTCTGGCAGGCCCCTGTCGGCTACACCCCACCCCTCCCCTCCAAAAGTCCCCCCTTCCCCCCGCCCCCCTTCCTCGGGCATATCTGCGCCACCAAACCAAGGGGCCTGCCATGCATGATATCCGCGCCATCCGTGACGATCCTGCCGCATTCGATGCCGGACTGAAGCGGCGGGGGCTGTCGGGCCTGTCGGCGGGCATCCTGGCCCTTGATGCGGCGCGGCGGGCGAAGATAATGGCGGCGGAGACGGCGCAGGCGGAGGGGAACCGGGCGGCCAGAGATGCAGGTGCTGCCAAGGCCAGTGGGGATCAGGCGGGGTTTGCGGCGCTGCGCATGCTCTCCGCCGACAAGAAGGCCGAGATTGCGGCGCTGAACGAAGCGGCGAAGGCGGATGATGCGGCCCTGCGGGATCTGCTGCTGACCATCCCCAACCTGCCACATCCCGACGTGCCCGATGGCCCGGATGAAAGTGCCAATGTGGAGATCAGACGCTCCGGCACGGCGCGACAATTCAACTTTGCACCACTGGAGCATTTCAATATCCCCGCTGCGAAACCGGGCCTCGATTTCGCCACCGCCGCCAAGCTGTCGGGGTCGCGCTTTGTCGTGCTGCGCGGCGCGATGGCGCGGATTCACCGGGCCCTTGCGCAGTTCATGCTGGATCTGCATGTCGAGGAGCATGGGTTGGCCGAAATGTGGACTCCTGTGCTGGTGAAGAATGAAGCGATGGTTGGCACCAACCAGCTGCCGAAATTCGCCGAAGATTCGTATCAGACCACCAATGGCTGGTGGCTGATCCCGACCTCGGAAGTTACCCTGACCAACACGGTGGCGGGGGAGGTGCTGGAGGCAGGCACCCTGCCGATCCGGCTGACCGCCCATACCCAGTGTTTCCGCTCAGAGGCGGGGTCGGCGGGCAAGGATACCAGCGGCATGCTGCGCCAGCATCAGTTTGAAAAGGTCGAGATGGTGTCAATCACCACGCCTGAGGCTTCGATGGCGGAACATGAGCGGATGACGCGCTGCGCCGAGGCTGTTCTGGAAAAACTGGGGTTGCCCTATCACACCATGGTGCTCTGTACCGGCGATATGGGGTTCGGCGCGCAAAAGACCCATGATCTGGAGGTCTGGCTGCCGGGGCAGAATACCTATCGCGAAATATCCTCGGTGTCGGTCTGTGGGGATTTTCAGGCCCGGCGGATGAATGCCCGCTACAAGGCGCCGGGGGGCAAGCCGGAGTTTGTCCATACCCTGAACGGGTCGGGGCTGGCGGTGGGGCGGTGCCTGATCGCGGTGCTGGAAAACGGGCAACAGGCAGATGGATCGGTCGATTTGCCGGCGGTGCTGCACCCCTATCTGCGCGGCAAGACCAAGGTGACGGCCGAGGGCGTGCTGGTCTAAACCGGGGGGCCGCGCCCGAATTTTCTGCGAAAATTCAAAATTTTCGCAGAAAATTTGGTGCGCTCTGCATGAGTATTTTGCGCGGAAAAAGCTCAAGCAGTGTCAGGCCACCGGCATCCGGGTTTCCACCATACCGGCCCACCAGGAACAGCCGGCGGGAATGGCATTATCGTCGAAATCATAGGCCGGGTGATGCAGCATCGCGGTGTCACCGTTGCCTAGCAGGATATAGGCCCCGGGACGCGCCTGCAGCATATAGGCGAAATCCTCGCCGCCCATCAGCGCCGCAGCCTCGGTATCGACTGATCCCGCCACCATCCTTGCCACATCAGCGGCATAGTGGGTTTCCTGTTCCGCGTTCACCATCACCGGATAGCCATTGAGGTATGTCACCCGTGCCGTTGCGCCAAAGGCCGCAGCGGTATGTTCGGCAATTGCCCTGATCCGCGCCTGAGTGCTGACCCGCAGACCGGCATCAAGGGTGCGCACCGTGCCTTTCAGTTGCACATGCTGCGGAATGACGTTGAAGGCGTCGCTTGCGGTGCGCAGCGAGGTGACAGAGACCACGATCGCCTGCATGGGATCGGTGTTGCGGCTGGCAATGGTTTGCAGCGCCAGCACCAGATGCGCCGATACCACCGTGGTATCGATGCAGTCGTGCGGTTTGGCAGCGTGGCCGCCTTTGCCTTCCAGATCGATCACGAACTGATCGGTGGCGGCAAAAAACGCGCCGGGGCGGATGGCGAACTGGCCCACCGCAATCCCCGGCATGTTGTGCATGCCGTAAACCTCCTGAATGGCGAACCGCTCCATCAAGCCGTCTTCGACCATGGCGCGGCCCCCGGCGCCGCCCTCTTCGGCGGGCTGAAAGATCACCACGGTGGTGCCATCGAAATTGCGGGTTTCCGCCAGGTATTTCGCTGCCCCCAGCAACATCGCGGTATGACCGTCATGGCCACAGGCATGCATCTTGCCGGGGACCTTCGACGCATGGGGCATGCCGTTCGCCTCCAGAATCGGCAGGGCATCCATATCGGCGCGCAGGCCCACGACGCGGCCCATGCTGTCGGTTTTGCCCCGGATCACCCCGACAACCCCGGTGCGGCCAATGCCTTCAACCACCGCGTCACAGCCGAAATCGCGCAACTTTTCCGCGACAACGGCGGCGGTGCGGTGGGTATCATAGAGCAGTTCCGGGTTTTCATGCAGGTCACGGCGCCAGGCAGTGATTTCGGGCAACAGTTCGGCAAAGCGGTTCTTGATCGGCATGGTGCGGCTCCGGGACAGGGAAGGCACAGACTGTCGCACTTGGGCTTCGGGTGCAATGATATCTGGATATCGGCCGCCCGAACCGGGCAAGGTCAAGGGCTGCACCCGTTCAATTGCCATTCCGCTGCCGTTCCGCTGCCGTTCCCCTGACGCCACGGCAAACCAGCGCGAAACCATATTGCGGCAATCAGGAAACTTGCTAACACTGGGCGCAGCAGATCAGCATGGGCCAACCGCGTGGCTGCAACTATAGATGAACAAAGCAAAAACTGCTTTTTGTTCGCTGGGGAGCGCTAGATGCCCGATGGGGCGCAACCAATCCTTGATGTCAGGGGTCTGAAAACCGTTTTCAAAACTCGCGGCGGCGAGGTTCATGCGGTCAATTCGGTCAG
The DNA here is from genome assembly GCA_043736155.1 of Paracoccaceae bacterium. Classification (GTDB taxonomy): domain Bacteria; phylum Pseudomonadota; class Alphaproteobacteria; order Rhodobacterales; family Rhodobacteraceae; genus JANNRR01. The sequence goes on along the minus strand of JAYTDA010000282.1, from coordinate 12,602 downwards.
CTTTACGCTTGCCCCCGGGGAATTGCTCGGGGTTGTCGGCGAAAGCGGGTCAGGCAAATCGGTCACCATGATGTCGCTGATCGGGCTGTTGCCGTCGCCGCCTGCCGACGTGCGCGGCGGTCAGGTGCTGTTTGAGGGCCGCGATCTGTTGCAGGCGTCGGAAAGACAGCTGCGCGCCATTCGCGGGTCAGAGATCGGCTTCGTGTTTCAGGACCCGATGACCAGCCTGAACCCGGTGTTCACCATCGGGTTCCAGATCATGGAGCCGTTGCGCAAACACATGGGGATGACCCGGGCACAGGCGGCGGCACGGGCGCTGGACCTGCTGGAACTGGTGGGAATACCTGATGCCAAACGGCGGCTTGGCGATTATCCGCACCAGTTTTCCGGCGGCATGCGGCAGCGGGTGATGATTGCGATTGCACTGGCCTGCGAGCCGAAGGTGCTGATTGCCGATGAACCGACCACGGCGCTGGATGTGACGATCCAGGCGCAGATATTGGAACTGGTGAAAGACCTGCGCCGGAAGCTGGGGATGGCGATTGTCTGGATCACCCATGACCTTGGCGTCATTGCCGGCATCGCCGACCGGGTGATGGTGATGTATGGCGGCCAGGTGGTCGAGCATGGCACCGTGGCCGAACTGTTCGCCGACCCGCGCCACCCCTATACCCGCGCCTTGCTGGAAACCATTCCGCGCCTTGCTGGTGCCCGCACGGCCAGGCTGAAGGTGATCGAGGGCCAGCCGCCGATGCTGGGTGCTGTCCCCACCGCCTGTCCGTTCATGGCGCGCTGTGGCCATGCGATGGCGCAATGTGGCCGGGAAAACCCGCAGCGCCGCATGGTTGGGGCCAGCCATGATGTCGCCTGTTTCTGGAACCCTGCCGAGGTGACCCATGCGTGACGGCACCCCGCGCAAACTGGTCGAAGTGTCGGGCCTGAAGATGTATTTCCCGATCTATTCCGGGCTGCTGCGGCGCAAAAGCGGCGATGTGAAGGCGGTCGATGGTGTTTCCTTCGACATATTCGAAGGCGAGACGCTGGGGCTGGTCGGCGAGTCCGGCTGTGGCAAATCCACCGTCGGGCGCGCCATTCTGCGGCTGTATGATCTGACCGCAGGATCGGTCAAGATCGGCGGCACCGAAATCGGCGATGCCAGGGCGGAAACCCTGCGCCGGATGCGGCCACAGATGCAGATGGTGTTTCAGGACCCGCAAGCCAGCCTGAACCCGCGGATGACGGTGGCGGCGATCATCGGCGAACCGCTGGAAGAACATACCAGGCTGACCCGGGCGCAAAAGACCGCGCGGATTTATGAGTTGATGGATGCGGTCGGGCTGAACCGCAACTTTGCCAACCGCTATCCGCATGCCTTTTCCGGTGGCCAGCGCCAGCGCATCGGCATTGCCCGGGCGTTGGCGCTGAACCCGAAATTCATCGTCTGTGACGAGCCGATTGCCGCACTGGATGTCTCGATCCAGGCGCAGGTGGTGAATTTGCTGGAGGAGTTGCAGGACCGGCTGGGGCTGACCTATCTGTTCATTTCGCATGATCTGAGCATGGTGCGCCATATCGCCGACCGGGTGGCGGTGATGTATCTGGGCCAGATCGCCGAACTGGCACCGCGCGATGCGATCTATGCCAGACCGCTGCATCCCTATACCGTGGCGCTGCTGTCGGCTGTGCCGGAACCCGATCCGGCGATGGCCGGTTCCAAGGGGCGGATCATCCTCAAGGGCGATGTGCCCTCACCCGCCAACCCGCCGAAAGGCTGCAACTTTTCTACCCGCTGCCCGCGCGTGTTTGACCGCTGCCGCAGCATCGAACCACGGCTGGCCGAAGTGGAACCGGGGCGGTTCGTGGCCTGTCATCTTTTTTCCAACGACACTGTCGCCAGATCAACTGGCGGGTCTGCGGCAATCGAGCATCAACAACAAGGAGAGAACGCATGAAACTCAAATCGGCCCTGTTGGGCGCTGCCGCCGTATTGGCGCTGGCACCTGCGGCCTTTGCCGAGCGCGGCTCGGACGGGCAACTGAACATCCTGTATTGGCAGGCCCCTTCGATATTGAACCCCTTCCTGTCGGGCGGCACCAAAGAGATCGAGGCTGCGTCTTTGGTCATCGAACCCCTGGCGATCTATGACGCGGATGGTGTCCTTGTACCCCGTCTGGTCAGTGAAATCCCCTCGTTGGAAAACGGTGGCGTGTCGGCTGACCTGACAACAATCACCTGGAAACTGACCCCCGGCATCCTGTGGTCTGACGGCACGGCGCTGACGGCAGCCGACGTGGTTTTCACCGGTGAATATTGCATGAGCCCCGAAGGCGGCTGCGCCTGGCTTTCAAAGTTCGAAGGCGTCAAGTCGGTCGAAGCGGTCGATGATCTGACGGTGAAAATCACCTTCAACGCGGCCAAGACCAACCCCTATCTGCCGTTTACCGGTGCCAATGTGCCGATCCTGCAAAAGGCGCAGTTCGCCGATTGTCTGGGGGCTGCGGCTCCGACCTGCACCGACCAGAACTTCAAACCTATCGGCACCGGCCCGTTCCGGGTTGTCGATTTCAAGACCAACGATGTGGTGCAATACGAAGCCAACCCGAACTACCGCGATCCGGCCAAACCGGCCTTTGCAACCGTTACTCTGAAAGGTGGCGGTGATGCTGCGGCGGCGGCGCGCGCCGTGCTGGAAACCGGTGAGTTTGACTATGCCTGGAACCTGCAGGTCGATCCGACCATTCTGGCAGGGATGGAAGCAGCCGGCAAAGGCAAGGTGATCCGCGCCTTTGGCACCCAGGTCGAGCGGCTGGAAATGAACCTGACCGACCCTTCGCCCGATCTGGCCGAAGGCGAACGCGCCACCGCTGCCCACCCGCATCCGTTCCTGACCGACATCAAGGTGCGTCAGGCCCTGTCAATGGCAATCGACCGCGCCACCGTTGTTGAAATCGCCTACGGCCCGGCGGGCACCCCGACCTGCAATCTGGTTCCGGCACCCGCGGCCTATGCCTCTGACAATACCGGCTGCATGACGCAGGATGTTGCCGGCGCGAAAGCCCTGCTGGCCGAGGCTGGCTGGGCCGACAGCGATGGCGACGGCATTCTGGACAAGGATGGCCGCAAACTGTCGATCCTGTACCAGACCTCTACCAATGCCGTGCGGCAGGACGTTCAGGCACTGGTCAAACAGTGGTGGAATGACATCGGCGTCGAAGTCGAGTTGAAAAACATCGACGCTTCGGTGTTTTTCGGCAGTGATGCCGGTTCGCCCGATACGTTCCAGAAGTTTTATGCCGATGTTGAAATGTATACCAACGACTTTACCGGCACCGACCCCGAGGCCTATCTGGCAGAACATACCTGCGGACAGGCTCCGTCGCCGGACAATCAATGGCAAGGGATGAATATGAACCGCTACTGCGATCCGGCCTATGATGCGCTGGTGGCAGAACTGGGCAAAACCGGCGATCCAGCCAAGCGTGGCGAGATTGCCAAGCAATTGAATGACATGCTGACCAAAGACAGCTTTGTCATCGTGCCGCTGGTCGCTCGCGCCAAGGCGTCTGGCCACTCCGTGACCCTTGGCGGCGTCGTGCTGAACGCCTGGGACACCGAACTGTGGAATGCCGCTGACTGGTTCCGCGTGAAGTAAACACCTGTAGGGTGGGCAATCTTGCCCACCCTACGCCCCTACCCCGAGGCAGCCCGCATGTTCACCTACACGCTCCGGCGATTGTTGATGGCAATTCCGACGCTGCTGTTCATTTCCCTGGTGATCTTTCTGCTGATCGATCTGGCCCCCGGCTCGCCGATGAGCCAGGTGCCGCTGACCGTCCCGCCGGAAGTCAAACAGAAGATGATGGAGGCGCTGGGGGCCGACCAGCCGATGGTCATCCGCTATCTGTTGTGGTGCAAACAGTTTTTCCTGATCGAACCGCTGCACATCATCGGCAATCTGATCGGCGTTGATCTGGCAGGCGATGCCCAGCGCGTCGTGTCCTGGCAGTCGCGCAGCCCGGTCGCCGATGTGATTGCCGAGCGGATGCCGCAGACGCTGACAGTGGTGGGGATGTCCTATATCATCGGGGTGCTGATTGCGCTGCCGATCGGGATCATTTCGGCCTACCGGCAATATTCGTGGTTCGACCAGATCGGCACCTTTATCTCGATGATCGGCTTTTCGGTGCCGACCTTCTTTACCGGGGTGCTGATGATCGTGGTGTTTTCGGTCTGGCTTGGCTGGTTCCCCTCGGTCTATGACACCACGCTGGAAGTGACCGACTGGGCCAGTTTCAAGGCGCAGGTCCGCCAGATGGCGATGCCGGTCACGGTGCTGGCGCTGTTCAACGCCAGCCAGATCAGCCGGTTCATGCGCGCCTCGATGCTGGACAATCTCGGGCAGGATTATGTGCGCACCGCCCGCGCCAAGGGGCTGACCGAACGGGTGGTGGTGCTGGTGCATGTGCTGCGCAATTCGCTGATCCCGGTGGTGACGGTGATTGCGCTGGGTATTCCCACCATCTTTGGCGGCGCCATCATCACCGAACAGGTGTTCAAGGTGAACGGACTTGGCGCGCTGCTGATTACCGCGATCTATGCCAATGACCTGCCGATGGTGCAGACCCTGACCTTTATCTTTGCGGTGCTGATCGTGCTGTTCAACCTGGTCGCCGACATCCTGTACGGCGTGCTCGACCCGAGGATCCGTTATGACTGACGCTGCCGCCCCCAAGCCGTTTGTCGCTGACGCAGCGATGAGCCCGCCGCGCAATCAGTGGTGGGATGTCTGGGACCAGTTTCGCACCCACAAAGGCGCGATGGTCGGATCGGTGGTGTTTGGGCTGATCCTGCTGGCGGTGCTGTTCGGCCCCTATCTCTGGACGCTGGAGCCGACCTTCATCGACCTGCGCGCCCGCAACCAGGGGCCGAGTCTCGCGCATCCGATGGGGGCGGACCAGTTGGGCCGCGATATTCTGGCGCGGATGCTGTCTGGCGGGCGGGTTTCCATCGCGGTGGGGATGGTGGCGATGGTGCTGGGGTTGGTGATCGGCACCTTTGTCGGGGTGATGGCGGGCTATTTCAAACGGCTGGATGGTATCCTGATGCGGCTGACCGACCTGTTTCTGGCGCTGCCGCTGTTGCCGCTGCTGTTGGTGATGGTGATGCTGTTTCGCGAGCCTTTGGCCGGGCGGTTTGGCCCCGAAGCCGGGATATTCCTGCTGATCGTGATCGCCATCGGTGTCACCTCGTGGATGCACACGGCGCGGGTGGTGCGCGGCGATGTGCTGGCGCTGAAGGAGCGCGAGTTCGTGCTGGCCTCGCGCTCGATCGGCACCCCGCCGCGCCGGATGATCCTGCGCCATATCCTGCCCAATGTGATGTCGCCGATCATGGTTTCGGCGTCGCTGGGGATCGCCAACGCGATCATCACCGAATCGGTGCTGTCGTTCCTCGGCCTTGGGTTTCCACCGGATTTTCCGACCTGGGGGCGACTGTTGCACGATGGCATCGACTATCTGCAGCAATATCCGGAACGGGTGGTTTGGCCGGGTCTGGCGATCAGCCTGACAGTTCTGTCGGTGAATTACATCGGTGACGGGCTGCGCGATGCGCTGGACCCGCGGATCAGGGGGCGGTGAAGGATACCGGGGTTTGCCCGCATCGGCGGCAGTTGGCTGACCGGTTGGTCAAAGATCGGGCGAAATGCAAACAGGGCTTGCTGACCCAAGGGCAACCCCCTATCACTGGCCGCAGAGTTTCGCCTCGCCGTCTTTATCAGGGAGGAGCTTCCTGTTCGCGGGTTGCCTGATACAGGCCAAGGTGTGGCGTCGCGGCGGTTGGCACATTTTGCTGACCGCCGCTTTTATTTTGGCCCGGTGACATCGGGCTCAGTGACTGGCAGGATCAGTGACTGGCAGGCTCAGTGACTGGCAGCTGCCCCCGCCCCCGCCCTGATCCGCCGCACCACCAGCCAGACCAGCAGCACCACAATCGGGGTCAACAGCGCCATTTCCACCGCTTTGCCCAGGTGCAGACCTTCGGCCACCGGTGCCAGCACATAGGCCGCCAGATTGACGGCATAATAGCTGATGGCTACCACCGACAGCCCTTCGACCGTGCGCTGCAACCGCAGTTGCAGATCGGCGCGGCGGTCCATCGATTCCAGCAGCTTCTGGTTCTGGGCAGAACGTTCGACATCAACCCGGGTCCGGAGCAGATCGGCGGCACGCGCGGCCCGTTCCGCCAGCGATTGCAACCGCGTCTCGGCCGATTTGACGGTGCGCATCGCCGGATCGAACCGGCGCATCATGAATTCGGCAAAGGTCTGGCGGCCGGCGAACCGTTCTTCGCGCAGCGCCGCGATCCGCTGGCCCACCAGCGTCTCATAAGCCCCGGTGGCGCCAAACCGGAACGAGGAGTGCACCAGCAGGGTTTCCAACTCTGCCGACACCTGCAACAGTTCCTCCAGCGTCTGATCGGCGTTTTGGTCCTGCCCGCCCATGCCGCTGACCAGCGCAGTCAGGCGCTGATCGACCTGCGCCATCGGCACCGCCAGATCGCGCACCTGCGCCAGCCCCAGCATCGACATCGCCTTGTAGGTCTCAACCTCGCACAGCCGCTGCACAATGCGGCCGATGCGCCGTGGCCCGGTGCCGGGGCGGACAAACACCGCAATCCGCATATGGCCGGCCGGATCGATGCGGAAATCGCAGGCAATGACGGCGGCCCCATCCACGACACGCGAACAGGCCAGGCTTTCCGGTTCAAACCAGTCCGCCAACAGGGCTTCGATCCGGTTGTCCTCTTCGGGAAAGAAATCGACCCGCACCAGCGCCGAGGTTGCCCGGACACCGGGGGCATCTGCCAACCACTCATCGGGGAAAAGTTCAAAGGTTGCCGGATCAAACGGCCGAGCTTCGAGGCCGGGGGTAAAGGCGGTATAGGTGACAAACTCGGTATGGCTTTCCCATTTCAGCTGGTGGCGGCCAAGGTCACCGAAAAAGTGGGTGGCATCGGCAGCGGGATGGCTGGTGCCAAACCGGTCCAGCAGAGCCACCAGATGCGCCCAATCCAACGCCCGCGACCGCGACGCCGCATCCTGCACCGGTTGCACCGCCAGATAAGCGGCATGACAGGGTGCCGCCAGCGATGGAAACGGGCGGGCATGCAGTTCGTTGGCCATAGGGTAGCGCAGCGGGTGGTCGTCGAGGGTCATGGCAGGTTGCCCTTTGCCTTTTGTGCAAACCTAACGGCAGATTGCGGAAAGGAAAGCAGAAAAGTCCATGAAAAACAAACCCTTGGCGGTATACAACTGTATTCAGACATCCGCGCGCACGTTTTCCGTCCGGAAAACGGCCCGGAAAATGTGCATTTTCCGGCTTTGGCCCCCCGGCTGCACCGCACAAAGATTGCCGGACGCTTGACCCGGCATTCCCGTGCTTACCCCGCCCGATCACTCAATCATCGGCAACAAGGCATCCAGCGACTTCTTGGCGTCACCATAGAACATCCTTGTGTTGTCCTTGTAGAACAGCGGGTTCTCGATGCCGGAATAGCCGGTGCCCTGGCCGCGCTTGCTGACAAACACCTGTTTCGCCTTCCAGCATTCCAGCACCGGCATCCCGGCAATCGGGCTGTTCGGGTCATCCTGCGCCGCCGGGTTCACGATGTCGTTGGAGCCGATGACGATGGCGACATCGGTACTGGGGAAATCGTCGTTGATCTCATCCATTTCCATCACGATGTCATAGGGCACCCGGGCCTCTGCCAGCAGCACGTTCATGTGGCCGGGCAACCTTCCCGCCACCGGGTGAATCGCGAACCGCACGGTTTTGCCTGCTGCCCGCAGCTTGCGGGTCAGTTCCGAAACCGACTGCTGCGCCTGCGCCACCGCCATGCCATAGCCCGGGATGATGATGATGCTGTCGGCCTCGTTCAGCGCCGCCGCCACACCGTCGGCATCGATGGCGATCTGTTCCCCGGCGATTGCCATCGCAGGGCCGGTGGTGTTGCCAAAGCCGCCAAGGATCACCGAAATGAAGCTGCGGTTCATCGCCTTGCACATGATGTAGCTGAGGATGGCACCGGAAGAGCCGACCAGCGCCCCGGTCACGATCAACAGATCATTGCCAAGGGTAAAGCCGATCGCCGCCGCCGCCCAGCCGGAATAGGAGTTCAGCATCGACACCACCACCGGCATGTCGGCGCCGCCAATGCCCATGATCAGGTGATAACCGATGAAGAACGCCAGCAACGTCATCAGGGTCAGCGCCCAGATCCCCGCACCGTTGAAATACAGCACCAGCAGCGCCAGCGATGCCACAGCCGCCAGCGCGTTCAGGGCATGGCCCCCGGGCAGCTTCTTCGCCTTGCCATCCACCTTGCCCGCCAGCTTGCCAAAGGCCACGACCGATCCGGTAAAGGTAACGGCCCCGATAAAGACGCCAAGGAACACCTCGACATGCAGAATACCGATCTCAACCGCATCCTTGTGCGCCAGCACCCCGGCAAAGCCGGTCAGCGCCGCCCGCGCCGCCTCATCCATCGCCATGACCCGGCCCAGTTCGATATCGGCGTTGAAACCGATGAACACCGCCGCCAGACCGACGAACGAATGCAGCGCCGCCACCAGTTGCGGCATTTCGGTCATCTGAACCCGGGTCGCCACCATGGTGCCCACGACAGCACCCGCCAACACCATCAGCACCACCAGCCACAGGTGCGATATACCGGGGCCAAAGATGGTGGCCGCCACCGCCAGCGCCATGCCGACAATGCCGTACCACACCGCGCGTTTGGCGCTTTCCTGGCCCGACAGACCCCCCAGCGCCAGAATGAACAGGACAGCCGCAGCGATATAGGCGGCAGAGACAAGACCGATGCTCATGGGCGGCTCCTCAAGACTTCTGGAACATGGCAAGCATCCGGCGTGTCACCAGAAAACCACCGACGATGTTGATAGAGGCGATCAGTACGGAAATGGCGGACAGGATCACCACCAGCCAGTTGCCGGAGCCGATCTGCAACAAGGCCCCCAGAATGACGATGCCGGAAATGGCGTTGGTGATCGCCATCAGCGGGGTATGCAGCGAATGGCTGACGTTCCAGATCACCGAAAAGCCGATGAAGCACGACAGGGCAAACACGATGAAATGCTGCATGAAGGCGGCGGGGGCATAATAGCCCACCAGCGCCATCACCAGTCCGCCAACCACCAGCAAGGACACCTGGCTGCGGCTGGCGGCGCGGAACTGTGCGGTTTCCAGCGCCCGCTTTTCCGCAGGCGTCAGCGGCTTTTCCTTGGGTTTCGGCTTGGCGGCGGCAATCGCTGCCACTTTTGGCGGCGGCGGCGGGAAAGTGATGGCGGAGGCGAAGGTGACGGTTGCACCCCGGATCACGTCATCTTCCATGTTGTGGACCAGCACCCCGTCCTTGGCCGGGGTCAGATCGGTCAGCATGTGGCGGATGTTGGTGGCATAAAGCGTCGATGCCTGCGCCGCCATCCGGGATGGGTAATCGGTGTAACCGACAATGGTGACGCCGTTGGGGCTGAGCACCTTTTGATCCGCCACGGTCAGATCGCAGTTGCCGCCACGTTCAGCGGCAAGGTCGATCACCACGGAACCGGGTTTCATCGCCGCCACCATGTCTTCCAGCCACAGCTTGGGTGCCGGGCGGCCGGGGATCAGCGCGGTGGTGATCACGATATCGATCTCTGGTGCCAGTTCGCGGAACTTGGCCAGCTGTTTTTCGCGGAACTCGGGGCTGGAGGGGGCGGCATAACCGCCGGTGGCGGCACCATCCTCGGCCGCCTCGAAATCGAGATAGACGAACGAGGCCCCCATCGATTCGATCTGTTCCGCCACTTCGGGCCGCACGTCAAAGGCAAGGGTAATGGCCCCAAGGCTGGTCGCTGTTCCGATTGCCGCCAAACCGGCAACGCCAGCCCCGATCACCAGCACCTTGGCCGGTGGCACCTTGCCTGCTGCGGTGATCTGGCCGGTGAAGAAGCGACCAAAGTTGCTGCCCGCCTCGATCACCGCGCGATATCCGGCGATATTGGCCATCGACGACAGCGCATCCATCTTTTGCGCCCGGCTGATCCGCGGCACCATATCCATTGCAATGACATTGGCACCCTGTGCCCGGCACTGTTCCAGCAGGTCGGGATTTTGTGCGGGCCAGAACATCGAAATCAGGGTTTGGCCGGATTTCAGCGCCGCAGCTTCGGCAGGTTCAGGGCCACGGACCTTGACCACCACATCGGCAGTGGCCCAAAGGTCGGCGGCATTGGCCACCACAGCCACCCCGGCGGCCTGATAGGCGGCATCGGAAAACCCGGCCTGCTGGCCTGCACCGCTTTCGATCAGGCACTCATGCCCCAGTTTTTTCAGCTGCGCTGCCGAGTCGGGGGTCATTGCCACCCGCGCCTCTCCGGCAAAGATTTCCCTTGGAGCACCGATCTTCACGCGCCTGTCTCCCTTGTTCCGCAGTGCGCAGGTCCGGCCTGCCCGATCTGCGCCCGGTTTGCAGACGCCATGCGAGTGATAGCACCCCGCAATAAAGTTTCACAAGGCGATGCTGCGCAGAATCCCGGTATCCGGGCAAATGTCGGGTTTCATCCTTGCAAGTGCAGCATCGGTCTTGCCACTGCCTCATTAACGATTACGCTGATGGCTGGCGGGGATGGCTTTGGTGATGGCTTTTGGTGATCACTTTCCGGACCACGGACATTGAGCAAAGGCGCAGCGAAAGCAGAATGGAACGGGTGCTGGGAATCGGCGGGTTCTACTTTCGGGCACAGGATCCCGAAGGGTTGGCGCAGTGGTACGCGACTTGTCTGGGGGTTGATCTGCGCCCCCAGGGCAGTGAAACGCTGGTCTGGACCCAGCAGGGGATGCGGTTGCCACTGCATCCGGCCTGGGAACCGGCACGGTCATCCGGGGCTGCGCCGCGCAACTGGATGCTGAACTTTCGGGTGCGTGATCTGGACGCGATGGTGCGGCAATTGCGTGCCATCGGGATTGGCGTTGTGGTTGACCCGGAACAGTACAATGCCGGGAGGTTTGCCCGGTTTGCCGACCCCGAAGGCAATCCTGTGGCGATCTGGGAATTGCAGGGGGTTGATGCGCGGGAATAGCATGATGCTGCTTTCCGGCGTACCGACCGATTCACCGGTGAAACTGGCGGCCAGGATCGGGAATTCCGACCGGGAACCACCGGGTTCGGGTGACGACGTAAGCGTCTGCAATGTGTCCGGCGGGGATTCTGCGGGTATGGAAACCGTCCCTTGACCTCTGACATGCATAAGGGGCAGAGCAGCCCTGCAAGGAGTAAAGGTATGGCCGATTTCGCCGCGACACGCGCATTGTTCCATCTGCCCCAGGGGGTGATCTATCTGGATGGCAATTCACTGGGCCCGATGCCCTTGGCGGCAGAGGAGCGGGTGCGCAGCACGGTGCGCGATGAATGGGGCAACCTGCTGATCACCGGCTGGAACAAAGCCGGGTGGATGGCGCAACCCAGCCGTCTGGGTGACCGGATCGCAAAACTGATCGGGGCGGAACCGGGGTCGGTGGTGCTGGGCGATACCCTGTCGATCAAGATCTATCAGGCGCTGGCTTCGGCGCTGGAGCTGAACCCGTCACGCAAGGTGGTCCTGTCGGACAGCGGCAACTTTCCGTCGGATCTGTACATGGCCGAAGGATTGCTGCGCAGTCTGGGCACCGGCTATGCGCTGCGCGTGGTGGCCCCCGGTGAAGTGGCCGGGGCGATTGACGCCGATACCGCCGTGGTGATGCTGACCGAGGTTGATTATCGCACCGGGCGCAAGCACGACATGGCGGCGCTGACGGCGCTGACCCATGACCACGGGGCACTGGCGCTGTGGGATCTGGCCCATTCCGCCGGGGCGCTGCCGGTGGACCTTGCCGGCTGCGATGTGGATTTTGCCGCCGGCTGCACCTACAAATACCTGAATTCCGGTCCCGGCGGCCCGGCCTTCATCTATGTCGCACCGCGCCATGCCCAGACGGCGCGGCCCGCCCTGTGTGGTTGGCTGGGCCATGAATCGCCGTTTGGCTTTGATCTGACCTATCGCCCCGCTGCGGGAATTGAACGGATGCGGGTCGGCACCCCGGCGGTGTTGCAGATGGCGGCGCTGGAATCCGCGCTGGATATCTGGGACATGGTGACGATCGAAGCGGTTCGGGCCCGGTCGATCGAACTGACCGAAGCCTTCATTGCCGGGGTCGAAGCCGCCTGCCCGATGCTGGAACTGGCATCACCACGCAACCCGGACCAGCGGGGCAGCCAGATCAGCTTTCGCCACGAAGAAGGCTATTCGATCATGCAGGCCCTGATTGCGCGCGGCGTCATCGGCGACTTCCGCGCGCCCGACCTGATGCGGTTCGGCTTCACCCCGCTCTATATCGGGTATGCCGATGTGTGGGACGCCGTCGACGTACTGACCGATGTCCTGACGACCGAGGTGTGGCGCGAGCCGCGCTATTCGACCCGGCACGCCGTCACCTGAGCGCCACGCTCGCGGTAGGTAACTAGTTACCAAACCCCCTGGATTTCGAGCGTTCTCCCGGTGCGTA
>JAYTDA010000281.1:0-16789 GCA_043736155.1 Paracoccaceae bacterium | reverse complement strand
AACCGACGTCACCGCCGTTGAAAACCTGTTTTTGCCGATGGGCTGGTCCTATCATGGCAATGCCAATGCCGATGTGCTGCTGGCGTCCGATGTGTCGCTTGACGGGGTGCAGTTGAACCTGTCGGGCAATGACACGTTCGATGGCGGCGGCGGCAATGACAATGTGTTTCTGGGCGATGGCGATGATCTGGTGCATGGGGCAACCGGCAACGACCGGGTCGACGGCGGCAAAGGCAATGACAAGCTGTATGGCGACAGCGGCAAAGACCAGCTGCTGGGTGGCACCCAGAATGACCAGCTGTTCGGCGGCAGCGACACCGACATATTGATCGGTGGTCGCGGGCGCGACGCCATCAACGGCGGCACCGGTTCCGATCAGCTGACTGGAAACGGCGGCCCGGACCGGTTCGTGTTTGCCGTCGGCGATGGCTCTGACATGATCACCGATTTCGCTCTGGGTGTCGACAAGATCGACCTTGCACCGGGTGTCGCCTTCAGCTTTGTCGCTGCCGGCGCAAACGACACCGCGTTGCTGTATGGCCCCGGTGGTGATGCAATCCTGCTGGTTGGCGTCGATATCGCCAATGCCGGTCTGATCACCATCATCTGACGTTGCACCGGGCGACAAGGCGGTTTTCCGTTTCCTCGCCCGCCCGATCCCCCTAATCTGGCCAGAGAACGGCGCTTTGGGGGGATCATGCAGACAAGGCTCGGGGTGATTGGCGGTTCCGGTGTCTATGAAATCGCCGGGTTGCAGGATGCCGCCTGGCAACAGGTGCAAAGCCCATGGGGCACCCCGTCCGATGCGATCCTGACCGGGGTTCTGGCGGGTGTTCCGATGGCCTTTCTGCCACGCCATGGCCGGGGCCATATTCATTCCCCTTCCACCGTCCCCTACCGCGCCAATATCGATGCGTTGAAGCGGTTGGGGGTCAGTGATCTGGTGTCGGTATCGGCCTGTGGCTCGTTCCGCCAGGACATGGCGCCGGGGGATTTCGTGATTGTCGATCAGTTCATCGACCGCACCTTTGCCCGTGACAAAAGCTTTTTCGGCACCGGCTGCGTGGCGCATGTGTCATTGGCGCGCCCGGTCTGTGCCCGGCTGGGCGATGCCTGTCAGGCGGCGGCGGTGGCTGTCGGCATCCGGGTCCATCGCGGTGGCACCTATCTGGCGATGGAGGGGCCGCAGTTTTCCACCGTGGCGGAATCGCGGCTGTACCGGGGCTGGGGCTGTGACGTGATCGGCATGACCAACATGCCAGAGGCGAAACTGGCCCGGGAGGCGGAACTGTGCTATGCTTCTGTCGCGATGATCACCGACTATGACAGTTGGCACCCGGATCACGGCACCGTCGATATCACAAGCATCATCAGGGTGTTGACCGGCAATGCCGACAAGGCGCGCGCCCTTGTGGCCCGCCTGCCCGCGCAGCTTGGCCCGACCCGGGTGCCCTGCCCCTGCGGCTGCGACCGCGCCCTCGATGACGCAGTGATGACTGCGCCTGACCAGCGGGACCCAGCGCTGGTGGCGCGACTGGATGCCGTGGCGGGGCGGGTATTGCGCCGGTGAACCCGGCATCGGATCGTGGTTGCAGACAAATGGCCAAAACAATGCTAGGGTGAGTCCATTAACCTTGCCAGTTCCTTTTGACCTTACCAGTTCCAGCGTGTTCAACACAATTTCAGGAGCTCAAAATGAACGCAGCGGCTTTTCACAAACTGCAACAGATATTGCGGGCCAAGGGCCTGTTCAACGGCCCGCAAACCGGCGAGCGCAGCGACGCGCTGGATTCTGCGGCCCGCACCTTTGCAACCAGTCGCGCCGCCGAATTGACCGCCCCACCCGCTGGCTGGACCAACAAGCGGGTGGTTGTGGCGGCCTATCAACTGGTTCTCAAGGATGCGGGCCAGGATGTCGGCGACATCGACGGGCTTTGGGGCTCACAAACCCAATTTGCCCACGACAATCTGGCGCATATCGCAGAGTTCGGTTCTCCCAACCTGTTTCGCGATCTGGTGCCGGGGCGCGGCAACCCGAACAGCTGGCCCACTGACAACATCCCGAGCCAGTCGCAATTGACCTCTTATTATGGCCCCCACGGTGTGCCGGGTGGGGCGTCGCCGCCGATGACCACGGTAATCTGCCCATGGACACTGCGTCTGGCCTGGGACCTGTCTGCCAAGACGACCAAGATCGGCTGCCACACCAAGGTTGCCGCCAGCCTTGGCCGGGTTCTGGCCGCCGTTCATGCGCATTACGGGACACCGCGTCTGCAAGAGCTTCGCCTTGATCTGTACGGCGGCTGTTATGCGCCCCGGTTGAAACGCAACGGTTCGACCTGGTCGATCCACTCCTGGGCCTGTGCGCTGGATTTCGACCCGGACCACAACAAGCTGGAATGGGGCCGCGACCGCGCCACTTTTGCGCGACCGGAATACAATGCCTGGTGGGAATGTTGGGAAAAAGAGGGCTGGGTCAGCCTCGGGCGCGAAAAGAACTTTGACTGGATGCATGTTCAGGCTGCAAAACTGGTGTGAAGCCAGTCGAGGAGACCTGAATGCCCAAAGTCGCACCCGGTTCAACATGACCAGAACCGTCAAGGACTACATCCGCACCATCGTCGGTTTCCCGCATGAAGGCATCCTGTTTCGCGATGTCACCACCCTGTTTGCCGATGCCCGCGGCTTTCGCATGGCAATCGACCAGTTGCTGCATCCCTATGCCGGGGCGCGGATCGACAAGGTGGTGGGACTGGAGGCGCGGGGCTTCATTCTGGGCGGCGCTGTCGCCCACCAACTGACCACCGGCTTTGTGCCGATCCGCAAGAAAGGCAAGCTGCCGGGGGCCACCATCGCGCAGGAATATACGCTGGAATATGGCGAAGCGATCATGGAAATCCATGACGATGCGCTGAAGCCGGGGGAAAAGGTGCTGCTGGTCGATGACCTGCTGGCCACCGGCGGCACCGCCGAAGCCGGGATCAGACTGATCGAACGGCTGGGGGCCTCGGTGGTCGGTTGCGCCTTTGTGGTTGATCTGCCGGAGCTTGGTGGCCGCAAACGGCTGGAAGCCCTGGGGATGACGGTGCACGCCCTGTGCGCATTCGAGGGATTGTGAGGCAGGCGGGGCTTTGTAAACCCTTTGGTAACAGGAATCGCGTTAACCCTCAGGAGCCCCGCCTTGGCTGGGTGATTTGCTGCTTGTGATCTGGGCACTGCTTGCAAAACGTGTCCTTCAACCACGCCTCGCCGACCCCTCGGCGAGGCGTTTTGGTTTGTGGCGGCATCGTCCCAACCCAACACGCCGTCCCTGCGGCCATTGCAACCACCGCCAGGTCAGCGCCGATTTCCGGACGGAAATCGAACCGGAGTTTCTCAAACTCCGCCTTGCCCCACCCGCAACACCGCCCCGGGGTTCAGGATGCCCAGTGGGTCCAGCGCCGCCTTGACCGCCCGCATCATCGCCAGCTTTGCCGGGTCGCCGTAACGTTCCAGATCGCCGACCTTGGCCCGCCCGATCCCGTGTTCCGCCGACACCGACCCATCCCGCGCTTCCACCATGTCATGGACCAGCCGCCTGGCCTGGTCCTGCACCGCGCCATAGTCGGCGGCGGTCCTCCCCTTCACCGGGAACAGGTTGTAATGCAGATTGCCGTCGCCCAGATGGCCAAAGCAGTTGATCCGGAAATCGGCGACCTTGGCCAGCGCCGCCCCGGCACTGGCAATGAATTCCGGGATCACACTCAGCGGCAGCGAAATGTCATGCGATGACACCGCACCAACCCGGCGGTTGGCCAGCGGAATGCTTTCGCGCAGCCGCCAGAACGCATCGCACTGTGCCCCGGATTGTGCCACCAGCCCATCCAACACCAACCCGCGATCCAAAGCCTCGGCAAACAGCGCTTCCAGCAACGCCCCGGGCGTCGCCCCTTCCGGCAAGCCCAGATCGATCAGCACCAGCCAGTCCGGCTTTTCGGCAAACGGCTGGCGCAGATCGGGCATCCATTCCGCCAGAAACGCCAACCCCATCCGCGAGATCAGTTCAAACGCCGAAACCGCCTCGCCCAGCCGCGCCTGCGCCAGCGCCAGCAGCGCCAGCGCCGCCGCCGGGTCCGGCACCACCAGCAGCGCGGCCCCGGACTGCGCCGGGCGGGGATGCAGCTTCAATGCGGCGGCGGTGATGATGCCAAGTGTGCCTTCCGACCCGATCAACAGGTTGCGCAGGTCATAGCCGGTATTGTCCTTGCGCAGCCGTTTCAGCCCGTGCCAGATCGTGCCATCGGCCAGAACCGCCTCCAGCCCCAGACACAGATCGCGGGCATTGCCATAGCGCAGCACGCCGGTGCCGCCGGCATTGGTGGCCAGATTGCCGCCGATCCGCGCCGTGCCTTCCGATGCCAGCGACAGCGCAAACAGCCGGTCGACCCCGATCGCTGCGGCCTGCACATCGGCCAAAATCGCCCCGGCCTCGGCCACCATCACATTCTCGGCGCGATAAACGGCGCGGATCGCTGTCATCCGCTCCAGCGACAGGATCAGCGGTGCAGGCCCTTGTGGCATCACCTGCCCACCCACCAACCCGGTGCCACCGCCATAAGGCACGATCCCGACCCGCGCAGCGGCACAGGCCCGCACAATCGCCGCCACCTGTTCGGCGGTTCGTGGTGCCGCCAGCACCCCGCCCACGCCGGCAAACCGGCCACGCGGTTCCACCAGATAGCGCGGCTCGACCGGGCGCAGACAGTCCTGCGGCAGGGTGGCGGCAAAGGCGGCGTCAGCAGGCTTCAGCATGGCACCTCCTGCCGCCTGTCAACCATGAGGCCCGGGACGAGGCAAGTCGCAGGGCGGGTTTTCAACCCACCACCCCGGCCGGAAATCTCAATCCACCCAGCGCGGCACCAACACCCCCACGGTCGGCTGATCCGGCAGGCTTTGCGACTGCAGCCCCGGCAGACAACGCCTCGCCAATGAAGATCGAGTACCACGCCCGCCTCCCTTCCCCCGCCGTCCCGGGCCTGACCCGGGACCTCGAGTCTCCAACCCAGCATAAACGACATTTCCCAGCGTCCCCGCAGAATTGACTGGAGACCCGAGATCCCGGGTTACCTCCGCTTTCGCAGGGGCAGGCCCCGGACGGCGCGGGGTTGTTGGAACGCCGCGCCCTTCGCCCATCACCCCCGCTCCGCCAACCCGGCGGCCAGCTTTGCCACCGCCTCGACCGACCGCAGGTTGCGGGCGGTGATATCGACCGGCAGGTTCATCACCCGGTGCGCCAGTTTGGACCGCGCCAACCCGGCGGGCAGATGCAGCCACAACACCTTGCCGCGCACGGCGTAGGCTTCGCCATCCACCGCCAGCGCCTTCAAAAAGGCAAAACCGGCGTCGGGCAGCGCGCGTGCCATGAAAAAGGCGTGGACATGTCTGGGGTCAGCCGCTTGCACAAACGGGTTGCCCGCCAGCGCCGCCTGCAACGCGGCCTGATCGATCACCAGCACCGGCGGGCGAAAACCAAAGCCGCGCAGGATCAGGTCGGCGATCAGATCAGACAGGGCACCTGCGGTCAGATCAGACCGGAACACCGCATTGCCGCTTTGGACATAGGTTTTGGCGTCCGGCAAACCCGCCGTTCCCAAAGCATCGCGAAACTCCGCCATCGGCAATTTGTTGGCGCCTGATACATTCACCGCCCGCAGCAATGCCACCCAGACCGCCATGCCGTCACCCGATATCCGTTTTGCCCCGCCTGTCCCCGCGCAGATTGGCGTAAAGCACATGGTTGCGCCAGCGGCCATTGATCTGCAGATAGCTTTGGGCCACCCCTTCGTACTTGAACCCGCTTTTCTCCAGCAACCCGCGCGAGCCCACGTTTTCCGGCAAACAGGCGGCTTCGATCCGCGACAGATCCAGTACGGCAAAGGCGTGGTGCACCAGCGCCTGAACCGCTTCGCGCATATAGCCCTGACGGGCATGGGGTTGGCCGATCCAATAGCCAAAGGTGCCGGCCTGCGCCGGGCCACGGCGGATATTGTCCAGAGTGATCGCCCCCAGCAGTGCACCATCGCTGCGGCGAAACAGCAGCAGCGGCAGGGCGGTACCGGCGGTTTGCGCCCGCGCCGCCCAATAGACCCGGTTGGCAAACGCCCTGCGGGTCAGATGATCCTCGGCCCAGGTCGGTTCCCACGGCACCAGAAAGCCGACACTTTCCCGGCGCAGCGTCGACCATTGGCGATAGTCGGCATGGGCGGGCAGGCGCAGGGTCAGCCGCTCGGTGTCCAGCCGGACCTTGCGCCGAAGTCCCATCATGGGGCTTGGCCGATCATCTGGCCGTGGTCCCGTGCATCAGGCCGTGCATCAGGCCGTGCATCAGGCCGCCAGCCGCGCGCGCAATGCCACCAGATCGGGGGCCTTTTCAACCGGGCCATACAGCGCCAGTGCCGCACCCGGCTGCGCCACTATCGCCCCGGCATAGCGGCGCACATCGGCCTTGGTCACTGCATCGATCCGGGCAATCGCTTCTTCGACCGCAGGTACCCTGCCCCAGATCGACAACAGCCGCGCCAGCCGTTCGGCCCGGCTGGAGGGGCTTTCCAGCCCCATCAGCAGCCCCGCCTTCATCTGCGCCCGCGCCCGCGCCACTTCGGCCTCCGACATGTCGTCGGCGGCGCGCTTCAATTCATCAATCGTCAGCGCGCTCAATTCGCCGATCTCTTCAGCGGAGGTTCCGGCATAGATCGTCATCATGCCGGTATCTTCATAGGCGCCAGATTGGGCAAAGATCGAATAGCACAACCCGCGTTCCTCGCGGATCTTCTGGAACAGCCGCGACGACATGCCGCCGCCAAGTGCTGTCGAATAGATCTGGCTGACATAGACATCGTCATGCCGATAGCCCGGTGCCTCGAACGCCAGGGCGATGTGGGCCTGTTCCAGATCCTTGATTTCGCGCCGTTCACCGCCGCGAAAGGCGGCAGGCACGATCACACCGGCGGGCCGCGCCTTGATCGCGCCGAACATCCCGGTGGCGATGGCGACGATCTGGTCATGGTCCACCGCACCGGCAGCGGCCAGGATCATCTGGCCGGGACCATATTGTTCGGTGACAAACCGCGACAGGTCATCGCGGTTGAAAGCCGACACCCGTTCTTCGGGCCCCAGAATGGTGCGGCCGATCGGCTGGCCCGGATAGGCCGCCTCTTGCAGCCAGTCAAAGATGATGTCGTCGGGGGTGTCGTTGGCCTGGCCGATTTCCTGCAGGATCACATGGCGCTCCACCTCGATCTCTTTCGGATCGAACACCGGATTCAGCACGATATCGCCAATCACATCCAGCGCCAGCGGCACGTCGCCATCCAGCACCCGTGCATAATAGGCAGTCATTTCGCGGCTGGTATAGGCATTGATATAGCCGCCGACATCTTCGATCTCTTCGGCAATCTGCAAGGCGGTGCGGCGCTTGGTGCCTTTGAACGCCATATGTTCCAGAAAATGCGCGATGCCGTTCTGTTCCACCCGTTCGTGCCGCCCGCCCGCTGTCACCCAGATCCCGACAGAGGCGGATTTCAGCCCCGGCATGTGTTCGGTGACGATCCGAAAGCCGTTGTCCAGCGTGGTCAGGCGCAGGGTATCTGGCGGGTTGATCAAGATGGAGGTCAATCGGCAATCCTTTCAACAATCAGCGACTTCAGGGCGGCAAGGTCATTGGGCAGGCGCGTCACCCGCTCGCCTCGGTCAAACAGGTCGGCCATCCGCGGTGGCAGGGCGGGGCGCAGGCCAATCGCGGCTTCGACCGCACCCGGAAATTTCGCCGGATGCGCGGTGGCAAGGGTGATCATCGGGCTGTGGCCCAGATTCTCTGCGGCCACTTTCACCGCAACGGCGGAATGCGGGCACAGCACTTCACCGGTGGTGCGATAGATGTCGGCGATGGCGGCGCTGGTTTCCGCTTCGGAACAACGGCCAGAGGCGAAGGTATCACGCAAGGCATGCAGCGCCCCCTGGCTGATGGCAAAGCCGCCATGCGCCTGCAACTCCGCCATGTCCCGCACCACGGCGCTGGCATCGCGACCGTAAGCCTCGAACAACGCGCGTTCAAAATTCGACGACACCTGAATATCCATCGACGGGCTGATCGACGGCTTCACCCCGTTGGTTTCATGCCGACCGGTGACCAAGGTGCGGTGCAGGATGTCATTCTGGTTGGTGGCAATCACCAGCTTGTCGATCGGCAGCCCCATCCGCCGGGCGACAGAACCGGCAAAGACATCGCCGAAATTGCCGGTGGGAACCGTGAAGCTGACAGGGCGGTGTGGTGCCCCCAGCGACAGCGCGGCGGTGAAATAATACACCACCTGCGCCATCACCCGCGCCCAGTTGATCGAGTTTACCCCGGCCAGCGCCACCCGGTCGCGAAAGGCGTGGTCGTTGAACATGTCTTTGACCCGGGCCTGGCAATCATCGAAATCGCCATCCACCGCCAGCGCATGCACATTGCTTTCCGACGGGGTGGTCATCTGCCGCCGCTGCACATCCGACACCCGGCCATGCGGATAAAGGATGAACAGATCCACCGACGCCAACCCGCGAAACGCCTCGATCGCCGCCGACCCGGTATCGCCCGATGTGGCACCAACGATGGTGACCCGCTTGCCGCTGCGCGCCAGTGCCGCCTGAAACAGCTGACCGATCAGCTGCATCGCAAAATCCTTGAAGGCCAGGGTGGGGCCGTGGAACAGTTCCAGCAGATGGTGGTTCGGGCCCAGCTGCACCAGCGGCGCCCGGGCGGCATGGCCAAAGCCGTGGTAGGCGCGGGCGATGATCGCGGCAAACTCGGCATCGGTAAAGGCACCACCGACAAAGGGGCGCATCACCGCAAACGCCACATCTTCGTAACTGCGGCCCGCCAGTGCGGTGATGTCTGCCGATGACAGCATCGGAAAACGTTCCGGCAGGTACAGCCCGCCATCACGGGCCAACCCGGTCAACATGCAGTCTTCAAAGCTCAAGGTCGGGGCGGACCCACGGGTAGAGATATAGTGCATCGACTTCCAGCTTTCAGACGGCACGGTGCCTGACACGCCACAGCAAAAGCCCTGTCATCCCCAACCAGACAATTGCAAGCGAAAACCACGTGATGGCATATTCCAGATGGTCATTTGCGATCCCGGCGCTGCCGACCGGCAACGGGTTGATCCCGGCAATGGCAGGATCGGTGGTGCGGGCCACCAGCAGAAACGGCTCTGTGTGCAGCGCTGTGGCAATGGCGGGCACATCGCGGGCAAACCAGATGTCTTGCTGCTTATCATGGGGTGGTGTGAAACTGTCGACCTCATCGGGCCAGTGCAGATTGCCGGTTACCGTGACCGGCCCCTGTGGGCGTGGCGTTGCCAGATCCGCCTCTGCCACAAATCCCAGATCGACCAGCACCTGCCGCCCGCTTTCGGTGGTCATCGCCGCCAGCACCCGGTAGCCGGGGCCAAGGTCGCGTTGGCTGGTCAGGACATGCGCCTCGTCCCCGGTCAGGCTGCCGGTGGCGATCACCGGCAGATATTTGTCGGTGGTCACCTCTGGCTGCACCGGCAGGTCAACCGGGGCAGCCCCGATGCGGGCTTCGATCTGCGCCAGCACATCGCTTTTCCACTGCAGCCGCTGCAATTGCCAGACACCCAGGCCGACCAGAATTGCGGCACCGCACAGCCCAAACAAGAGCGGCAGGATCATCCGGCGGCTGAACATCATCATTCCTGGCCCTTGCAAGCAGAAAGGCGCGCGCCCAAAGGCCCGCGCCTGTTGATACCGGGTCAGCCGACCCTCCCCCGGGCTGCCGTCAGGCAGACCCCCAGATATAGATAGCGGCAAACAGGAACAGCCAGACCACATCGACAAAGTGCCAGTACCAGGCCGCCGCCTCAAAGCCGATATGCTGCTCTGGGGTGAAATGCCCGGCCAGGGTCCGCAGCAGGCAAACGGTCAGAAAGATGGTGCCGATGATGACGTGAAACCCGTGGAACCCGGTCGCCATGAAGAAGGTGGCGCCATAGATGTTGCCGCTGAACCCAAAGGAAGCATGGCTGTATTCATAGACCTGAAACACCGTGAACAGCGCCCCCAGCACGATCGACAGGATCAGACCGTTGACGATGTCCTTGCGGTTGTTCTCATGCACCAGCGCATGGTGGGCCCAGGTTGCCGCAGCCCCGGAACACAGCAGGATCAGGGTGTTGATCAGCGGCAGGTGAAAGGCATCAAAGGTCTCGATGCCGGCCGGGGGCCAGACCCCATCCACCGCCGGGCTTTGCGGCCCCATCGGATACAGCGCATGTTTGAAAAACGTCCAGAACCAAGCGGAAAAGAACATCACTTCCGACATGATGAACATGATGAAGCCATAGCGCAGACCGATCTGCACCACCGGGGTATGATCGCCAATGTGGCTTTCGGTGATCACATCCGACCACCAGGCGTACATGACGTACAGCACGACTGCCAAGCCGATCAGCATCAGCCAAGGCCCCATGTCATGCATGAACAGCACACCGCCGAACAGCATGGCAAAAGCCCCGACTGCCGCCATGAACGGCCAGACCGAAGGGTTCAGAATGTGAAAGTCATGGGTCTTTTCGTGTGCCATTTGGTCCCTCTGGGCTTCTTGGACGGGGGTCGCTGGTGATCGTCAGTTGACCGGTTGGGCTGCAACAGGCGACAGGCTGGCCTGTTCCTGCGGCAGATCGGCCCGGTGAAAGGTATAGGCAAGGGTGATGTGCTTGATATATTGCCCGGCTTCGTCGGTGACGATGGCGGGATCAATATAGAAAGACACCGGCATTTCCACGCGTTCCTGCGGTTGCAGCACCTGCATGGTAAAGCAGAAACAGTCGATCTTGGTAAAGAACCCCCCTGCGGTATCGGGGGCCACGTTGTAACTGGCGCTGCCTGCGATCACCTGATCGGTCGGGTTATAGGCTTCAAAGAACGCCAACCCGGTTTCCCCGATCCGCAGGGTCATCTCGCGCTGCATCGGGCGGAATATCCACGGCATCCCGGATTCAACCGATCCGTCAAACCGCACGGTGATGGTCTGGTCCAGTACTGCGTCGGCCCCCTGGCCCACTGCGGTCGTACCGCCAAACCCGGTGGTGCGGCAGAACCAGTCGTAAAATGGTACAGCGGCGAACGACAGCGACAGCATGACGCCAACCACACTGACCAGCCAGAAGGCGGTTCTCTTGGTGCCATTGGGGTTCGGGGCGGCGCTCATGGCGCAGTCCCTTCGGCGGGGACCATGCTGGATCTTGGACTATGGTCAAACCCTTCCATCGGGTCGCCATTCTGCACTTTGACCATCGTCAACCCGAAGATCAGCACGACAAAGGCACCCAGCACCAAACCAATGCCGACATTGCGGCCAAAGCGGCGGGTATGCAGGTCGTGAACCGGTTCCAGCGCCATCACCAACCCCCGATGCCAAAAGATCGCAGCACAGCCTCTGCCAGCAAGGCCCCGAAATGCAAGAACAGATACAGCAGCGAAAACCGGAAAAAGGTCTTTTCCACCCGATACTTGTCAGCCTCTGCCACGGCTTCGTCGCGGTGCCAGATCGCCCATGCCCCGCGCACGAACCACAGGTTCAGCGCCACCGCCGCAGCCAGATACACCGGCCCGCCGATTGCGGTGAACCCGGTACCAACCGCCACCGGCACCAACGCCAGTGCATAGGCCAGAATATGCGCCCGCGTCACCTTGCGGCCATGGGTCACCGTCAGCATCGGCACCCCGGCGCGTGCGTAATCCTCTTTCATGAACAGAGCCAAGGCCCAGAAATGCGGCGGTGTCCACATGAAGATCAGCGCGAACATCAGGACCGATTCAAGACTGACCCCGCCGGTTGCCACTGCCCAGCCGATCATCGGCGGAAACGCACCGGCAGCGCCGCCAATCACGATGTTCTGCGGCGTCAGCCGCTTCAGCCCGATCGAATAGACCACGACATAGAAAAATATGGTGAACGCCAGCAACCCGGCGGCAAACAGGTTGGCGGCCAGACCCAGCATGATCACGGCCAGCACCGACAGCGACAGACCGAACCCCAGCGCTTCGCCGGGTGAGACCTTGCCTGCCGGAATCGGGCGGCTCATGGTGCGGCGCATCACCGCATCGATATCCGCATCCCACCACATGTTCAGCGCACCCGAAGCGCCTGCCCCCAGCGCGATGAAGATGATGGCAGCCAAAGCCACCACCGGATGCACCGGAACCGGTGCCACCAGCATGCCCACCATCGCGGTAAACACCACCAGCGACATCACCCGTGGTTTCAGCAGCGCCACAAAGTCGCCAAAGCCGCCATCGCCCGACCGGGTGTCGGACGACGAACCGGCCAAGGCATCAAAGGGGCGTGGCGCGCGGGCGTCAATATCGCTCATCGGTTCTTTCCATGACGGCGTGCCACCCGGCCCGCCGCATTGCATCAGTTGTTCTGGGCCACATCTACCGGCAGCATCGTGCCGGCAAACTGCTGTTTGGCACTGGTCAGCCAGGTCGCATAAGCCGCTTCGCTGACCACTTTCACCGTGATCGGCATATAGGCGTGGTCTTTGCCACACAGTTCCGAACATTGGCCGAAATACACGCCTTCACGTTCCGCCTTGAACCACAATTCGGCCAGACGGCCCGGAACGGCATCCTGCATCACGCCAAAAGCCGGCACTTTCCAGGCATGGATCACATCGGCGCCGGTTACCTGCACCACCACGACCTTGCCGACCGGAATCACCACCGGGGTATCGGTGGCCAGCAGATATTCATCCGCCGCATAGCCGTTCTTTTCCAGATCTTCGCGCGCCAGCATCATGCTGTCGAACCCGAACTCCTGATCCGGATATTCATAGCTCCAGTACCACTGGTGGCCGGTGGCCTTGATGGTGATGTCGGCTACGGGAATTTCCTGCGATTTGAACAGGATCGGCAGCGAAAACGCCCCGATCATCACCAGAATCACGATTGGCACCAGGGTCCAGGTGATCTCAATGGCGGTATTGTGGGTAAAGGTCGCGGGCTTCGGGTTGGTTCGCGCATTGAAGCGCAGCACCACGATGGCCAGCAGGATCACCACGAAAGCCACGATGACGGCGCACATGATCAGCAACATGTGATCCAGCCACTGCAAGTCGCGCGCCATTTCGGTGACGGCAGGCTGGAACCCCATCAGGCCGTCTACCGGCTTTCCAATCGTTTCAAGCCCTTGCAGCGTATCTTGTGCCAGCGCGGTACCGCCAGCCAGCACCGCGCCGATAGTGGCAAAGCCCGCAGTCACCCGATTGGAAAGTCCCATCATCATGTTCCCGTTCTGCTCGCAGGATATGCACCCTGCCTGACAGATCCTGCAGCAAGCCGCAGAATCCCGTTGTTTCCGATGCTGGTAAAACCATATTAGACCCGGATCGACAAGCAAAACCATTGCGGCAAAGAGACGCCCCGCCCCCAACTGCCGAAAATGCCTGTGCAACTGTATCGCAAAGCGGCCCTCAACGCACCCCGGCTCGGTATCCGCCCACTGGTTTGGCCCTCGGGATGCGGCTGCAGAAGCTGAACCTGCAGGCGTTTGTCCGGACCGCCGGGCGATGGGACCGGGTTTCCGCTCCCCGCCAGCACCAAGGGGTTTAAGCACTGTGCCGGTTGAAACCGACACATGACCGGCGATGCGGGTCGTTCTTTGCCAGCCCTATCGCGCCGTAACTGCCCACGCCGCCTTGCAGCAGCCCCCGGTGGCGCATAGGTTCCATGCCAATCCGCCCGCCGCACCTTGCGGCCCAGCATCCGCGAAAGGCTGCCGATGACCAGCACCCCGTTCCGTCCGCTTGAAACCATGCTCGACCCCGGCCGCGCCTTGTCGATCCTGCAGGGTGCCACGCTGGGGGCGGATGATGGCGAGCTGTTCTTTGAACGCCGCCGGTCCGAGGCTCTGGTGTTCGATGATGGAAGGGTCAAGACCGCCAGCTATGATGCCTCCGAAGGCTTCGGCCTGCGCGCCGTGCGCGGCGAAGTGGCGGGCTATGCCCATTCGACCCAGATCACCGAATCCGCGCTGCTGCGCGCGTCAGAGACCGCGCGGCTGGCGGTGGGGGCTGGCGGCGGCGTGATGGCACCCCCGCCGCAAGGCACCAACGCCAAGCTCTATACCGATGCCGATCCGATGCTGGATGCGACCTTTCCGGTGAAACTGGATACCCTGCGCGAGATTGATGCCTATGCCCGCGCGCTGGACCCAAGGGTGGTGCAGGTGTCGGCGACGCTGGCGGCATCGCTGCAAGAGGTGGAAATCCTGCGCCCCGAAGGCACCCATGTCCGCGATATCCGCCCGATGACCCGGCTGAACATCTCGGTGATCGTCGAAGAAGGCGGCCGCCGCGAATCCGGCGGCACCGGCAGCGGTGGCCGCACCGGTCTGACCGGGCTGATCGAACCCGGCCATTGGCAGGCCACGGCGCGCGAGGCGCTGCGAATCGCGCTGGTCAACCTGTCGGCGGTGCCTGCGCCTGCCGGGATGATGGATGTGGCGCTTGGCCCGGGCTGGCCCGACATTCTGCTGCATGAAGCCATCGGCCATGGGCTGGAGGGCGATTTCAACCGCAAACAGACCTCGGCCTTTGCCGGGCTGATGGGGCAACAGGTGGCGGCGCGCGGCGTGACGGTGCTGGATGATGGCACCATCCCGGACCGGCGCGGCTCGCTCTCGGTGGATGACGAGGGCACGCCATCGGCGCGCAATGTGCTGATCGACGACGGAATTCTGGTCGGCTACATGCAGGACCGCCAGAATGCCCGGCTGATGGGGGTGGCCCCGACCGGCAACGGGCGGCGCGAAAGCTATGCCCATATCCCGATGCCGCGGATGACCAACACCTACATGCTGGCAGGCCACGCCAACCCCGCCGACATCGTTGCCGATCTGAAAGACGGCATCTATGCCGTGGGCTTTGGCGGCGGTCAGGTCGATATCACCAACGGCAAGTTCGTGTTTTCCTGTACCGAGGCCTACCGGGTGCAGAACGGCAAGATCGGCGCCCCGGTCAAGGGGGCAACCCTGATCGGCGACGGGCCGACCTCGCTGCGCCAGATCCGGGCCATCGGCAACGACATGGCGCTGGACCCCGGCATCGGCAACTGCGGCAAGGCCGGGCAATGGGTGCCGGTCGGGGTCGGGCAACCGACGCTGCTGATCGGCGGGCTGACGGTGGGCGGATCGGCGGCGTGACCGCCGCTGGTCTTATCCACAGCCGGTTGCGCTGTGGTGATCTGTCGTAAACCTTCCGTTAACCTTGTCGCCGCAGGATCGCTTCAGAATGAGGCGAGGCCCGATGGACGATCTGTTGACTTCCCGCACCCCGGTCACCCCACCCACCACGGAAGCCGGTCGGCTGTCCTGGCTTCGCATCATTCGCAGCTTTCGCGTCGGCCCCACCACCTTTCACCGGTTGCTGATCGAACATGGCAGCGCCGATGCCGCGCTTGCAGCACTGCCGTCGATTGCAGCAGCGGCGGGGGTCGGCACCTACAGCCCCTGTTCGCTGGCGCAGGCGCAGCGCGAAATGGCCGATGCACGCCGGATCGGGGCGCAGATGATCTGCCATGGCTCGCAGGCTTACCCCGCCTCGATGCTGGACCTTGCCGATGCACCGCCGGTCCTGTGGGCGATCGGCGACGCCGCCCTGCTGTCGCGCCCGATGGTAGCGCTGGTCGGGGCGCGCAATGCCTCCAGCCTCGGGCTGCGGATGGCCAAGAAGCTGGCGGCTTCACTGGCAGAGGCGGGCTATGTCGTGGTGTCGGGGATGGCGCGCGGCATTGATGCGGCGGCGCACGAGGCGTCACTGTCGCGCGGCACGGTTGCAGTGATGGCAGGGGGCGTCGATGTGATCTACCCGGCGGAAAATGCCCCGCTGGCGGAAAAGATCGCCCACGAGGGGGTGCGGCTGTCGGAACAGCCGGTCGGGCTGGAACCGCAGGCCCGGCACTTTCCGGTGCGCAACCGCATCATTTCCGGTCTGGCGCAAGCCGTGGTGGTGGTAGAGGCGGCGGCACGCTCCGGCAGCCTGATCACCGCCCGCGATGCGCTGGATCAGGGGCGCGAGGTGATGGCGGTGCCGGGTCACCCGTTCGATGGCCGCGCCACCGGCTGCAACATGCTGATCCGCGATGGGGCAACCCTGGTGCGCGACGCCGCCGATGTGCTGGAGGCGTTGGGCACCGCCGCCCTGCTGCCAATGCGGCCAGCCGCAATGCCGCCGCGCATTGCCACCCCGGTTGCCAGCCCGGTTGCACCAGCGCCCGCCCCCGCCCGCAATCTGCAAGACATCTCGGCGCTGCACAGCCGCATCCTGTCGCGCCTTGGCCCCAGCCCGCTGGCCGAGGATCAGCTGATCCGCGACCTGGCGATGCCTGCGGCTCTGGTGGCACCGGAACTCTTGAACCTGGAACTCGATGGCCAGATCATCCGCCAACCGGGTGGTCTGTTGTCGCGGGCCAGCTGACCTCTTGCGCCACCTGGCAGCGCCCGCCACCCCGTCCGACACCCCGTCCGCCACCCCGTCCGTCACTGCGCCGCCACTGCACCCAGCCTGCAAGACATCTCATACCAACGGCCCCTTGAAGGGACGCTTTCTGATTGACCAGGGTCGCCCAGAAATCCCCTCCCCCTTTGTGCTAGGCGATTCACACATTTCTGAGCCTCCATCCGTGGGCGAGGGATTTGAAGTATTGGAGACCGTGGCGGAAGGTGATCGGACCGGGTGGTTTG
>JAYTDA010000280.1:0-3627 GCA_043736155.1 Paracoccaceae bacterium | reverse complement strand
TGGATTCGCTGGACCGCCGCATCCTGCATGAACTGAGTCGCGACGGGCGGCTGTCCAACAGCCAGCTTGCCGAAAAAGTTGGACTGTCGCCAAGCCCGTGCTGGCAGCGCACCAGGCGGCTGGAGGCCGAAGGCTATATCACCGGCTACCGGGCGACCCTAAGCCAGGAAAAGCTGGGGCTGACGGAAACAGTGCTGATCGAGGTGACGCTGGACCGGCACGACGATACGACGTTGGAGATCTTCGGCCGTGCCATGGCCGAGATGCCCGAGGTGCTGGAGGTTTATCTGGTGACCGGCGAATACGACTATATGATCAAGGTAGCCGTGGCAGGGACGCGGGGTTACGAAGAATTCCTGCGCCGGGGATTGTACAAGGTGCCGGGCATCCGCCACTCGCGCTCCAGCTTCGCGCTGCGCTGCCTGAAACAAGGCGGCGTGACCGTGGTGGACCGCGCTTCCTGACGGCAAGGGACGCTTCAGAACATGATGTCAAGGTGTCCATGAAACCGCGTTAACTCTGGTGTCCTCGCGGGCCGAACGGTCTTGTGTAGTCAGGTTTGGTGATTGGCAGTGGAAGCCGCAGCTTTCAGGCCAAGCGCAAGAGCGCGGCCGATCACCTGAAACGCGTTGCAAACCGCAGGCACCTGTTCGGAAAACCCCAGGAACCCATGGATGAAGCCGGGATAGGTCAGAAACTCTCGCGGGACCATGGCGGCTTGCAGCTTGCCTGCGAATGCAAGGCATT
Organism: Paracoccaceae bacterium; assembly: GCA_043736155.1. Lineage (GTDB taxonomy): Bacteria > Pseudomonadota > Alphaproteobacteria > Rhodobacterales > Rhodobacteraceae > JANNRR01. Next base: position 2,880 of record JAYTDA010000280.1, on the reverse strand, counting down.
CGTCGAGCAGGATATCGCAATGACCGACGGCCAGCAGTGTCGGCGGCAGGCCGGCAAGATCGCCGCGATGCAGCAGGTCGATCCGTGGATCAGAAGCGGTCTGTTCATCGACATAGAATTGGAACAGATGATGGGCCGCCGCCAGCGTCAGATAGTAACCCTCGGCATAGACGGCGCGCGAGCCGCCTGATCCGAGGATCGTGGTGTTGAGGTAGGCCAGAAGCTGGAAGCGCACCCGGCGCCCCGAATCTCCGCGCATCTCGAGGCAGGTTGAGGCTGCCAGATTGGCCCCCGCCGAGTCGCCGCCGATCCCGATCCGCCCGCGGTCAAAGCCGATGCTTTCGGCATGGTCAAACGCCCAACGGCTGCTGGCAAGCGCATCATCATGCGCAGGAGGGAACCGATGTTCGGGTGCCAGCCGGTATTCGATGGCAAGGATCTTCACCCCCGAAGCGCGCGCCAGCTTTGACACGATGCTGTCGTGCGTATCGATGCTGCCGATCGAGAAGCCGCCGCCGTGGAAATAGACCAGGCCGGGGCCGGCCTCGCCGCCCCCGGTCGGCGTGTAGAGGCGCGCATCGAGCGGACCTCGCGCGCCGGCAACCCGGAGGTTGCGTCGCGCGACACCCTGTACAGGTGCGGCAGCCTTGCGGATGTCCTTGGTCGCTGCACGCAGCTGCTCGGCGCTCAGTTGATCCCATTTTGGCGCGCCGGCAGCCTGCAGGGCCGCAATTTGGTCAACGAAACGCCGGAAATCCGGATGGAGCGGTTCCGGTGACCGGCGCCGCCCGGTCAGGTCCGCGTTCATGAGCGCCCGGCGGCATAAGGTTTCCAGCCGGTTTCCGGCTGAGCCAGCCGATCCGCCACCACACCAAGCGCCAAGACATTGTGCAACATGCCCAGATGGCTGCCCGCGACCTCGACATTCTCAGCCGTGGTGGTTTCTATTTCGAGGCAGTTCTGCCAGGCCGTAACCCCATCGGACGTGGAGTAGATCGAGGTCGTGGGGACCGATGGCGGCGCGCGGTTGGCCTGCCAGGCCGCGCGCGAATGCGGTTCATCCAGATCCTCGCCGGACACCGTCTCGTAGAATCGACGGATACTGGTTGCCGTTGGATCGCCGGTGAATGGGGCGCAAAGTGTCACGACCTGGCGCACCCATTCGGGGTGGTCGCGTGCCATGTGCCGCGCCATCACCCCGCCGAGGCTCCAGCCGACAAGGCTGATCTTTCGGCCCGATGTCGCCGCCAGCGTCTCCACCCGCTGCCAAAGCCGCGCCTCGGACTCGCCCAGCGTCCGATATCCCAAATTATTCCCGAGCGCCCATTTGCTTCTGCCATAGCCATGATAGCTGAGATAGCGGCGCAGGAAATGGGTCGACTGATCGCCCCCGCCGAAACCGGGCAGCACGAGCACGCTATCCCTGCAAAAAGCCCAGCCAATGCCGAAACAGCCGCCTTTCCCGGTCTGCGCGATGCGATGAAGAAGAATGTGACGCGGCGGGAGCAGTTCCTGGCCTAGATGGACGTGGTGGCGCCGTTGCGGCGTCTTCTGGCGACGATCGCACCGCACTACCCAAGGCTGGTCCAAAGGCAGGGCGCCCGCTGGTGCCGGTCGAGACAATGCTGCGGACGTGTTTCCTGCCGAATTGGTATGCGCTGTAAGGTCTGATGTCCGAGGGGACAAGCGAAGCTCTGCAGATCCTGAAGTTTCGTACGCTGGACCGGCAACCGGCAGAGACTGTGGCCGGAAGGTCGAACTTCTGGACCGGATCAGCCCGCTTGATGTGGAGGATGGTGCCCAGCCGGCGCAGGAATAGGCCGGCACCAGGTTGCTGCATGCAAAACTCTCTTGATTGATCGCGGGCTTCAGGCAATGTCACGCGGCGCATCCGCCCTTTGCCGCTGCCCTTCTGGGGCTGGCCTTCTGACAGGAGTCTCCCATGCCGGTTTACCGTTCCCGCACCACCACCCATGGCCGCAACATGGCAGGCGCGCGCAGCCTGTGGCGCGCCACCGGGATGAAGGACGACGACTTTGGCAAGCCGATCATCGCCATCGTGAACTCGTTCACCCAGTTCGTGCCGGGGCATGTCCACCTGAAAGACCTGGGCCAACTGGTTGCGCGCGAAGTCGAGGCCGCTGGCGGTGTGGCCAAGGAATTCAACACCATCGCGGTCGATGACGGCATTGCGATGGGCCACGACGGGATGCCGTATTCGCTGCCCTCGCGCGAGTTGATCGCGGATTCGGTCGAGTACATGGTCAACGCGCACTGCGCCGATGCGATGGTGTGCATTTCCAACTGCGACAAGATCACCCCCGGTATGCTGATGGCCGCGATGCGGCTGAACATTCCGTGCGTGTTTGTGTCGGGCGGGCCGATGGAGTCGGGCAAGGTGGTGATCCGTGGCAAGGAAGTAGCCCTGGACCTTGTTGACGCGATGGCTACGGCAGCGGATGAGAATTACACGGATGAGGAAGTCGAGGCGATCGAGAAGGCGGCTTGCCCGACCTGCGGGTCGTGTTCTGGCATGTTTACCGCCAATTCGATGAACTGCCTGAACGAGGCTTTGGGGCTGGCGTTGCCCGGCAACGGATCTACCTTGGCGACCCACGCTGACCGCAAGCGGCTGTTTGTCGAGGCGGGGCATCTGATTGTCGACATCACCAAGCGGTATTACGAACAGGACGATGTGAACGTGCTGCCGCGCAACATTGCGACCAAGCAGGCGTTTGAGAACGCTATGTCGTTGGACGTTGCGATGGGCGGGTCGACCAATACCGTGCTGCACGTTCTGGCGATTGCCCATGAGGGCGAGATTGATTTTACGATGGCCGACATCGACCGGATTTCGCGGAGAGTTCCGGTGCTGTGCAA
>JAYTDA010000279.1:0-1866 GCA_043736155.1 Paracoccaceae bacterium | reverse complement strand
TTTCACACCCCCCGGACCCCCCGTGGAGTATTTCCACAAAGAAAAAGCTGAAAGTGAAGTGATTTCAGTCTGTTGCCGTGACGCCGAGGCGGAACAGGGCCCATTTGGCCGCATCTGCCACCACCGGGTCGGGATCGCTGATCAGGGCGGCGGCGCTGGGGATCAGCCCGGGATCGGCGGAATTGCCGATGGCATAGAGGACATTGCGGACAAAACGGTTGCGGCCAATGCGTTTGACCGGGCTTTTGGCGAACAGGGCGCGGAAGGCGGCATCATCCAGCGCCGCCAGATCGGCGAGACGGTGGGGTTCGGCATGGCGGGCGGCGTATTTCGCCTCGGACGCCGCAGCGGCGAACTTGTTCCAGGGGCAGATGGCCAGACAATCGTCGCAGCCATAGATCCGGTTGCCAAGCAGCGGGCGCAGATCCGGTTCCACCGGGCCTTTGTGTTCGATGGTCAGGTACGAGATGCAGCGCCGGGCATCGAGTTGGTAAGGGGCGGGAAAGGCGTTGGTGGGGCAGATATCGAGGCAGGCGGTGCAGCTGCCGCAATGGCTGACCTCGGGTGCGTCGGGCGGCAGCGCCAGGGTGGTGAAGATCGCGCCGAGAAAGAACCAGTTGCCCAGCTCACGCGACAACAGATTGGTATGTTTGCCCTGCCAGCCCAGCCCCGCCGCCTGCGCCAGCGGCTTTTCCATCACCGGGGCAGTGTCGACGAACACCTTGATCTGACAGGGGGCCGCTGCCACCAGCCAGCGGCCCAGCCGTTTCAGCCGTGGCTTCACCACATCATGATAATCGGCCCCCTGGGCATAGGCGGAAACGGTGGCGTGGCCGGGTTGGCTGAGGCTGGCAAGCGGGTCATCGGCCGGGGTGTACAGCTCTGCCAGCATTACCACCGATTGCGCCTGTGGCCACAGCGCGGCGGGGTTGCCGCGCCAGTCGGTGCGATCCGCCAGCCAGCCCATGGTGGCGTGGTGGCCCTGATCCAGACAGGCGGCAAGGCGGGCGGCGGCCCCGGGGATCGCATCGGGGCGGCAGATGGCGGTGGCGGAAAAGCCTTCGGCCAGCGCCTGGGCTTTCAGGCGGGCTTTCAGCGCCTCCACGAAAAGGCCGGTTGTGCGAATGTGTCAGGGGCTGTCCAGGGCCTGGCGGCCCCCGATGTCCCGCGCCGCCCCGGCCCCCGAGCCGGGGCCTCGACCCATCGGCAGCAGCCGCAGACCCGAGGCCCCGGATCAAGTCCGGGGCGGCGTGGCGTTGGGGGGCAAGCTGGTTCCACCACGACCGCCCCGCCTAGAAATCGAGGTTGGAATAATGCGGCGGCGGCAGAAAGCCCGGCACCTGATCGGCCAGAAGCGAGCGGAACGAGGGGCGCGACTTGATCTTGGCATACCAGTCCTTGACCACCGCCGACCGGTTCCAGTCGACATCGGAAATATAATCCAGACAGCTGAGATGGGCGGCGGCGGCGAAATCGGCGAGCGTCATCGCGTCACCGGCCAGCCAGCGCCGCTGATCCAGCAACCAGCCCATGTAATCCAGATGATATTTGATCTTTTGCGAGCCGGATTTGACGTTCTTGCTGTCGGGATAGCCGAGCCCCATCACCTTTTTATGCACCCGTTCATGCAGCAGCTTGGTGGTCACTTCGTCATGAAACTTGTCATCGAACCAGGCGATCAGGCGGCGCACCTCGTAGCGTTCATCGGGAGTGCGCGGCATCAGCGGCGGGGTTGGATAGGCCTCTTCCAGATATTCGCAGATCGCCTGACTGTCGCTCATCGTCTTGCCATCCAGCTTCATCACCGGCACCTTGCCCGCCGGATTGCGGCGGATGAATTCGGGCGACTGTTCCCAATAGCGCTCT
>JAYTDA010000278.1:0-1927 GCA_043736155.1 Paracoccaceae bacterium | reverse complement strand
ATGGACAAAATGACCAAACCGAAAATCGCCCTCATCATCGGCTCGACCCGCCCGACCCGCTTTGCCGATATTCCCGCCCAGTGGATGCTGGCGCAGGCGCAGGCCCGCAGCGACATGACCGTCGAACTGGTCGATCTGCGCGACTATGACCTGCCGTTCTTTGCCGAAATGGCATCGAACGCCTGGGTGCCCTCGTCCGACCCGAAAGCGGTGGCCTGGCAGAAGAAGATGGCCGGGTTCGACGGCTACATCTTCATCGTCGCTGAATACAACCGTTCGCTGACCGCCTCCTTGAAGAACGCGCTGGATCAGGCCTATGTCGAATGGAACCACAAGCCGATGACGGCGCTGGCCTATGGTTCGGTCGGCGGCACCCGCGCCATGGAGCATCTGCGCACCGTCGCGGTGGAACTGCAGATGGTCCCGACCCGCAACGCCGTGCATCTGGGCATGGTTGATTTCTTCAAGGTTCATCCCGGCATGGGCGGTTCCGGCAAGATGGCCGATGTCGAAGCCAACCTGCTGCCCGCCGTGAAAGCCTCGCTGGACGATCTGGTGTGGTGGGCGAAAGCCACGATGGCCGCCCGCGCCGCGCCGACGGCGATTGCGGCGGCGTAGCAGGCCGGAATATCCGGACCGTCGGATAGGAAAGGCACCTTGACAGGTGCCTTTCTCCATTTATATACACAAATATGATCCCCGCGATTGCGACCAACAGCCGGGACATCATCCGGAGGCTTGAGACGGAAGGCTGGTTTCTGGTCTCGTCCCGAGGGTCGCATCACAAATTCCGCAAGGACGGCCAGACCCTGATCGTTCCGCATCCGAAGAAAGACCTGCCCTTGGGCACTGCGCGCAACATCGCGCGTGTCGCCGGGTGGCTGAAGGAGTCCCAATGAAAACCTATCTCGCACTGGTTCACAAAGAGCCGGGCAGCGCCTATGGGGTCAGCTTTCCCGATCTGCCCGGGTGCTTTGCCGCCGCCGATGACTCCGGCGCTATCCTGCGCGACGCGGTGGAGGCGCTGGAATTGTGGTTCGAAGATGCCACCCCGGTCACCCCGCGCGGGGCCGAGGCGATTGCGGCGGCGGTGGCGGATGATCTGGCGGCAGGGGCATTCCTGATCGCGGTGCCGCTGGTGCAACCCTCCACCCGCCCGCGCCGGGTGAACATCAGCCTGGACGCTGGGACGCTGGAGGCCATCGACGCAGCCGCCGACGGGCTGGGGCTGACCCGTTCAGGGTTTTTGACGATGGCAGCGATGAACGAGATCAGGGGCGGGCATTAGGCGGCAAAAGACAAATACCGATATGCCCGCCACAAAAGTGAGACTGTCAATCTGCTATTCGTATGGATCGCGCTCGTCGGACATTCCGTCGTACATCTTCAAATCTTCTGCTCGCAGGTAGTCGCTGCAAAATGAATGAAGATCTACATTCCCATCCGTGACGATACTAAGGCATTCCTCAGGCGAGTGCGCGGAATTTCTCTGATTTCTCAGTGACGCTTCAAGTGTTTGAATTACAAATTTATCGTCTATCGTTTGAAACTCTGGTGCCCTCGCCAACCCGCGGTCATATCCAATACGAAATGAAGCGCCCACAAGGGCGATAACTACAATCGTATTGAGTGGCCAGCTCACCGCATCGCCTGGCTCGCCGCGCTTTCCGGCAGTTCCTCGGCAAAGCAGCGCTGATAGAATTCCGCCACCGTCTGCCGTTCCAGCTCGTCGCATTTGTTCAAAAAACTCAGCCGGAACGCATAGCCGACATTGCGAAAAATCTCGGCGTTCTGGGCCCAGTTCAGCACGGTTCTCGGGCTCATCACCGTCGACAGATCGCCGTTCATAAAGGCGGTGCGGGTCAGGTCGGCGACGGTGACCATCTGGCTGATGATCTTGCGGCCCTTGTCGGTGTTGTAATGCGGG
>JAYTDA010000277.1:0-13690 GCA_043736155.1 Paracoccaceae bacterium | reverse complement strand
CGATGTCTTTGTGCTGACCGACGGGTTCGGCACCGACGCGATCTTTGGCGGCAGCGCCGGTGAAACAACCGGCGATGTGCTGAACCTGTCGGCGCTGACATCCGGTGTCACCGTTATCCTGAGCGCCACCGAAAACGGCATTGCCACCGTTGGTGCCAACGTCGCCAGCTTCAGCGACATCGAAAACTTCGTGCTGACCGCACAAAACGACCTGTTCAACGGGACTGCTGCGACGGGTGCCCTGATCCTCGACGGCGGAGCGGGGGCTGACAGCCTGATCGGCGGGTCGGCAAACGACAGCCTGACCGGCGGCACAGGCCACGACACGCTGAACGGCGGCTTGGGGGCCGACCTGCTGCTGGGGGGCGACGATGCCGATGTGTTCTTTGTCGATGTCGGCGACACCGTCTATGGCGGGGCAGGTGGCGCCGATCTTGATACGCTGGATCTGCGCAACTGGGGCAAGGCGCGGACCGATATCGTTTATGATCCGGGCAGCCCGGAAAACGGCACTGTCACCTTTTACGACCCGTTCGGCGTCTTTCTGGGCACGATGCGGTTCGAGAATATCGAAAACGTCATCCCCTGCTTTACCCCCGGCACCACCATCGACACCAACCGCGGTGCTGTTGCGGTGGAAGATCTGGTGGTCGGTGACTGGGTTCTGACCCGCGATAACGGCTTTCAGGCCGTGCGGTGGGCCGGTGCCAAGCGGCTGGCTGCCGCCGATCTGCAAGCCAATCCGGCCCTGCAACCGGTGCTGATCCGCCAAGGCACATTGGGCCACGGCCTGCCGCTGGCCGATATGCGGGTTTCGCCGCAACACCGCATGTTGCTGACCGGGCCACGCGCCGAACTGCTGTTTGGTGAAGCCGAAGTGCTGGCCCCGGCGCTGCATCTTGTTGGCATCCCGGGGGTGGAACGGGCGCAGTGCGAGGGTGTGACCTATCTGCATGTGATGTTCGACCAGCACGAAATCATCTGTGCCAACGGGGCCTGGAGCGAAAGTTTTCAACCGGGGGACCGGGCGATGGCCGGGTTGGGCGTGGATACCTGTGCCGAGCTGGTGACGCTGTTCCCGGAACTTGCGACGGCTGCGGGCCGCAACTCCTGCCGCGCCGCCCGGTTGTCACTGAAACCCCATGAAGTGCGGGCCCTGCTGGCGGCGTGACGGCGGTGCGCACTGTCCTCCCGAATTTTCTGCGAAAATTCTGATCTTGCCCCCGAATTTTCGACGAAAATTCTGACCTTGCCCCCGAATTTTCGACGAAAATTCTGACCTTGCCCCGCCAGGTCGGCAAGCCGGTGGCGCAGGGCCGGCCCTTACAACCCAGTCTGTGCGCGCCAGGCCAGCCAGTCTTCGGGTGTATCGAGGTCGGTCAGCGCCCGGCTGCCGGGCAGCGGGATCAGCCGGACCTGACCTGCCGCCAGCACCGGGCGCGCGCCACTGTCGCCCTGTAACCGGCAGAGGGCCGGGAAATGCTGCGCCGGAAACAGGATCGGGTGACCGGGGACCCCCCGCTCGCTTGCGGCGCGCAGGGTGGTTGAGGCATCGGCGGCATGGGCCTCCAGCAGCCGCAGCAGGTCGGTGGTTTGAATTTCCGGCATGTCGGCCAGCATCAGCAACAGCCCGGTGCTGCCACCCGGCGCCGCCGCAACCCCGGCCCGGATCGAGGCTGCCATGCCGCTGCCGGCATCGGGCACATCGACCAGCCCGACACCGGGCAGACCGGCACAGGCATCCATCGCCCCCGCCTGCTCCGCCAACGCCCGGCGCGGGCTGTCACCGGGTGGCAGCGCCACCAGTACCGGGGCGCCGCTGGCCTGTGCCACCCGGATCAGGTGCCGCAGCAGCGGTACCCCCGCCACCGGCTGCATCAGCTTGTCAGCCCCCCGCATCCGCGATGACGCCCCGGCAGCCAGGATCAGAACAACGGGGCGGGTCATGCGGGCGGGCTTTGTGCAGGGGCCGGTTTGGCCCATTTGATTGTAAGGGCAGGGCGGCGGTGAAGCGTTGCGCCAAGGCTGGCGCGGTTTGGCGCAATCGTCAAGCAGCACAGGGTCGGTGCGCCGCAGCCTGTTTCCTTTTCCGCCGGGATAGGTGAAGTTGTCCGCCTGACCCTTGCCGCCCTTGCCGGGCAACACCGCCACCAAAGGTAGAACCATGAACGACATCACCCCTTACACGCCCCCGAAAGTCTGGATCTGGGACCGGGAAAACGGCGGTACCTTTGCCAGCACCAACCGGCCCATTGCCGGTGCCACCCATGACAAGGACCTGCCGGTCGGCAAACACCCGTTGCAGGTCTATTCGCTGGCAACGCCGAATGGCGTCAAGGTGACGATCCTGCTGGAAGAGTTGCTGGAACTGGGGATGGCGGCCGAGTATGACGCCTGGCTGATCAGGATCGGCGATGGCGACCAGTTCGGCAGCGGCTTTGTGGCGGTCAACCCCAACTCCAAGATCCCGGCGCTGATGGATCATGCGGTGTCGCCACCGCAGCGGGTGTTCGAATCCGGGGCGATCCTGCTGTATCTGGCGGAAAAGTTCGGGGCGTTGCTGCCGATGGACCCGGCGGCGCGGACCGAATGCCTGTCGTGGCTGTTCTGGCAAATGGGATCAGCGCCGTTTGTCGGGGGCGGCTTCGGGCATTTCTATGCCTATGCCCCGTTCAAGATGGAATATCCGATCAACCGCTATGCGATGGAAACCAAGCGGCAACTGGATGTGCTGGATCGCCAGTTGGCGAAGCAGACCTTTGTGGCAGGGCCGCACTACACCATTGCCGATATCGCGATCTGGTCCTGGTACGGGCAACTGGCGCTGGGGCGGCAATATGGCGCTGGGGAGTTTCTGGATGTGGCGTCTTACACGAATGTGCAGCGCTGGGCCCAGGCGATTGACGCCCGGCCTGCGGTGAAGCGGGGCATCATGGTCAACCGCACCTGGGGTGAACCCAGCGGCCAACTGGCCGAACGCCACGACGCCGGGGATTTTGATTTGCGCACCGGCGACAAGGTCGGGGAAAAAGTGTGAAAGACAGCCGATCAGGCAGAAAGAGGACCTGATCCCCTATGGGCAAGAAAGGGCAGCCATGTGCCTTTTCTGCGCGGCACAGCCCCCTTTCAATGGGGCCTCCGCATTGCGGAAAGAAGTCAGTGGAAATCGAGGATCATCGGCATGTGGTCAGACCCGGTGCGCACCTTGATATCATACCCCAACACATGCGGCAGAAGTGGCCGCAGCGTGAAGCGATGGGGGACATTGGACACGGCATAGTCCAAAATCCTGCCGGAAATGCGGGTCATGGCTGGCGGGCGGATGATGTTGGCCAGCGGGACACCCTGCCCGGCGACCTGAGCAGGGTCAGCGTTCAGATCGCCAAAAAGCACGAAAGGCGCGCCGCCGCCACCGGCATTCAACGCCGCATACATCGCCGCAACCACAGCCCCGTTATTCCCCGAAGGCCCATGCCAGAAACAAAAGCGCACCGGGGCTCCGGCTCCCGCAAGGGTCACAGATTTTGGCACCCGATGATTTGCCGCAATCGCCGGACCCGCATACCAGCCCGCAGGGATTGTGACCGGGCAATGGGTAAAGGGACTTGGCGCACCATGAACATAGTGGGCATAACATTTGGTGGCATGAAGCGCGCCAGCCTGAAGCGGTGACTGGGCCGCGACATTGATGGAAACAACTTCACAAAAGAACACGTGGGGCGCTGAAAACGGCAAGTCTTGCGAAAATTGGTACTTGTTGCGGTATTGGGTTGCCTTTTGTTCGAATTGGCTGGCGGTGAACATCGCCGCAGCCTCTCGCCGGGTGTTCTTGTCAAGACCATGATGTTTGAAGGATTTGTGCCTTGCCTCCTGGACCATGGCGCGGGTGATGGCTTTGGTTGCACCCTGGTTGGCGTGGCGCTGAATTGAGGCTGTGGCAGCCTTGGTCAGCCGTTCTTTCGAGCGCGCTGCCCTTTCGGCAATCCTGACAGCATGCTCTGATATTCCTTCCGCGTTCCAGAACAATACCCTTGGCATATTGAATCCTTTGCAGGTGCCGACCGGACTTTCCGCAGGTTTAGCCGACTGACAACAAGTCAGCGCGCTCGGTGATTCTTGTCAATCACTGATTGGTGGCCCGGACTGACACCGGTCTATCGGGAAGGGAATGGGACAGGTGCCGCTGTCCACGTACCGAAGGCAAGCGCGGTTTTGTTCGACGCCTGCACCCCCTTTCACCCCCGCATTCGCGCCCCGTCGGCATCGAACAGCGGTGCCAGATGAACGCGCGCCGGGCGGCGTTCGCCGAGGATCTCGATCTCCACCGCCAAGCCGTCCCGCACCCGGCCTTCGGGCAGGAACCCGATTGCCACCGACTGCCCGGTGAAATGCGAATAGCCGCCAGAGGTGCAATAGCCGACCACCGCGCCCTCCAGCCAGATCGGTTCCCACGCCACCACATCCGCGTCATTGGCATCGACAACAAAGGTCGTCAGCCTGCGCTTTGGCCCAGCGGCCATTTCGGCGGTGGCGGCCGCCTTGCCGATCCAGTCGGCGGGTTTGTTGAAGCGGACAAACCGGTCCAGCCCGGTTTCGGCGGGGGTATAATCCGGGCTGAACTCGCGGCCCCACGACCCGAACCATTTGTCCAGCCGCAGTGACATCATCGCCCGCATGCCAAACGGGCGGATGCCATGGCCCGCCCCTGCCGCCATCAGCACATCCCACAGGTGGCGCACCGACATCTGGTCGCAAAAGATTTCATAGCCCAGATCGGCGGTATAGCTGACACGCTGCACGATGCAGTTGGCCATCCCCACCGTCATCCGCCGCACATCCATGAATTTGAACGCCCCGGCAGAGACATCGGCGCGGGTCACCGCCGCCAGCACGCGGCGGGCATTAGGCCCGGCGATCTGGAAGCCGGAGCGGCTGTCAGACACATTTTCCACCGTGACATCGGGGCCGAGGTTCTGCTCAAACCAGCGGTAGTGCCAGCCTTGGGCGCCATAGGACGCGGTCAGCTGAAACTCGGTTTCCGACAGGCAGGACACGGTGAAATCGCCGATGATCTTGCCGGAATGCGCCAGCATCGGGGTCAGGCTCAGCCGCCCCGGTTTCGGGATGGCACCTGCCATGATCCGGTCGAGCCAGGCGCGGGCCCCTGTGCCCTTGACCGAATATTTGCCGAAGTTCTGCAACTCATTGATGCCAACGCTGCCGCGCACCGCCATCACCTCCTGACCGGTGGCTTCCCAGGCGTTGGAGCGTTTGAAAGTCGGAGTTTCATAGGTCGGCTCGCCCGGCAGCGCGTAGTAATTCACCACTTCCAGCCCGTACTGCTGGCCCCATACGGCGCGGAGCGCGCAGTTGGTGTCATACATCGGCGTGGTGCGGAAGGGGCGGGCAGCGGGGCGTTCCTCGTTCGGATAGCCGACCGAAAACCGCATCTGATAGTTTTCGATCACCTTGGGCACGGTATAGCCCGGCGTGGTCCAGGTGCCAAAGCGCGACACATCGAAGCCGCGCGGGTCGCGCTCCACCTCGCCATCGATGATCCATTGCGCGAGGCTCAGCCCCATGCCGCCGCCTTGGGAAAAGCCTGCCATCACCGCACAGGCCGACCAATAGTTGCGCAGACCCTGCACCGGGCCGATCAAGGGGTTGCCGTCGGGGGCAAAGGTAAAGGGGCCGTGGATCACCCGCTTGACGCCGGAGCGTTCCAGCACCGGAATCCGGCGATAGGCAAAGGTCACGCTGTCCTCGATTTTTTCGAATTGCTCGTTCAGCAACTCATGCCCGAAATTCCACGGCGTGCCATCGACTGACCAGGGTTCGCAGGGCTTTTCGTAGAACCCGATGCACAGGCCCCGGCCTTCCTGGCGCAGATAGAACTCGCCGCCGGGGTCCATCACATGCGGAAACTCGCGGCCCTTGCCGAGGATGGTCATGATTTCCGGAATGTCGTCGGTGACCAGATATTGGTGCGCCATTGGCAAGAGCGGCAGATAGACCCCCGCCATCGCTCCGACTTCGCGCGCCCACAGACCGGCGGCATTGACCAGATGTTCGGCAATGATGGTGCCCTGTTCGGTTACCACCTCCCACGAACCATCGGCGCGGGGATTGGTTTCCAGCACCCGGTTGTGCAGCACGATCTCTGCCCCGCCCATCCGCGCCGCCCTGGCATAGGCATGGGTGGTGCCGGAGGGGTCCAGATGGCCGTCCAGCGGGTCATAAAGTGCCCCGATGATGCCTTTGACATTGACCAGACCATCGGTGAAATCCTCAACCTCTTTCGGGCTGAGCAGGCGGGTGTCCAGCCCCATGTAGCGGTGCTTGGCGCGTTCGGCCTTCAGCTGGTCAAAGCGTTCCTGATTGTCGGCCAGGGTAATGCCGCCGACATGATGCAGGCCACAGGACATCCCGGTGATTGCCTCCAGTTCCTTGTACAACCGGATGGTATAGCCCTGCAGCGCCGCCATGTTGGTGTCGCCGTTGAGGGTGTGAAAGCCGCCTGCCGCGTGCCAGGTCGAACCGCTTGTCAGTTCGCTGCGTTCGACCAGCATCACATCCGACCAGCCCAGCTTGGTCAGGTGATACAGTACCGAACAGCCGACGACGCCGCCGCCGATGACCAGAACGCGGGTATGGGTTTTCATGGACCTGTCCTTTGACGCATGTATTTGCGCCACGTTGCCCCGTTGTGCGCCTGCGCATCCCGCTTGTTGGCGACATTTTTCGTCGTGTTTCGCAAGCGGCGGCGGGCAGGGGCGGTGCCGTCCTGCGCCACTTCACCGGGGGCCGCGCCGGGTCCGGCCCGGCGTTAACATTCGATTTACCAATCTGCGCTCTATGCTGTTCTTAACAAGCGATTAACCAGGTCCGGGGGAGTCCAAAGTGGCGAAGTTCAAGTGGTTCAACGGCAACCAGGGGTTCTACGGGTTTGACAGGTTCGCCGCCTATGTCCAGACCGCCGCCGACAACACCGGCATGGTGCTGGATTATGATAGAACCAATGCACCGCTTGACCCGGAAGTCTATGCCGCCCGCATCGTGTTCAGCTACACCAACGCCAGAAGCTACACGATCGAGGATGGCCCCAACGCCGGACAGCAACAGGTGATCGGCGGCACCCTGTCCGCCATCCGCTATTACGATGCCGCCAATCTGCTGTTGCTGGAAGTGACCCGGATCGGCGCCGCCTTGCCGGTGTTTCTGGCGACACTGGCGCGTGGCGACGGCTTTGCCGCCTGGCATCTGGTGACGCGTGGTGCCAATATCCTGACCGGATCGGCCGATGCCAGCACCCTCGATCATGCCGGCACCGGCGATGTGATCGACACCGGTGCAACCCATGATCAGGTCGGGGCCGCCAACGGCGATGATTTCATTCAGGACCGCGGCGGGGCCGACAGCTATAACGGTGGCAAGGGCTTTGACACCCTGTCCTATGACGGCTGGTTCTTCACCCCCTTTGCCATCACCGCCGGCATCCGCTGCGATCTGCTGACCGGCGCCGTCCTCGGGCCCGACGGGGCAACCGACAGCGTCATCGGCATCGAAGGCGTCAGTGGCACCTTTCTGGCCGATGTGATCCATGGCAGTTCCGTCGCCAACAACTTTGCCGGCTATGCCGGATCAGACCGGTTCGACGGGCGCGGCGGGTTCGACATCGTGACCTATGGCCGCGATGCATCGCAAGGCGGCACCGATGGCATCAGGGTCAATCTGGCAGCAGGCACCGTGCGGGACGGCTTTGGCTACACCGATTTCCTGACCTCGATCGAAGGTGCCGAAGGCACTGCGCAGCGCGACATCATGAGTGACTCGGTGTTCGACAATTCCTTTTCCGGGGCAGGCGGCGATGATATCCTGAAACTGGGCGCCGGAAATGATACGGTGCGGGGTGGCACCGGGGCCGATGCCTTCCAGTTTCGCGGCACCGGCTTCGGCGATGACACCATCGAGGATTTCTCACCCGTCGATGGCGACACCATCAGCATCGAACAGGTGACGGACTTCACCCAGCTTGCCCTGACCAACCTTACCATAGCGGGCAAACCGGCGGTGTTTGTGCAGTGCAGTTCCGGCACCCTGACCCTGCTCGGGGTGACAACGGCGGACCTCGATCCGATGGATTTCGGGTTCTGATTTCGGGTTCAGATCCGGCTTGGCCCCGGGGATGCCGCTGCGCGAGCCAGAGCAGACCCGGTTCAACCGGGGCAATACACCCGGGATATGGCCCGCCGCGATTATTTCTCGGGAATCAGCCCACGCGGGCTGAAGCGCAGCACCAGCAGCAACACCACCCCCATGGTCAACAGCCGCATATGCGCCGCCGAATCCACCAACCGGGTTTTCAGCGCCCCATCCGCCATGGAGTCGGTGATCGACCCCATCAGCCACAGCCCCATCGGTTCGACCTGATTCCACAGGAACCAGACCAGAAACGCCCCCAGCACCGAACCCCAGTTGCTGCCGGAGCCACCGGCGATCACCATGACCCAGACGAGGAAAGTATAGCGCAGCGGCGAATAGGTGCCGGGGGTCAGTTGCCCGTCCAGCGTCGACATCATCGCCCCTGCCAGCCCGATCACCGCTGACCCGAGAATGAAGATATGCAGATGCCGCCGGGTCACATCCTTGCCCATCGCCGCCGCTGCCACTTCGTTGTCGCGGATCGCCCGCATCATCCGCCCCCAGGGCGAGCGCAGCGCCTTTTCCGACAGCCAGATCAGCGCCAGCAACACCAGCAGAAACACCCCGGCATAGGCCAGCTTGACCACGATGGAGGAGGCGGTGGTCAGTTCCCAGCCATGGCTTTGCACCCAGTCGATGAAGCCGGGGCTTTGCTGCAGGTCAACCTCATAGGGGACAGGGCGCGGAATGCCGGTGACGTTCTTTGGCCCGCGCGACAGCCAATCCTCGTTGCGCAGCACCGCGACGATGATCTCGGCAATCCCCAATGTCGCAATCGCCAGATAGTCGGACCGCAGGCCCAGTGCGATCTTGCCGATCACCCAGGCCACCGCCGCCGCCAGCAACCCGCCAAGCGGCCAGGCCAGCAGCACCGGCAGACCAAAGCCGCCCAGATAGCCGGTGGCGGCCGGTGTCACGGCCTCGATTGCCAGCACCGCCGGGTCAAACACCATCCGGTACAGGAAAAACCCGGCGACCAGCCAAATGACAATGGTCAGTGTCCGCGCCCGCCCGGCCGCCATCCTTGCATAGATCACCCCGGCCCCGACAATCGCCGCCAACCCGAGGATCAGCGCCGCAACCACTCTTGGCCCGCCGGCGTCCCACGCCTCCCACTCGGTTGGCATCGCAAAGATCACCGCCGCCAACCCGCCCAAAGCCACGAACCCCATGACCCCGGTGTTGAACAGCCCGGCAAAGCCCCACTGCATGTTCACACCCAGCGCCATCACCGCCGACACCAGCCCCATGTTGAAGATCGACAGCGCCAGGTTCCAGCTTTGATACTGCCCGGTGATGACAAACAGCGCCGCCACTGCCGCGAACAACCCGATGTTGCGTCCGTTCATATCACTTTCCCCCGGAACAGACCGGTTGGCCGGAACAGCAGCACAATCACCAGAATGACGAAAGACACCGCCAGTTTGTAATCGGTGGACAGCAGCTGCACCAACCCCTCGGGTTGCCAGCCTGCCGGTGCCAGATAGCCGACCACCTTCTTGAAGGCGTAGGTCACCGTCACCTCGGAAAACGCGATCAGAAAGCCACCGGCAATCGCGCCAACCGGGTTGCCGACACCGCCGACAATGGCGGCGGCAAAGATCGGCAACAGCAACTGGTAATAGGTAAAGGGTTTGAAGCTCTTGTCCAGACCATAGAGCGTCCCGGCAATGGTGGCCAATCCGGCAGCGATGATCCAGGTGATCGCCACCACCCGTTCGGGGTTGATCCCCGACAACAGCGCCAGATCCTCATTGTCGGAAAACGCCCGCATCGATTTGCCGGACCGGGTGCGGTTCAGAAACCAGAACAACCAGGCCATCACGCCAAACGCCGTCACCAGGGTGATCAGCGTGGTGGTGCGGATCGCCAGCCCCTCGGCCAGCCCGGTTGCCGCCTTGAACGCCTTGGGTTCCACCACGAACCGCGCCCCGTCCAGAAAATCCTGATCGTTCACCCCGATGATGAACCGCACCAGCGCATTCATGATGAACATCACCCCGATCGAGACGATCACCAGAATGACCGGCGCCGCCTTTTGCCGCCGGTAGAACCGGTAAACCACCCGGTCAGTCGCCAGTACCAGCGCCGCCGTTCCGGCAATGCCGAACGGCAGCGCCAGCAGGGCGGTGGGCAAGGGGCCAAGGCTGACCCCGAGCGACTGCAGCCACCAGGTCAGCAGGATGGTCAGCATGGTGCCGAACGCCATGGTGTCGCCATGGGCAAAGTTGGAAAACCGCAGGATGCCATAGATCAGCGTCACCCCCAGCGCCCCCAGCGCCAGTTGCGCGCCATACGACGCCCCGGGGATCAGGACGTAGTTGAGAAAGGCGACAAGGGCGTTGAGGATATCCATCGCCTAGCCCCCCAGAAACGAGCGGCGAACCTCGGGGTCCGCCAACAGCGCCGCACCGGTGTCGGTAAACCGATTGGCGCCCTGCACCAGCACAAAACCGCGGTCGGCGATTGCCAGTGCCTGCCGGGCGTTCTGTTCCACCATCAGAATGGTGATCCCGGCCCGCGCCACTTCGATGATGCGGTCAAACAGCTCATCCATCACGATGGGGCTGACCCCGGCGGTCGGCTCGTCCAGCATCAGCACCGATGGCTCGGTCATCAGCGCACGACCGACCGCCACTTGCTGGCGCTGGCCACCCGAAAGCTCGCCCGCCGCCTGTTGCCGCTTGTCGCGCAGGATCGGGAACAAGTGATAGACCTGCTCCATCGTCGCCTTGACCCCGTCGCGGCGCAGGAACGCACCCATTTCCAGATTTTCCTCGACCGTCATCGAGGTGAAGATGTTCTGGGTCTGCGGCACAAAGGCCATGCCCTGGGCCACCCGGTCCTGCGGGGAAAGCGCGGTGATGTCTTGCCCCTCCAGCCGCACCGCCCCGCCGCGCAGCCGCAACATGCCGAACAGCGCCTTCATCGCTGTGCTTTTGCCCGCGCCATTGGGGCCGACAATCACCGCGATCTGGCCCTTTTCCACCGACAGGGTGCAGCCATGCAGGATATCGGTGGCACCATAGCCGCCGGTCATGGTGTCACCGATCAGGAACGGCTCCGCCATCACTGGCCCCCCCCCGGCTTGTTTTTCGCAAAAATACTCCCGCCGGAGGCCGCTTCACTGCGGCCGTTCCGCACGAATTTTCTGCGAAAATTCAGGCGCGGGGCCAATCCATGGAACTTTCCTTGCACAATTTTCGCAGAAAATTGGTTCATTCCTGAATTTTCGCAGAAAATTCGTGGGCGCAATTCAGCCATGCCCGACCACCTTGTTCTTCAACCCGGTCCCGAGGTACGCCTCGATCACCCGTTCGTCGGCGCGGACCTCGGCGGCGGTGCCTTGCGCCAGCACCTTGCCTTCGGCCATCACGATCACCGGGTTGCACAGCCGGGCGATGAAATCCATGTCGTGTTCAATGACACAGAACGTATAGCCGCGTTCCCGGTTCAGCCGCACGATGGCATCGCCGATGGTGTTGAGCAGGGTGCGGTTCACCCCGGCGCCGACCTCATCCAGAAACACCACCTTCGCGTCCACCATCATGGTACGCCCCAGTTCCAGCAGCTTTTTCTGCCCGCCCGACAGATTGCCCGCCTTTTCTCCGGCCAGATGCGCAATCGTCAGAAATTCCAGCACCTCATCGGCCTTTTCGGCCAGCACTTTTTCCTCGGCAGCGATGCGGCCCCGGCCAAACCAGGCGTTCCACAGGGTTTCCCCCGCCTGCCCCCCCGGCACCAGCATCAGGTTTTCGCGCACCGTCATCGAGGAAAATTCATGCGCGATCTGAAAGGTGCGCAGCAACCCCTTGGCGAACAACTGATGCGGCGGCAGGCCGGTGATGTCTTCGCCCGCCATCAGCACCCGCCCCGAGGTCGGCGGCAACCGCCCGGCCACCACATTGAACAGGGTGGTTTTTCCGGCGCCATTGGGGCCGATCAACCCGGTGATCGAACCTTTGGCAATCGTCAGGGATGCGCCATCGACGGCATGGAAGCCGCCAAAATGCTTGTGCAGGTTCTCGACCGTAATCATCAGGCCCCCAAAACCACCCGGATATGACCATGAAATCGGCCCGGGATTGCCCCGGGCCGCTCGTTCCTTCAGCCCGCCGACAGTTACCGGAACCCGACGGTTTCGTTCTTGCCGTCCTTGACCTCGATCTCGCGGTAGTTCCCCGCCGATTCGCCCGGCCCGATCAGTTCCACGTTGCTGGCCCCGGCGTAATCGACATCGCCGCCGTCCTTCAGGATCTGCAGCGCCTTGGCCAATTCGCCCGGCTGGATCACCTCGCCCGGCGCATTCGCCACATCCATCACGTGGTTCTTCAGATCGGCCGAGGCCGAGGAGCCTGCCGCCTGCATCGCCAGCATGATCAGCGCGGCGGCGTCATAGCTTTCCGGCGTGTAGGCCGAGGTGGCGTCGAACCCCGAAGCCTTCAGCGTCTCGGCCAGGATCGCCATGCCCGGCGCGTCGCTGCCCGGTACCTGGCCGAACGAGCCGTTCAGCCCTTCGCCGACGTTGGCGGGCAGGCTGTCGCCGACCATGCCGCCCGGCAGTTCGAACCTGTCGAATGCGCCGAGATCGAGTGCCGTCTTGATGATCCCCAGCCCGCCCTGATCGATGTATCCGGCCACCACCAGAATGTCGCCCCCGGCCGCCGCCAGCGCACCGACTTCGGCGGAATAGTCGCCCTTGCCGTCTTCATGCGCCGCCACGATGGTCACCGTGCCGCCCGCCGCCTCGAACGAGGTCTTGATCGCGTCCGACAGGCCCTTGCCGTAGTCGTTGTTGGTATAGGTGATGGCGATCGACTTGATGCCGCGCTCCATCATGATCTCGGCGGCCACTTCGCCCTCGCGCGCATCCGACGGCGCGGTGCGGAAGAACAGCCCGTCATCCTCGGCGGTGCTCAGTCCCGGCGAGGTGGCGGACGGCGAGATCATCACGATGCCGTTCGGCCGCGCCACGTTCTGCAGGATCGCACCGGTGACGCCGGAACAGTCGCCGCCGATGATGGCATTGACCTTGTCCGAGGTGACCAGCCGCTCGGCCGCAGCGGTTCCCAGCGCCGCGTCGCCGCAGGTGCTGTCGCCCCGGATCGCGGTGACGGTCGATCCGTCCAGCAGCAGGCCCGAGGCGTTCACCTCGGCAATTGCGGCTTCGGCACCGGCAGCCATCGCCGGCGTGATGGTTTCCAGCGGCCCGGTAAAGCCGATGATGATCCCCAGCTTGATTTCTTCAGCCATCGCAAAGCCCGACATCAGGGTCAGCGCCGTGGTGGCCAGCAGCAGTTTTTTCATTTTCTTTCTCCCATGTTGGATCGAAACCCGGCATCAGCCTAGAGGCGGTGCTTGCAAAAGAAAAGAGATTACCGGGACTTGCTCAGGGCAATCGGGTGAAGCAAGGGGGTGACAAACGTCTGAAGTGGTGAATCAGTGACTTTCCATGTTGTTTGGCATGGAGGGTTGCGATGGAGACTTC
>JAYTDA010000276.1:0-1805 GCA_043736155.1 Paracoccaceae bacterium | reverse complement strand
GCGCGGTTCGTGCGGTTCTGTGATGCGTTTGAAATCCCGATCCTGACGCTGGTCGATGTGCCGGGCTTCATGCCGGGCACGGCGCAGGAACACGGCGGGGTCATCAAGCACGGCGCGAAACTGCTGTTTGCTTATGGCGAGGCGACGGTGCCGAAGGTGACGGTGATCACCCGCAAAGCTTACGGCGGCGCTTATGACGTGATGTCGTCCAAACACCTGCGCGGCGATTTCAACTATGCCTGGCCGACGGCGGAAATTGCGGTGATGGGGGCCAGGGGGGCGGTGGAAATCCTGTACCGGGCCGAATTGGGCGACAAGGCCAAGATCGCGGCGCGCACTGCGGAATACGAACGCCGCTTTGCCAACCCGTTTGTCGCTGCCGAAAAAGGGTTCATTGACGAAGTGATCACCCCTCATGCCACCCGCCGCCGTGTTGCCCGGGCGTTTGCCAGCCTTCGGATGAAGAAGCTGGTCAACCCTTGGAAAAAACACGACAATATTCCGCTGTGACGGGGGAGAGATGGAACCGGATCAGCAACAGGCCGACGGGCCGCAGGTGATGGTGGGCGGCGAGATCGCAGTCGATGTGCCCTCGGGCCAGTTGGTGACGCTGCAGGATGTGATCTGGAACGTGCCGGGGCCCAACGGGCTGGCCATCCGCTTTCGCTTTCTGGCGCCTGCGATTGCTAAATCGGGTGGCACGGTGGGTTTTGAGGCGGCCTCTGCCGACATGGCGCATCTGTGCAGGACCTACGCGCTGACGCGGCTGGCGGAATTCGGGCCGCAGCCCAGCCAGATCATCATCTCGCTGTCGGATCAGGCGCTGCCTTTTGGCGCGCCCACGCCCGACGCAACCCAGTTTTTCGAGGCTTACCGCATCGAGAACGACGCCTGCATATGGGAAGCTTTCTGATGTCTCCACAAGATGTTGCGCGGCGATGTTCATCCAGACCGATGGATGAGGCTTTCGAGTCACAGCGCGCCGCATTGTGCATGTTTTCGGCGCAATCTGGCGGTTTTTGGGGTATTGTTGCCAAAGGCCGAACCCAAGCGGTCTGGATGACGACAAGGGGGCGGACCGGGTCACCACCTGGGCCCAAAGCCCTCCAAAAACGAAGGAGCAGAGGATGTCGAGCACGATCCGCGCCATTGTGGCGCTGTCTTTCATGGGGTTCCTCGGGGCCTGCGAACGCTCCGGCGTCGCAGAAGTTGTCTATGTCGACGAGCCCATGGTTACGGTCGAGCCCGTCTACACCGGCAAGTACAAGTGACCTGTCCGGGCGGGCCGTCAGAGCAGAGCTGACCGCGCCCGTCCGGTCTTCCGCCCCCAGCGGAGGCGTATCATGCTGAAACATCGCGGTTTTCCGGGGCGACTGCCGGGCACCGACCATCAGTTCACCATCCGCCGCGCCAACAAGAAGGACGGCGCGACCAAAATCACCAAACGCGAACGCTACAAGGACCGCAAATCCACCGACCGCAGGGCGGACGAGGGTTTCATGGCAGCGCTCTGGCAGCAGTTCGGCGAAGAGGTCTTCGAGCGCGGCAACCTCGACGCCGGGAGGCTGTCCTGGCTGCTCGGGCGTGAGGTGGTTCCCGCCGAGGACCCGTTCGATGACGCCAGCTATGACGCCTTGCTTCGCATCGACCGCAAACGCGCCGAGGCATCGTTCCCGGCGATTTTCGCGCCGGATGCCGTGCCGATGGATTTCGGCGACTGGCCCGAAGATGACGGGGAAGACTAGGCATGTTTCCGCGCAAGCCGTTGGAAAACTGGCAGGAATCGGCTCAGCGCAATTGTGCGG
>JAYTDA010000275.1:0-21080 GCA_043736155.1 Paracoccaceae bacterium | reverse complement strand
CAGCGGGTCCGGGGGGTGTGAAACCCCCCGGCTTTGTTCCCGCAGCAGGGTGGGGGGGTGTGAAACCCCCCGGCTTTGTTCCCGCAGCAGGGTGGGGGGGTGTGAAACCCCCCGGCTTTGTTCCCGCAGCGGGGTCCGGGGGGTGTGAAACCCCCCGGCTTTGGCTCAGGCCAGACCCAGCGCCGCCTCTGCCGCAGCCCCGATCCTGAGCAGCCGCTCTTCGGTCCTCGGGGATGCCATCAGGCTGATCCCGGCCGAGGCGACACCGGTCGGCAGGGTCAGGGCGCACAGGCCCAGCATGTTGCCGATCCTTGTATTGCGCAGCGCCAGCAGGTTCTCCTGCACGTAATAGGCGGGGTCTGCCAGCAGCCGCGCGGCATCGGGCGGCAGGATCGGCGAGGTGGCCAGGATCACGGCATCATATCCGGCGGTCTGGGTGGCCCAGGCGGTGCGCACCTCACGCAGGCGGCGCCAGGCGGCGACATAGTCGGTGGCGGCAATGCCGATACCGGTGCGGAACCGCTCCAGAATCCGCGGAAACATCTTTTCGGGGGCGGCTTCGATCACTTCGCGCCAGGTGCCATAGGCTTCGGCGTTGAACAGGGTCGGCGCCAGCGCCATCGCCTCGGCCGCCAGCGGTTGTCTGGCCTGTTCGATCCGTGCCCCGGCCTTGGCAAAGGCCGACAACGCCCGCTCCAGCCCCTTGGCCGGTTCGGGTCGCAGATCATCCAGCGCCAAGGTGTCCAGCAACAGCAACCGCAGGCCCTGCAAACTGGCGCCGCGCAGATCCGCCGCCTTGCCCTGCTCCAGCACTGCCAGCAACAGGGCGGCATCTTCGACGTTGCGGCACAGCGGGCCGACGGTATCAAACGATTCGACCAGCGGCACCACACCCCGCAGCGACAGCCGGCCCGAGGTGGTTTTCAACCCGACCAGATCGTTCCAGCCCGCCGGTATCCGCACCGATCCGCCGGTGTCAGAGCCGATCGCCGCCGGGGCCAGACCAAAGGCGACCGAGGCGGCAGCGCCGGAAGACGACCCCCCCGGCACCGCGCTTGCGTCATTGATGCAGGGCGGGGTTGCGGTCACCGGGTTCAGCCCCAGCCCGGAAAACGCCAGTTCCGACATTTGGGTCTTGCCCAGACAGATCAGCCCGGCCCCGGTGGCCAGCCGCAATACCTCGGCATCGGCGTCCGGCACCCGGCCCGCCAGCAACGCCGACCCGGCCTCGGTCGCGACACCCGCCGTATCAAACAGGTCCTTCCAGCTGACCGGCACCCCATCCAGCGGCCCCAGCCGCTGCCCTGCCCTGGCGCGCGCGGCAGCCGCCGTCGCTTCGCTGCGGGCCCGGGTTTCGGTCATCCGGGCATAGATGCGGTCACGCAGCGGATGCGCTGCGGTGGCCTCCAGACAGCACTCGGTCAATTCCACCGGGTTGATCTTGCCCGCGCCGATCCGCCGCCCCAACTCGCCCGCGCTCAGCTTCAGCCAATCCTTGCTCATCGCCGCCTCCGGTTACCGGTGGCAACGGTAGCGGCAGCACGGCGCATGGACAATCCCGCTTGGGCAGCGATAGTGACCGGGAAAGGGTCGGTGATGCCGGGGACAAGTGACATTCTGATCGTCGGTGGCGGGTTGAACGGCTGCAGCCTTGCCTTGGCCTTGGCCGGGGCCGGGTTCGGCGTGGTGCTGATCGACAGCCAAAAGCTGGATCACCTGCTGGCCACAGACTTTGATGGCCGCAGCTATGCGCTGGCACTGGCGTCGCAGCGGATGCTGGCGGCACTTGGCCTGTGGCCCGGCCTTGCCGCCGATGCCCAGCCGATTCTGCAGGTCACCGCCTCGGATGGCAATGCCCATTCCGGCCCGTCGCCGCTGCATCTGCTGTTTGACCATGCCGAGATCGAGGAAGGCCCGATGGGCTGGATGGTCGAAGACCGCCATTTGCGCCAGGCGCTGCTGGCGGCGATTGCCGCCACCCCGGCGATCCGGCATCTGACCGCTGAAACCGTCACGGCACAGCGGCTGGAGCGGCAGCAGATCGTGGTTACTCTGGCAAACGGCGACCAGATCGCCGGGGCCTTGCTGGTCGGCTGTGATGGCCGCAGCTCTGCTACCGCCACCCGGGCGGGGATCAAACGCACCGGCTGGCCCTATCACCAGACCGCACTGGTCTGCGCCGTGGCGCATGAGTTGCCGCACAACGGCACCGCGCATCAGCTGTTTCTGCCACCCGGCCCGCTGGCGATCCTGCCGCTGCAAGGCAACCGCAGTTCCATCGTGTGGACGGAAACCACCGCACAGGCCCGGGCTATCCAGTCATGGAATGATGCAGGCTATCTGGCGGCGCTGCGGCCCCGGTTCGGTGATTTTCTGGGCCGGATCACCCTGACCGGTGCCCGGTTCAGCTATCCGCTGACGCTGTCCCTGGCCACTGCGATGACCGGAGCACGGCTGGCGCTGGTGGGGGATGCCGCACATGGCATTCACCCGCTGGCAGGCCAGGGGCTGAACCTTGGCCTGCGCGACAGTGCGGCGCTGGCCGAGGTGCTGGCCATGGCGCTGCGGCGCGGCGAGGATATCGGGGCACCGGGAGTTCTGGCCCGCTATCAGGGCTGGCGGCGGTTTGACACCACCACGCTGGCGCTGGCAACCGATGGGTTCAACCGGCTGTTTTCCAACGATAACCCGCTGTTGCGCCTGGGCCGCGACATCGGGCTGGGGCTGACCAATGCGATGCCTGCGCTGCGCCGCCACCTGATCCGCGAAGCCGCAGGGCTGACCGGCGATCTGCCGCGGCTGATGCAGGGCAAGGCCGTTTGAAACGGCACGCCTTTCAACCCCCTGCAGCAGACACGATTTCTGATAGAAATCGGGTCGGATTTTGTAGAAAATCCGGGTACCCGGCCCAAAGGTGCCCCCCTACTCGATCTGCCGCGCCTCTTCCGGCAGCATGATCGGGATACCGTCGCGGATCGGATAGGCCAGATGCGCGGTGCGCGACACCAGTTCTTGGCTTTCGGCATCATAGGCGAGCGGCCCCTGGGTCAGCGGGCAGACCAGCGCCTCCAGCATCCGGCGGTCAAACAGCGGTTCACTCACTGCATCACCTCGTCGCCGTCACCGCTGCGCAGGGCATATTCCAGCAGCGTCACCAGAGTTTCGCGCCGGGTGGTCAGGGTCGGGGATTCCAGCAGGGCCTGTTTGTCGCCGGGATCGAACGGGCACAGCATCGACAGCGCATTGATCAGCATCTCGTCTCCGGCGTCTTTCAGGCTGCTCCAGTCGGTCGACAGGCTTTGTGACCGGAAATAGCGCGCCAGCAGCTGCAGAAACGGGCCACGGGCGAAGCCATCATCGGTTTCGGTTGCACCGCGATCCTGACGAAACCTGGCCCAGCCGACCTCTGCCCGCAGATAGGGGGCAAAGCCGGGCACCTCGCGGGTGATCTGAAACCGCGACATCCCGGTCAGCGTGATCAGATAACGCCCATCCTCGGTTTCGGTGAATCCGGTGACACGCCCGGCGCAGCCGATGGCATGCAGCTTGACCTCAACCCCCGCCGGGGCTTCCCGCGGCTGGATCATGCCGATCAGCCGATCCGGGGTTTTCAGCACATCTTCCAGCATCTGCAGATAGCGCGGTTCAAACAACTGCAGCGGCAGGCGGGCACGCGGCAACAGCAGCGCCCCGGGCAGCGGGAACAGCGGGAGCAGGTCGGGCAGATCGGTGGTCCGGGTCATCGGTCAACCCTAGCAGACATTGCGCGCACCGTCAGGCAAAGATCATCGAGCTCAGGCGGCGGCGGCCCTTCAGCACAATCGGGTCCTGCGGTTTCAGCGCATCGAAAATGGTGAACAGCTGCGCTTTGGCGGCACCCTCGTTCCAGTCGCGGTCCAGCCGGAACAGATCCAGCAGGGTCTCCACGGCGCCGTCAACATCGCCTGCCGCATGCAGTGCCGTGGCCAGATCGAACCGGGCCTGGCGGTCGCCTGCGTCTGCCGCAACGGCGGCGCGCAACTGATCGACCGGACCGGCTTTCGCGGCTTGCCGTGCCAGTTCCAGCTGCGCCCGTGCCGCCTCGACTTCGATGGATTTCGCCAGTTTGGGCGATGCGGCGTTCAGATGGGTTTCCGCCTGATCCAGTTCCCCCATCGCCAGATAGGCCCGCACCATGCCGCCATAAGCGGCGGCACTGTCGGCATCTTCGCCCAGGATGGCGGCAAAGGTCTCGGCGGCATCGACAGCGGCACCTTCGGCCAGCATCGCCTCGGCGGCCTCGATCGCTTCGGCCAGACCGCCGTCCCCGCCGAGTGCCGCCACCCGGTCGACAAAGGCCTTGACCTCGGAGCCTGGCACCGCGCCCTGAAAGCCATCGACCGGCTGGCCGTTGTGAAAGGCATAGACCATGGGGATCGACTGAATGCGCAATTGCGCCGAAATGCGCGGGGCCTTGTCGATATCGATCTTGACCATCCGCACCCGGCCCTTGGCGGCGCCTACTGCCGCCTCCAGCTGTGGCCCAAGGGTTTTGCACGGGCCACACCAGGGGGCCCAGAAATCGACGATGATCGGCATCAGCTTTGACGCTTCGATCACATCGGCCATGAAGCTGGCTTCGGTGCCGTCTTTCACCAGAGGTTCGGCCCCGGGGGCGGGGGCAGCCGTGCTTGCGCCGAATTCCAGCATGTCGTTGCTCCTGTAGCGGGATCGTTTGGCTGTTAAATGCCGCATCCCGGGCCATTTCGCAAGGGTGGCTCAAGTGTGCTGCAAAGCTACCCGCATAGGGCCGTCGCCAGCGCCAGCCGCCTCGCCACCCCCGCTGCCACCTGCCCTGCCCTAATAATCATGCACATGTTCCAGCACCAACCCGCGCGCCGACAGGCCATTCAGCGTCGCCGCCAGATCGGGCACCCTGACCATCATCAGATGCCGGTAACCGCCGGTGCCTTGCCGTTCGATCTGAAACACCTCTCCCTGTTCCCAGGGTTCGGCGGACAGCGCAGTGAACATGATATCGTCGTTGCCGGCCACTTCCACGATGGTGCCCCCGGCAGCGGCGATGGCTTGCAGGATTACGGTAAAGGCGGCGTAGCGCGGGGTTTCGATCTCGATCCCTTCGGGGTGTTCGGCAATCACGCTCACACCGTCGATGGCACCCAGGGTGGCGGCGTCCAGCCCGGTGATGATCGAGCGGATCGTCAGGTCATCGGGGCCTGTGGCGGCCACCGCCCTGGCGATCAGTCCGGCATAGGCCGCCTTGGCGCGAAATTCCAACCCCAGGGCAAAGGCCCGTTCACGGTCGCGCAGCACCGGCGTTGCAGCCTGCGCCAGGGCTGCGGCATCGTCGGCAAAGCGCCAGCGGTACCACGGCACCTGCTGCAAAAAGCGGGCATAGTCTGCCGCCATCTGCGCCGACAGCCGGTCCAGCGGTGCCGGTTCCGGGCCGCGCATCATCACGAACAGGCGGCCGATGGTTTCCTCGTACAGACCCTTCAACCCCAGTTCCAGCGTAAAGCTGACACCGATGGTGTAACTCATCTGCTTGGTTGGCCAGGGAAATCCGCCATGCTCCCCCGAGGCACGCGACAGCAAACAGAGCGAATCCCAAAAGCCCCAGACGCTTTTCAGATAGGAAAAATCCTGTGGATCGCCCTTGGCGATCACGGCAGCATAATCCTCATAGGCATGGACGATGTGCCATTCCGGGTAGGTCAGCAGGCTTTGCGACTCGACCCGTTGCTGGGCCGGGTCGGTCAGGATCGGCGGATAGGCCGATGGCACCAGCGTCGGGCGGCACAGGGTTTCCACCCAGGCCACCGGGGCCAGCAGCACCAGAACCAGCACCACCAGCGCCAGAACCAGCCGCCGCAGCCAGCGCCACAGGAACCGGATCACCCGCGCCCCCACCGCACCCCGGCAAACAGCGCAAAGCCGCCCAATGCGATATGCGGCAGGTTGGCCAGTAGGCGAAAGCCGAAACTCAGCTCCAACACCCCGTTGATGAAGATGCCCAGATCCAGATAGCCGGACCCGGTGGCCAGCCCCAGTACGCCATCGCCCAGATAGACCGCGCCAAACACCAGCAAGAAGAACCGCGCCGCCTTTTGCGACAGCAGTGCCGCCAGCAGTGCCCACAGGGCAGAGGCGAGGTGCAGCGCATCATCATAGCGATCCAGCGCAAAGATGCCAAAGGCGCGGCCTTCGGCATCGGTCAGGCCGGGGGTATAGTTCAGGCTGGCCACCGCCAGCAGTGCCGCGAAATAGAACAGGCAGATGGTGCGGGCTTTTGTCATATCTTCTCCAGAAACGTGTCCCACAAGCCGTTGCGCAAGACCAGTTGCGGGTCAAGCCTTCGTTTGGCTGCGGCAAAGGCTGCGGCCTGCGGATAAGCATGGGTGAATTGCGCCACTGTGGCATGGGGTCGGTACGGCAGGTAATAGCTGCCGCCCAGCGCCAGCACCGAGGTGATCAGCGCGCGGGTCATCCGTGCCATGTCGGCCTCGGCCCGCGCCGTCATTTCCTGGCTGAACAGCAGCACGGCGGCGATGCGGGGTCCCGGGGCATAGCTCAACAGTGCGGTGGGATCGGCGGCGACATAGCGCAGCGTGACATTCAGCAGTTCCTGATAGCTGGCGGGGATCAGTTCGGCGCAGGCTTGGGCAAAGGCGGCAAAGCCACCGGGGGCCACGAAATATTCGTGCAGAATGTCGGTGCGGCGGGGGTCATGGTCATCCAGGGTGATCACCGGTTCATTGAACAGGCTGTTGCGGGTGGCATCATTGGCAATCGCCGGGCCGATATCGGTTTCAACGCCCCAGCGCCAGCGTTTCACCCGTTCATTGCCCAACTGCGCCCGAAAGATGCTGCGCGATACCTTTGACACCACGCCGGAGCCGGACGCAGCCGGCAGGTCGGCCTGATCCGCCGATGCGCGGTAACTGACCAGCAAACCGTCCTGAAAGAACCGTTCGCGGTCGACATTCAACCGTCCATAGGCCATCGACACCGCAGGATCAGTCACCGCCGCCATGAAAGCGGGGGCGAAATCGGCAGCGGGCAGTTCGGTGAATGTGGGGGTCAGCCGCTGATTGGGCAGCATCGCCACCTCCAGCGCGGTGATCAGACCAATCAGGCCATAGCCCCCCATCGCCGCCCCGAACAGATCGGCGTTTTCACTGCGGGATGCGGTGATGTGGCTGCCATCCGGCATCACCATATCCACCGACAGCACCGTCGCCCCCATCGGCCCCTGCGGCACCGCCCAGCCATGGGCGTTGACGCTGAAGGTGGCGGCGAGGCCGAAATCATTGTTGGATTGCATGACCTTGGGGGAAAACCCCTTGGCATCCAGCTGGGCAATCACCGAGGACCAGCGCACCCCGGCCTGTGCCCGGAAAGTCTGGTTGGCGCTGTCAATCTCCAGATAATCCGACTGCAAGGTAATGGCGTGCCCGTCGCGGGGAATCGCCTGCCCCCCCATCGAATGCCGCGCCGCGCCGATGTTGACGGCCCGGCCCTCTGCCGCTGCCGCCTTGAGTTCCGCGCGCAAGGCAGCCACCAACGCCTCGCCGGGATCGTCGGACAGGGTAATGTGCTTGAAGATCGGCGTATCGCTGAGCCCGCTGGCGTCATTCAGCCGCCCATCAGTGGGGGCCCCGGCGACGGAAACAACCCCCGCCAACCCCGGCAGGCTTGGGGCAACGGCCCGGGTGCCAAGGCTACCGAGAATGGCACCTGTGCCCAACAACAGGGCGCGGCGGGTCAGACCTGCCACAGGTTACAGTCCCAGACGGTCATCAAAGGCGAAATCCTCGGTTTCCTCGATCACGACCTGCGCCATGTTGGGGTGGCGAGGGTTCAGCAAGATGTTGTTTTCACGTGGAATCACATGTGAGGGGACGGCGAGGCCAAGGCTGGTCTGTGCCAAAGACCACGCATCCCCTGCTGCCTGACTGTCAGGGATTCCATAGCCGCGCCGCAGAGTTGCCCTATCGAAGCTCGCCACTAAACCGGGCGAGAGTCTTGCCGCAACTGCGATCAAGTTCGGCAGCTTGCCCTTGCGACGCATTTCCGGCTCCATGTTCACAAAGTATTCCAAAGCGGCAAGTGCAAGTGAAGAGGCAGTGTAAACCATTGGTACGCCGACGCGATTCCACCGGCCACCCCAAAGCCGCGCACCTTCGCCATCGAGGCCCGGAGCAAGTTCGGGTCTGACCAGGCGCCACACCAGCACCTAACTGAATACCCCATGCTCCATGCGACCAAGTATGGTTTCCACCTCTCTGGCTCCGGCATCGGTGCGTGCAAGTTCCATTGGAATGGCGTCACCCAAAGCCGGGATTGGGGAATGAAGCCACTTTTGCGCCAGTTCCGCCCGGTCATCATACAGCCGCATGGCATGGGCATGAACGCGCAGCAGCCTTGTGATCCCATCGGCTTCGTCCAGTTTCAGCGGCTGGTTCTGGGCGATGCGGCGGTTCAGCGTCCGGTCGGGGATAATCATGCGGATGTCGGCGCGGGTCAAAACGCCGTCGGCTTCCAGCGCGCGCACATAGGCTGCGGGCATCGACGCCAGGGCGGCATGGGTCAGGACCGGCTGCGGTGCCTGCCGTTGTGGTGTCTGGGGTTTTGCGGCGCGCCCAAGTGACTTGTTCATAGTGAAACCTCCGCCATTTGCCGCACCATACCACGGCAAATGGCGAAAGTCATCGGGTGCTTCAACTGCTACAGATCAAAGCTGGCAAATACCGGGGCGTGGTCGCTGGTCTGTTCCCAGCCGCGCGTCGCCCGCAGGATGCGGCTGCCGTGGGCGGCGTTGGCGATGTCGGGGGTGGCCCAGATATGGTCCAGCCTGCGCCCCTTGTCGCCTGCATCCCAGTCGGGCGAGCGATAGGACCACCAGCTATAGAGCTTGCCATCCGGTATGTTGGCGCGGGTGACATCGACCCATTTCCCGGCGTCTTGCGTCTCGCCCAGATGCGCCACCTCGATCGGGGTATGGCTGATGATTTTCAACAGCTGCTTGTGGTTCCACACATCGTCTTCACGCGGGGCAATGTTCAGATCACCGACCAGAATCGCCTTTTTCGGCAGGTCAGCGCGGAAATGGTCGCGCATCTCGGTCAGGTAATCCAGCTTTTGCCCGAATTTCTCATTTTGCGCCCGGTCGGGAATGTCGCCACCGGCGGGGACGTAGAAATTATGGATGGTGACACCGTTTTCCAGCCGCCCGGCGATGTGGCGGGCATGGCCCAGGCTGGCGAAATCATGGGCGGCCACTTCGGTGATCGGCAGTTTTGACAGGATGGCGACGCCGTTATAGCTTTTCTGCCCCCGCGCCACGACATGGCTGTAGCCCAGTGCGGCAAAAGCGGTCAGCGGCATCAGCTCCACCGGGCTTTTGCATTCCTGCAGGCACAGGATATCGGGCAGTTCAACCTGCAGCAGCCGCGCCACCAGACCTTCGCGCAGGCGGACGGAATTGATGTTCCAGGTGGCAAGGGTAAAGCTCATCGGTGCATCCCGTTCCGGCTGTTGCCTGCCGATCTGGCAGGTTTCGGACTATGGGGACAAGGGGATTTTTGCCCTGGCAACGGCAGGCCCGACTGAAAAAGAAGGCCCGGCTGAAAAAGAAGGCCCGGCTTGGGGGGCCGGGCCAGTCCAACAGGGAGGTGGGGCAACGGGACCGCTGCCCACAGTCGCATCATCGTTCAATTACCGGGTGCCGCATAGGCAGGTATGCCATACCTTCTGCGCAATTCAACCGATGGGTTACTCCGCTTCAGTTGATCGTGTACTGCCCGACGTCGCACAGATCGACAGTGTCATACAGGATGTCTTCGTCACTGAAGACCATGCGAAAGTCGTACAGGCACTGGGTCTGATTGCCCGGAATGGTGACATAGGTGGAAAAGCCCGAGTCCAGCACCTGATCGCCAAAGATGTCGTTGCCCCAGTTTTCGGAACTGGCGGCAGAGGAGTAAAAGCGCACCAGGGTGTAACCGGACTGGTTGATCAGCTTGAACTGCGCACGGTCTGCCAGCGCCGGGGCAGCGGCCAGAATGCCGGCCAGTGCCAGACCGGCGGCTTTTGCGAATAGCGTCATGATGTCTCCTTCAACGGATGCCGGTACCGGCGACGGGCAAAATTGCCGCTGGTTTCAAGACAAACCCGAGATTTGTGGAGAATTTGGCCCGGTCTTACGACAGAATCGCGGCATCGCCCGTCGTAATGAAAAAAAGGCCCGGCAAGGTGCCGGGCCAGTCCAACAGGGAGGATGCACGCCATAACCCGGGCGTGCGGCGGGGTTCGTCAAATCCGCTATGCCACCAGTCTGTAACCGCCTGATTCGGTCACAAGAAGGCGGGCTTGCGACGGATCCGGCTCTATTTTCTGACGAAGGCGGTAAATATGTGTTTCCAATGTGTGCGTCGTCACCCCGGCATTATAGCCCCAGACCTCATGCAGCAGCACATCGCGCGGCACCACACCATCGGCGGCGCGATAGAGGAACTTCAGAATGTTGGTTTCCTTTTCCGTCAACCTGATCTTTTTCTCCCGTTCATCCACCAGCATTTTCTGTGCCGGTTTGAAGGTATAGGGGCCAAGCTGGAACACCGCGTCTTCGGATTGTTCATGAGTGCGCAACTGGGCACGGATGCGGGCCAGCAGCACCGGAAACTTGAACGGCTTGGTGACATAGTCATTGGCACCGGCATCCAGCCCCAGAATGGTGTCGGCGTCGCTGTCATGGCCGGTCAGCATCAGGATCGGGCATTTCACCCCCTGTTTGCGCATCCGGCGGCACAGCTCACGACCATCGGTATCGGGCAGACCCACATCGAGGATCGCCAGATCGAAATGCCCGGCCTTGACCTTTTCCATCGCCTCGGCACCGGTTGCCGCCTCGAACACGTCGAAATCTTCGGTCATCACCAGTTGTTCAGACAGTGCTTCGCGCAGGTCATCCTCGTCGTCCACCAGCAGAATTCGTTTCAGGTTGGCCATCTGGGCGCTCCTTGGCTTTGATGAATGACAGATGCGCCCTGGTCACGCATCCGGCAAGATTTGCGACAGCGGAGTCACGCGGACGTGTCGCCAGACCGGGATATGTTTCAATTTCCAACAAGGAAGGATAGGGAAAGCACGATGACCCTGTCGCTTGGCCCCAGCCTGATCGAACTGTTGAACCGCGCCCGTGCCGATCTGCGCATGGGGGTGCCGGTGGTTTTGACCTCGGGTGGCACGGCGGCGCTGGCGGTGGCTGCCGAGGCTTTGTCGGCGGTGCGGCTGGCGGAATTGCGCAAACTGGGGCAACCGGTGCTGGCAATCACCGCACGGCGGGCGGAAACCCTGAAGGCGCGGGCCTATGACGGCGATCTGGCGCGGGTATCGGTGCCCGCCGCTGCCGATCTGGGTTGGGTGCTGGGGGTCGCCAACCCCGCCGATGATCTGCGCGCGCCGATGAAGGGGCCGCTGCGCTCGGAACGCGACGGTGCCGCCACCCTGCACCGCGCCGCGATTGCCCTGTGCAAGTCGGCGCGTCTGTTGCCTACGGCTTTGCTGGTTGTGGTGCCGGATGCCACGACACTGGCGGCGCAGCACGGGTTGACGGTGATTGACGCCGATCAGGCTGCCACCGTAATGTTTGTACCATCACCGCTGCACCCGGTCATCTCGGCACGGCTGCCGATGGCGGTGTCGGAAGCCGGGCGGCTGCAGGTGTTTCGCCCCGAAGATGGCGGCGAAGAGCATTATGCCATCGAAGTCGGCACCCCCCGGCGCGACCAACCGGTGCTGGCGCGGCTGCATTCCGCCTGTTTCACCGGCGACCTGCTTGGCTCGCTGAAATGCGACTGTGGCGCGCAGCTGCGGGCGGCGCTGGCGCAGATGGGGGCGGAAGGGGCGGGTGTGCTGCTGTACCTCAACCAGGAAGGTCGCGGCATTGGCCTTGCCAACAAGATGCGCGCCTATTCGTTGCAGGATCAGGGATTTGACACCGTAGAGGCCAACCACCGGCTGGGGTTCGAGGATGACGAACGGGATTTCCGGCTGGGGGCTGGCATTCTGAAGGCGATGGGGTTTTCGGCGGTGCGGCTTCTGACCAACAACCCGGCCAAGGTGGCGATGCTGGGGGCCAATGGCATCGAGGTCGTGGAACGGGTGCCGCTCCGGGTCGGGGAAACCCAGGCGAACCGGGCCTATCTGGCCACCAAAGCCGCCAAATCGGGGCATCTGCTGTGATCGCGGCGCGCCGGGGCGATATCGTCGTGACCCGCTGGGGAGTGCGGTTCAGGGGGCGGCGCTTTCCTGCCAGCATCGGGCGCAGCGGGTTTTCGGCCGACAAACGCGAAGGCGATGGCGCAACCCCGGTCGGGGTTCACCGCATCGTCGGCCTGTTCCATCGCGCTGATCGGATCGGGGTGGTACCGCGTGGGGCCAAGGCCATTGGCCCGCGCGATCTGTGGTCAGACGATCCCGCTGACCCCGCCTATAACCACCAGATCCGCGCCCCGCATCGCTACAGCCACGAAAAGCTGCGCCGGGGGGATCCGCAGTATGATCTGGTGCTGGTGACCGACTGGAACAGCCCGGATGCCGTGCCGGGGCGGGGGTCGGCAATCTTCATCCACCAATGGCGCAGGCCGCATGCGCCGACTGCCGGGTGTGTCGGGCTGCGGCGGCAGGATTTGAGGTGGATCGCGGCGCGGGTGGGGCGGGGGACAAGGGTGGTGGTGCGGGGGTGATGTCTCGACCCATCTCTTCGCTGTTTCTTGCTGAATTTGATTTCAATCGAATTCGGCCGCGCCTGCCTGCCCCTTGGCAGGCGCGATAGTGCGCCCGCCCAGGCAGGCGCGGCCGAATTGCCCGAGCGCCCCACCAGGACCAACCCCCCTTGCCCTTCGCTTGCGCTCTCGGGCAACGGACCGGGCATCCTTCCACTGGAAGGCTGCCTGATCGGTCCGGTCACGATGCCTGACGCTGCTCCGGAAGCACCGGCCCCTGTCAGGGCGGACCGGCCTTCGCCCTTGCCCCAAAAATCGCCGCGCCGATCCGCACATGGGTGGCACCGCAGGCCACCGCCGCTTCGAAATCGCCGCTCATCCCCATCGACAGGTTGGAAAGGCCGTTGCGGGCGGCAATCCCCGCCAACAGGCGGAAATGCGGCACCGGGTCCTGGCCTTCGGGGGGGATGCACATCAGGCCAACCAGTGGCAGGTCCAGCGCCCGGACCTGTGCGATGAAGCCATCGGCATCGGCGGGCAATACCCCGGCCTTTTGCGGTTCGGCACCGACATTGACCTGAATGAACAGATCGGGGCTGCGGCCCCGCTCTGCAGCCAGCCGGGCCAGCGCCTCGGCCAGTCTGGGGCGGTCCAGCGCATGGATGGCGTCGAACAACTCCACCGCCGCCCGGGCCTTGTTGGTTTGCAGCGGACCCAGCAGATGCACCTGTACCCCGGGATAGTGCGCACGAAACCCCGGCCATTTGGCGGCGGCTTCCTGAACCTTGTTTTCACCAAACAACCGGTGACCGGCCTGCAGCACGGCGGCCACCCGGTCTTCGGGCTGTTCCTTGGATACGGCGATCAGCTGGACCGATCCGGGTGCGCGGCCCGCGGTGGCAACGGCGGCGGCAAGGCGGGTCTGGATGTCAGACAGGCTCACCATGTCCTCCGGGGTTCAGCCGGACCATCTTGCAGCTTGGAGCTCAAATGGAAAGAGCGGACCCGAAGGCCCGCTCTTGCCGAAGTCTGTCGTTCAGATCAGAACGAGAAGGTCAGGCCGAGGTCGGCAACCGTGTTGTCGGCAGCTGCGCCAGCACCACCCACGCTTACGATCCCGCCGACGATGCTTGCGCCGCCGCCCAGATCGTATTTCGCGCCGACACCGATATTCTGGCTGACTGCCAGATCGGTGTAGAACGCGGTGACGCCTACGCCGCCAAAGGTGCCGGAAACCGACACGGCGAACGCGTCATCGGTCAGCAAGGAGTCGGAAGAGTACTTGGCTTTGACAGTGGCAGTGCCCAGAGTCACCGACCCCGAAGCCGAGATACGGTTATGGCCAGCACCGGTGCTGTCATCTTCGTAGCCCAGAGCAACGGTGAACTTGTCGGTTGCGTACTTCACAGCAACATTCAGCTCATCCGAACCAACCTGGCCAGCGCCGATCCCGAAGGTCAGACCGCCAGCCATCGACTTTTCGTAGTAGAACGCGGTTTTGGTGGTGCCGATGAAGCCGATTTCGTGCAGGCCGTCCAGGGTGCCTTCGTAGCCGACACCATCAACCTGACCCACCAAAGCGTCGGCAGCACCGCCAACGTCGCCCATGGTGATCTTGCCGAATTCACCGGAAAGGAAAACGGTCGAGTCGCCGTTGGTGGTGCCGGTCGACGCGCCGCCGTTGCCGCCGATTTGGTCGAAGCGCATGGAAGCGCCGAACGACAGGCCGCCGTCAGTGGTGCCGGTCATCGCTGCCGAAACACGAACACGCGAAGAGAAGGCCATGGTTTCGCCGGTGCCCAGAAGAAGTCCGGACTGGTCATATACAAGGCCCATACGAGCGGAGCCCGACAGAGAGACCGAAGAGTGCGACTCGGCTGCCGCCATTCCGGCGGTCAGTGCAAGTGCGGTCGAAGCAATAAGAATCTTTTTCATTTTTCCCTCGTTGACTGGAAAGGTGCGGCCCAACTCAGGGAAATCCGAATTGGGTATGCAGACTATTTCTTCTCCCGCCGCCGCTTTTGCAACCGGGTTGCCCGAACAAGGCAAAAGATGGGCATTCATGGTGCAGCTTTGCCACAGTCGTGCCGGGCGGCATTTTCTGCGCCGGTTTCAACCACTTCGCCGGTGCTGCCGCCCTGGCGCAAGCTATTGGCGGGAAAAGGCTTGTTCGGTTTGGCGGGGTCGGATAGATACCGGAAACAGGTAACAGGATCGGGCGATAGATGGTGTCTGAAATGTGTCGTTTCCTGCCGCGTCGGTCGGCTGCTGTCCTGGCGCGTGTGGCTGTCGTTGCAGCGCTTGTGGTGCCTTTGGCGGGCTGTGGCGGCAAGGGAATCGGGGGGTTGTTCACCAAATCCAACCGATCGGGTGCCGCTGCTGTACCGGCATCCGCACAGCAGCCCCCGCGGGAATCATCGATTTTCGATCTGTTTTCCAACCAGGACAATCCGAACATCACGGTAGAGGTGAACAAATACCTGTGGAGCGCTGCGCTGGAGGTGCTGAATTTCCTGCCAATCGAATCGGTGGACCCGTTTACCGGGGTGATCGTCACCGGTTTTGGCACCCCCCCAGGCGGTGGCCGCGCCTACCGTGCCACCATTCTGGTCAATGACCCGGCGCTGGATGCACGGTCGCTGAAAGTGGCACTGGTGGCGCAGGGTGGCGCTGTCAGCGCCGAAACCGTCCGCGCCGTCGAAGATGCGATTCTGACCCGGGCACGGCAGTTGCGGATTCAGGACAGCAAGCTGTGAACCCTGCGCTGGCGGGAATGGCGGACTGGGGCCCTGCCCCAGACCCCGGGATATTTTCGAACAGAAAATGGACGTAGTGCGGCACTGGACCTCTGTCCATCGGGCGCTATAACCAGCCGGTCATGTAAGGATGGGGCTTTTTGATGGCACGCTACGATCCAGCCAGCACCGAGGCGAAATGGCAGCAGGCATGGGATGAAGCCTCCCTGTTCACCGCCCGCCGCGATCCTTTGCGCCCGAAGTATTATGTGCTGGAGATGTTTCCCTATCCGTCGGGCCGCATTCACATGGGCCATGTGCGCAACTATACCATGGGCGATGTGATCGCCCGCTACAAAGCCGCCTGCGGGTTCAGCGTGCTGCATCCGATGGGGTGGGACGCCTTCGGGATGCCCGCCGAGAACGCGGCGATGGAGCGCGGCGGCCATCCGAAAGACTGGACCTATGCCAACATCGCCGACATGCGTGGCCAGATGAAGCCTTTGGGGCTTTCCATCGACTGGTCCCGCGAATTTGCCACCTGTGATCCGGAATACTACGGCCAGCAGCAGGCTTTGTTCATCGACATGCTGGCTGCCGGGCTGGTCTATCGCAAGAACGCGGTGGTGAACTGGGACCCGGTCGACATGACGGTGCTGGCCAACGAACAGGTGATCGACGGCAAGGGCTGGCGGTCCGGTGCCGTGGTGGAACGGCGCGAACTGACGCAGTGGTTTTTCCGCATTTCCGCCTATTCGGCGGAGCTTTTGGCGGCTTTGGATGGGCTGTGCGATTGGCCCGCCAAGGTGCGGCTGATGCAGGCGAACTGGATCGGGCAGTCGCGCGGGTTGCAGTTCAGCTTTGATCTGGTGGCCGGGTTTGGCGGGTTTGATGCGGTGGAGGTCTACACCACCCGCCCCGATACCCTGCTGGGCGCCTCGTTCGTCGGGATTTCCCCCGACCACCCGTTGGCCCGTGCTTTGGAGGCTGACCGCCCCGAGGTCGCCGCCTTTTGTGTTGACGCCCGCAAGGGGGGAACCACCGAAGAGGCGATTGAAACCGGGGAAAAGCTGGGGTTCGATACCGGGTTGCGGGTGCAGCATCCGTTGAGGCCGGGGGAGACCCTGCCGGTCTGGATCGCCAATTTCATCCTGATGGACTATGGCACCGGCGCTGTTTTCGGTTGCCCCGCCCATGACCAGCGCGATTTCGACTTTGCCCGCAAGTATGGGTTGGCGATTCCGCCGGTGTTCGTCGCCGAAGGGGCAATGGAACAGACGCTGGCCGAAGCCTTTGTGCCGCCGAAGGATCAACCCGTCAGCTATATCCGGGGTTTTGCCGGGGCTGCCGTGCAAACCGGCTCCGAAGCGGTAGAGGCGGCGATTGCCGCCTGTGAGGCGCGGGGCATCGGCCAGGGCGTCACCAAATACCGCCTGCGCGACTGGGGGCTGTCGCGGCAGCGCTATTGGGGCTGCCCGATCCCGGTGGTGCATTGCGCCAGTTGCGGTGTGGTGCCGGAGGCCAGGGAAAACCTGCCGGTCCGGCTGCCCGATGATGTGACGTTCGATGTGCCGGGCAACCCGCTGGCCCGTCACCCGACATGGGCCGCGTGCACCTGCCCGAAATGCGGGGCATCGGCGCGGCGGGAAACCGACACGATGGATACCTTTGTTGACAGCTCGTGGTACTTCGCCCGCTTCACCGCGCCGTGCGCCACCACACCAACCGATGCCGCTGAAGTCGATTACTGGATGAATGTCGATCAATATATCGGCGGGGTGGAACATGCGATCCTGCACCTGCTCTATTCCCGCTTCTTCGCCCGGGCGATGCACGCCACTGGCCACCTGCCCGCCAAGGCGATTGAACCGTTCAACGCCCTGTTCACCCAAGGCATGGTGACGCATGAGATTTACCAGACCCGCGACGGCAATGGCCGCCCGGTCTATCATCTGCCCGAAGATGTCGAGGGTGGTCGGCTGAAAGCCACCGGCGCTGTGGTCGAGGTGATCCCCTCTGCCAAGATGTCGAAATCCAAGAAAAACGTGGTGGACCCGCTGGCGATCATCTCGGCTTACGGTGCCGATACCGCCCGCTGGTTTGTGATGTCGGACTCGCCCCCCGAGCGCGATGTGGAATGGACGTCGAGCGGGGCCGAGGCGGCGTTTCGCCATCTGGGCCGGGTCTGGCGGCTGGCGGATGAGTGTGACAAGCGGGGGCCGGGCGATGCCACTCAGGATGCGGTGCTGATCCGGGCGACCCACCGCGCCATCCATGAGGTGACGCAGGGGATCGAGAGCTTTGCCTTCAACAAGGCGGTCGCCAAGCTGTATGAATTCACCAATATCGTGGCGAAATCGGATGCCTCGGCGGCGGCCAAGTCTGACGCCATGCGCACCATGGCGCAGCTGATGCAGCCGATGGTGCCGCATCTGGCCGAAGAGGTCTGGGCGATGCTGGGCGGCAAGGGGCTGGTGGCGGCAGCACCCTGGCCAAAAGCCGATCCGGCGATGCTCGCCTCCGATCATGTGACCCTGCCGATCCAGATCAACGGCAAGCGCCGGGCGGAAATATCGGTGCCGAAGGACATGAGTCTGGCTGATGTGGAAAAGCTGGTTCTGGCCGATGAAACCGTGGTGAAGGTGCTGGCCGGGGCCATGC
The DNA here is from genome assembly GCA_043736155.1 of Paracoccaceae bacterium. Classification (GTDB taxonomy): domain Bacteria; phylum Pseudomonadota; class Alphaproteobacteria; order Rhodobacterales; family Rhodobacteraceae; genus JANNRR01. Next base: position 2,956 of record JAYTDA010000275.1, on the reverse strand, counting down.
CGAAAAAGCTGATCGTGGTGCCGGGGCGTATCGTCAATGTGGTGGTTTGACCGTCGCACCCTGTTGGCTTTGGCGCTGGCACTGGCCGGTTGCGGCTTTACGCCCGCCTTCGGCCCGGGCGGCCCTGCGGTGCAGCTGCAAAACGCCATTCAGGTGCAATCGCCCACCGAAAAGCACGGCTTTGATCTGGTGGAACGGCTGGAACAACGGCTGGGCCGCAGCCGCACCCCGACCCTGAGCCTGACCTACCGGATCAAGACCGCCACCAACGGCGTTGGCATCACGCCGGACAATGCAATCACAAGGTTCAATGTAACCGGTGCGGTGAATTTCGTGCTGTCGGACGCGGCAACCGGCACGGAATTGACCAAGGGCACGGTGGAAAGCTTCACCTCCTATTCCGCCTCTGGCACCACCGTCAGCACGTTGGCTGCCGAGCGCGACGCCGGAACAAGGCTGATGCGGCTGCTGGCCGATCAGATCGTGGCGCGGCTGGTCGCCACCTCGGGGTCATGGTCCAAATGAAGTCGGGGGCCAAATGAAGCTGTCGGGGGCAGAGGCGGCGCGCTATTTCGCCAAGCCTGACCCCGCCCGCGCCGGTCTGCTGATCTTTGGCGCCGACCCGATGCGGGTGGCGCTGCGCCGCCAACAGGTGATCCGAGCGCTGGTCGGGCCGGAAGGCGAGGCGGAAATGCGGCTGACCCGGCTGGCCGCCGGTGACCTGCGCCGCGATCCGGCACAGCTTTTGGATGCCGTCAAGGCAAGGGCGTTTTTCCCCGGGCCCCGCGCGGTGTTTCTGGAAGATGCCAGCGAAACCACGGCACTGCCGCTGAAGGCGCTGCTGGCAGAGTGGCAACCGGGGGACGCGGTTCTGGTGGTGACCGCCGGCAATCTGACCGGCAAATCCGGGCTGAAAAAGCTGTTTGACGAGTCCCGCAATGCGGTCTGCATCGGGCTCTATAGCGACCCACCGGGGCGGGAAGAGATCGAAGGGTGGCTCGCCGCCGCCGGTCTGCGCGACATTGGCCACGAGGGCATGGCGGCGGTGCTGGCGCTGGCGCGCGACCTTGACCCCGGCGATTTCCGCCAAACCGTGGAAAAGTTCGGCCTTTACAAATGGGGCGATACCACGCCGCTGACCGGGGCCGAAGTGGCGGCGCTGGCCCCTGCGACCATCGAGGCCGAGGTCGATGATCTGGTCGCCGCCACAGCCGATGGCCGGACCGATGCGATTGGCCCGCTGATCCAGCGGCTGGCGGGGCAAGGCACCAATGCGGTGACCATCTGCATCGGGGCGCTGCGCTACTTTCGCGGCTTGCACAAAGCCAGCTGTGATCCCGCCGGGGTGTCAGCCGGTGTCGCCAAAACCGGCGGGTACCGCCCCCGGCACGAGGCGATGGCGCGGCAGGCCGGGGCCTGGGGCACCCGCGGGCTGGAACAGGCGCTGGCGGTGCTGGTGGAAACCGACCTGACGCTGCGCTCTGCCGGGCAACGCGCCCCGGCGATGGCACTGATCGAACGGGCACTGATCCGGCTGGCGATGCTGAAGGGGCGGCGGTAAGGGCTTGTGCCAACGGCCCTTGCAGCCGACCCGCCGCGACTTTCGCCGGAGGCTGAAGAGGGGAATTGAATGAAGGGTGTCGTGCGTGCAGGCACGATACCCGACAAAAGGTGCGTGCAAGCACGACACCCTACGTTTCATCCGGTACGGGACGCCAATCGGTCAACCAGATGGGCGGCTGGTGTCAGATATGTCTCCGGTCCATGCAGTCTGGCCCGGCCCGGTGTCGGCACTTCGGGCGTTCGGCCGGGGAACGCGCCACTGGTGCGCTTTTTTAACGGCCTCGTCCGGCCCTGCGCTGGCGCTTCGGGCGTTCGGCCTGATCGAGGAGGATCAGAAAATGCTGTGGGGCAGCGTTTTCCCGACGAGGGCGCCACTGGAGCGTTTTCTTTACGGCCTCACCCCTGCGGATACGAAATCACCGACAGGTAACGGGCCGGGAGTTTGACCAGCACTTCGGGGCCATGCGGTGCATCTGCATCGAAAAACAGGCTGTCACCGGGTTTCAGGGCAAAGATCTGGTCGCCGTGGCGGTAATCGACCTCGCCTTCCAGCATGTACAACAATTCCAGCCCCTCGTGCTGAAACGCGGGGAAGGTGTCGCTTTCGGTGGTCAGGGTGATCAGATAGGGCTCGACCACCACACCCGATGAATTGGACCCGATGTGACCCAGGAGGTTGTATTGATGCCCGGCGCGGGTGCCCCGGCGTTCGATCTCGACATGTTCCCCGGCCTTGACATGCTGCGCCTCGCGCCGCTCCTCATAGCTTTTGAAAAACGCGGTGACCGGCACCGAAAAGGCATGGGACAGCACCTGCAGGGTGGTCAGACTGGGAGAGGTATTGCCGTTTTCGATCTTGCTGAGCATGCCGATCGACAGACCGGTGACGGCGGCAAGGTCAGCCACCGTCATCCCCTGCTGGCGGCGGAAATTGCGCACTTCGCGGCCAATCGCCGCCTCCAGATTGCGTTCCGAGATTTCGCGGACCCGGTGCGGGTCCTGATCAAACGCCGGTTTGCCACGCGGCAAGGCGGGGTTGTCGTTGACAAGCGGCGGGACCAAGGCAACCTCCGTGCAATCTTCACCGGCAAACTATCGCAGTGAAATTTCACTACAAGGAAACATTTTCGTCAATGGGGTCTTGCAGCCATTCGGTGGTCGCTGGGCCACCACGTCGCCCCCTGCGTCGCCCCGGCCTTGAGCCGGGGCCTTGAGTTTCTGGTGATGGCCCTTAAAGCGGGATGACTTTTGACGGACCCAGTTCAAAGTGATTTGTGCGTTACGGCCTTGCCCAGACTTGCCATGACATAGGGCGGTGCCTGTCCGCCGGGTGGCCATAGCAGCGCCGGGTTTGGGTGCTTTATGGTGCCGCACCTCCCGCAGATGTTCATTG
>JAYTDA010000274.1:0-30821 GCA_043736155.1 Paracoccaceae bacterium | reverse complement strand
CAATGAACATCTGCGGGAGGTGCGGCACCATAAAGCACCCAAACCCGGCGCTGCTATGGCCACCCGGCGGACAGGCACCGCCCTATGTCATGGCAAGTCCGGGCAAGGCCGTAACGCACAAATCACTTTGAACTGGTTCCGTTAAAAGTCCTTCCGCTCTAGGTTGCACAGAAATCCCCTTCCCCTTGTGGGGAGGGTTAGGGTGGAGATCTCTCAGGTCGCTGATTTTGCGCAGAATTCTATCCCAAACTCAGTCGCTGGGGCGACCCCCAACTCTGCCCTCCCTTCAAAGGGAGAGGCAGAACAAGGGTCCATTCAACTGGTCGTGGATGAAATCCGGGCCAATAGTCCTTACCCCCAACCGCCCCCCCATCCGGCGCTCTGATCGGGCGCTGCGCGCCGACGGGGCTGCCAATGCCGCAATTATACCTTTTTCCCTCCGCATCCCGGCCCCGATCTGGCGCAACAACCAAAGGGTAGCTGCATGGCTTCCCCCGGTGGCGCGGAAAACAGCCCCCACCCAGCCCGCGTCGCCGGGGTCCTTGCAGCTTCCCTTCCCCCGCATTGCATCCTAACCTGCCCCGACAAATCGGAGGGGTCGATGCGCGATTTTCATCTGCCGGGGCGGTCCCGGGTGCTGGCCGGCAACGGCATCTGCGCCACGTCGCACCCGCTGGCCGCCAAGGTCGCGGTCCAGATGCTGGAGGCGGGCGGCAATGCGGTGGATGCCGCGATTGCCGCCGCAACCCTGCTGGGGATTTGCGAGCCGATGATGACCGGCCTTGGCGGCGACTGTTTCGTGCTGCTGAAACCGGCCGGGGAGGAGCGGGTTCTGGCGCTCAACGGCTCTGGCCGTGCCCCGGCCGATGCCGATGCGGCGGCGCTGCGGGCACGCGGGTTGCAGCAGATGCCGGAACAGGGCGTCGATGCGGTGACGATGCCGGGTGCCGTTGATGCCTTTTGCCGCCTGTCGGCCGACTGGGGCCGCCTTGGGCTGGCTGCCAGCCTGGCCCCCGCAATCCGCTATGCCGAAGAAGGTGTCCCGGTGGCCCCCCGCACCGCGCAGGATTGGGCGGAAAATGCCGGTTGGCTGCAAGGCGACGCCCGCCGCCATTTCCTGGCAAACGACCGCGCCCTGACCATCGGCCAGACCTTCCGTGCCCCCGGACAGGCCGAGGTGCTGCGCCGCATCGCCCGTGACGGCCGCGCCGGGTTCTATCACGGCGAGGTGGCCGACGACATGGTGGCGTCGCTGCAAGCGCTAGGTGGCAGCCACACCGCCGAAGATTTCGCCGCCACCACCTGCAACTGGGGCGATCCGCTCACCGGCAGCTACAGGGATATCGAACTCAGCGAACATCCCCCGAATGGTCAGGGTGCCACCGCGATCCTGATGCTCAACATCCTGTCGCAGTTCGATCTGGCGGCGCTCGAACCCTTTGGTGCGCCCCGCGCCCATATCGAGGCAGAGGCGGCAAAGCTGGCCTATGATGCCCGCAACCGCTTCATCGCCGACCCCGGCCACACCACGCGGCTCGGCCACATGCTGTCCGAAGGTACCGCAACACAGCTGGCGGCGCTGATCGACCGCAACCGCGCCCTGCCCGATCCGGCCCGCGCCACCGGGGCGATCCACCGCGACACGGTTTATCTGACGGTGGTGGACCGTGACCGGATGGCGGTGTCGCTGATCTATTCGATCTATTTCGCTTTTGGAGCCGGCATCGCCAGCTCAAAATTCGGCATCCTGTTCCAGAATCGCGGCGCCGGCTTTTCGCTGCAACCGGGCCATCCCAACGAGTTGGGCGGCGGCAAGCGGCCAATGCACACGATCATTCCCGGCATGCTGCGGCAGGCGGGCCGGGTCCTGATGCCGTTTGGCGTGATGGGCGGGGCCTATCAACCCTGTGGCCATGCCCGGCTGATCACCAATCTGGTTGATTTCGGCATGGATATCCAATCGGCCATCGACGCCCCGCGCTGTTTTGCCGGGGCAGAGGGCCTGTCGGTCGAACGCGGCTACTCCGACGGGTTCCGTGCCGAGATGGCGGCGCTTGGCCACCGGATCACCGTCCCGGATGAACCGATCGGTGGGGCACAGGCCATCGTGATCCGCTCCGATGGCGTACTGGAGGCCGGGTCAGACCCGCGAAAAGATGGCTGTGCGCTGGGCTACTGATCCGATCGGGCTTGTTTTTCGTGAAAATACTCACCTTTTGCCCTCGCCTCACCCAGCAGAAACTGCTCAAGAAGAACACTGGCCTTCTTGAATTTTCGCAGAAAATTCGGGGCTGTTTCAGCGCAGTTCCTTGCGGATCACCAGTTTCAGCCCGGACCAGATGTCGGTCACGGCGCAGACTTTCACATCCACATAGCCCATTGGCAGGCAAACCGCGCGGATCCCATCTTCGGTCATGTCAGTTGGCACCTTCGCCGACTTTTTCGGCCATGAAATCCAGATCATGCCATCCGGGGCGATCCGCCTGCGGGCATCGGTCAACACCTGCTCCAGTTCAAAGCGCGATGCGGTGAACAGATGCAGATAGGCCAGCCCCTCGGGGATCGGCGCACCCGCCACCAGCACCGCCGGTGCATCGCTGATCTGCAGCAAGGTGCCATAGTCCTCCGGCGCACCGATCACCGCCGCCAGAACCCCCGGCTTCAACCCCAGTTTGCGCACCAATGGTGTCGGTGAATAGCCTGCCAATCACTCCCCCAGTTTGGCGTGGACCTCGTCCAGATCGACCTCGCCCAGCGGCATCTTGTTGGCTGGATTGTCGAAATCATAGCGAAACAGCTGAAAGTCGCGTTTGTAGATTTCCCACATCAGATGTTTCGACAGATCGTCGAAATAATCCTCGACCGGATGCGCCCGTTTCGGCCCATGGCCTTCGGATTCGTTGAACCGCGGGATTGTCTTCAGGTCGATCTTGTGCCTGGTCTTGATGTTCGACAGCACCTTTTTCATGCCTTCGTCGAACTTTTCGGTGAAGAATATCTGGTCATAGCGACCCCCGTTGACGATGTAGGTCGAGATGTGGCCCGCCATCGCCGACCAGTGAATGTCGGGTTCCATCGGGCGGCGCCAGCGGATGGTGTCGCGGGCAAACAGCAGAAAGCGGCGGAACGAGGCAATCTGGTCGAAATCGCCCCCGCCTTGCGCATCACCAACCTCGATGCCGTATTTCTGCGTCAGCATCGGCACCAGGTTGCCGCGATAGCGTTTGCCATTGCGCTGGACGCCGCAGATCTTGTCGAAATAGCTCGACAGGATGCGGGTATAGGGGTTGCGCACACAGGTAAAGGCATAGCTTTTGTGCGCCTTTACATTGGCTTCGATCAGCGGCTGGCTCGCCTCCATCGCCCATTTGTGCAGACCCGAAGTCGCATCATGGATGTCGCCATCGTAAAAGCTGCCATTGTCGGCATAATGCATGATCTGCCCGATGGTCGAACAGGCGCATTTCGGAACCACGCGGTAAACCACGCTTTCACTGGTCGTCATCCAGGTACCGGGAAACCCCATCTGGCCGCTGCCTCCATCCTGTTCTTGCGTTTCCGCCGCCATCCCGCCGACGTGCCGCCGCGCCTGCTGTGGCGGCGGCGACATTTGCACGGAAATCGACAAAGAAACGCTGTCTTTTCAACGAGTGATCAAGCTATTTATGTAAACAATCAAGGTGCGTTCGGGGTTCCGGTTTCCAAAATGGCAAAAATTGCCTATATTCTGCTGTGTCACAAAGACCCCGAGGGGATCATCGCCCAGGCCGAACGGCTGACGGCGGTCGGCGATTGCCTATCCATCCATTTCGACGCCCGCGCCCCGCGTGCCGCCTATGACCATATCCGCTCGGTGCTGCGGGACAACCCGAACGTCACCTTTGCCCGCACCCGGATCCGGTGTGGCTGGGGCGAATGGTCGCTGGTGCAGGCAACACTGCACGCGGTCGAGGCGGCGGTCGAGGCATTTCCCCGCGCCACCCACTTTTACATGCTGTCCGGCGACTGCATGGCGATCAAATCCGCCGAATATGCCCATGGCTTTCTCGATGGCGAAGAGGCTGACTACATCGAAAGCTTCGACTTTTTCAATTCAGACTGGATCAAGACCGGGATGAAGGGCGAACGGCTGATCTATCGCCATTTCTTCAACGAACGCACCCACAAGCGGTTGTTTTACGCCGCCTTCAACCTGCAACGCCGGTTGGGGCTGAAACGGGCGATTCCGTCCGATATCCAGATCATGATCGGCAGCCAGTGGTGGTGCCTGCGCCGCCGCACCGTTGAAGCCATTCTGGAGTTTTGCCGCAAACGCCGCGATGTGATGCGGTTCTTCCGCAACACCTGGATCCCGGATGAGACCTTCTTTCAGACCCTGGTGCGCCATCTGGTGCCAGAGGCGGAGATCCGGGCCCGCACCCTGACCTGCCTGATGTTTTCCGATTACGGCATGCCTGTCACCTTTTACAATGACCATTACGACCTGCTGCTCAGCCAGGATTTCCTGTTTGCCCGCAAGATCAGCCCCGATGCCACTGAACTGAAACGGCGGCTTGGCGATCTGTATGCGGCGCAGGGGGTGCAGTTCCAGATCTCCAACGAGGGTCGCAGCCTGTTCAAGTTTCTGACCGGCCGCGGCCGGATCGGCCGCCGGTTTGCCCCGCGGTTCTGGGAAACCGAAAGCTCTCTGGGGCGCGAACGCGAACTGATGATCGTGGTCTGCAAGAAATGGCATGTCGCCAAGCGGCTGGTCGACCGGGTGCGGCAAGTGACCAATACACCGGTGCTGGAATATCTGTTCAACGAGGCATCGACCCAGTTGCCCGATCTGGGCGGCATTCAATCGACGCTGGAAAAGCGCACCCGCCACCGCCGCGCCCTGATGCGGATGCTGTTCGATTACCACGAAACCGACCGGCTGGTGATCTGTCTTGACCCCTCTGCCATCGATCTGATGCAGGATTTCTATGCCGACCGCTGCGTCACAAGGTTGCTGGAGATCGAGTGCAATTTCAGCGATGACTATTTGATCGGCCATGCCCGCCGGGTCGGCCTTGCCGGCGAACGTACCCCGCAGGAAACCATCGACCGGCTGCTGCCGACCATCCGCTATGATGTGAAGTTTGAGAGCGACCGGTTGCGCGATGCCAACTTTGCCAATCTGTACCGCATCCGCGAAAGCGCTTCTGCCGATGAAAATGCAGCACCCCTCGCGGCGTTTCTGGGGATAGCACCGACTACCGCGCGCGAAATCGCCGCTACCGGCTATCTTTACCTCGATTGATACCCCACGCAGCACAGGAACCGCATGATGCCGCATCACTATGACCCGCAAAACATCTTTGCCCGCATCCTGCGCGGTGAGATTCCCGGCAAACCGGTGCTGGAAACCCCGCATTCCATCGCCTTTCCCGACATTTCCCCGCAGGCCCCGGCGCATGTTCTGGTACTGCCGCGCGGGGCTTATGTGGACTGGAATCATTTTGCCGAAACTGCCAGCGACGGCGAAATCGTCGATTTCACCCGCGCAGTGGCGGCGGTGTGCCGGATGGTGGGGGCGGGTGGCTACCGGGTGATTTCCAACGCCGGTGCCGACGGCATGCAGGAGGTGCCGCATCTGCATGTGCATGTGCTGGCAGGCAAAAAGCTGGGGCCGCTGATCCAGCGCTGAACCCGTCACCTGCTCCACGCCGTCCCGGGCCTGACCCGGGACCCCGAGGCTCCGGGTCAAGCCCGGAGCGGCGCGGGGTGCGCGGTACCGCAAAAACAAACAGACCCGGGGGGAGGTGTCCGGGTCTGCCTGTAGTTAACCGTCCAGTCCGTTATCCGACCGGGGCGGGGCCTTTCCGGTCACAGGCCCCGGCACCGGGGAGGGAAACTCGGATGCCAGGGGTCGTGGCCGGGTTTTGCGGGCCGGTTTCGCGGCCCGCAGAACTCACATGTTGTAGGCGCGTTCGCCATGTTCGGCGACATCAAGGCCTTCGCGTTCCACTTCGGCGCTGACCCGCAGACCCATGGTCAGATCGATCAGCTTGAACAGAACATAGGACCCGATGCCGGAGAACAGCAGGGTAAAGATCACCGCCTTGACCTGCGCCATGAAGGCGGTTGAAAACACATAGTCCGCCAACTGCAGCGTTCCCGGCTGGCTGATGTAGTCCGGAATACCGGCACCCCCCAGCGCAGGGTTGACCACGATTCCGGTGGCCAGCGCCCCGATCACCCCGCCGACACAGTGGATACCAAACACATCCAGCGCATCATCCAGCTTGAACATGTTCTTCACATGGCCGACGAACAGATAGCACACCACCCCGGCAAACAGCCCGAGGAAGATCGAGGCCACCGGCCCGGCAAAGCCCGATGCCGGGGTAATGGCGACCAGACCGGCCACAGCACCCGATACCAGGCCCAGCATCGAGGGTTTGCCCTTCATCGCCCATTCGATGAACAGCCAGCCGACCGCAGCACCGGCGGTGGCGACAAAGGTGTTCATCGCGGTCAGGGCGGTGACGGCGTTGGATTCGAGGTTGGACCCGGCGTTGAACCCGAACCAGCCGACCCACAGCAGCGACGCCCCGATCAGGGTCATGGTCAGCGAATGCGGTGCCATCGATTCCTTGCGAAAACCGATCCGGGGGCCGATCGCAATCGCCCCTGCCAGCGCCGCGATCCCGGCGTTGATATGCACCACGGTGCCGCCGGCAAAGTCCAGCGCCCCCCAGTTGAAGATCATGCCATTGGCACCGATCACCGCATTGGCGGCATCGATCCCGGCCTGATCATTGGCAGCGGTTGCCGCAGCCAGATCGAGCGCGCCCTGGGCAATCGTATCCGGACCACCCCACCACCAGACCATGTGGGCCATCGGGAAATAGATCAAGGTCACCCACAGGACTGAAAACACCAGCAAGGATGAAAACTTCATCCGCTCGGCAAAGGCCCCGACAATCAGCGCCGGAGTGATGCAGGCAAAGGTCATCTGGAACAGGATATAGCTGTATTCCGGCAGATAGACCCCGTTGGAAAAGGTGGCGGCCAGCGTTGACAGGTCGACGCCTTGCAGGAACACCTTGGAAAAGCCGCCGACATAGGCATTCCAGCTGCCGCCATCGGTAAAGGCCATCGAATAGCCGTAGATCACCCAGATGATGGCGACGACAGCGGTGATGGCAAACACCTGGGTCAGCACCGACAGCATGTTCTTGGTGCGGACCAGACCGCCGTAAAACAGCGCGAGGCCGGGCACCGTCATCAACAGCACCAGCACGCTGGAAATCGTCATCCAGGCGACATCGCCCTTGTCTACGGTGGCGGCGGGGATGGTCTGGGCAAGGGCAAGGCCTGGCAAGGCCGCCAGAGCGGCGGCACCGGACAGGGCGGACAGGAACCTTTGGGTCAGTTTCATCGGTTTGATACCTTTTCTCAAGCGGTCACAGCGCGTCATCGTCGGTCTCGCCGGTGCGGACCCGGGTGGCGGCCAGAAGATCAAGGACAAAGATCTTGCCGTCGCCGATCTTGTCGGTCTTGGCGGTGTTGCGGATGGTTTCGACCACCTGATCGGCCAGTGCATCGCTGACGGCGATTTCAAGTTTGACCTTGGGTACGAAGTTCACCGCATATTCGGCGCCGCGATAAATCTCGGTATGGCCGGATTGAGAGCCGAAGCCCTTGACCTCCGTCACCATCATGCCGCGCACACCGATGGCGGTCAGTGCTTCTCGGACCTCCTCCAGCTTGAACGGCTTGATTGCTGCGATGATGAATTTCACATCTGTCCCCTTGTTCGTATCCGGCCCGGTGCCGGTCACAAACGGACGGAAACGGACCAGCCGCCGCAGGGCAAGGTCGACAGCCCTTAAAACCGGGCTGATATTGACTCATCTGCACATTTTTTGCACAAAACTGTGTCAGTGATGCTTTTTTAGGCACACCTGCAATGCGAATCCCCCGGATATCGGCCTGACATTTGCCGGACAGCGGGGTAAGGTGGCGCCAACAACAAGAACAGGCACCGGTTCAGATGGCATTCAAAGGCGGCAGGAAACCACCGATGGTGGCAGACCGGGGCTATCGCGCACCCAAAGGCACGCGCAAGCCGCCACCAGCATCGCCTGTCAAGGCGCAGGCGCAGCGCACCCGTGCCCCGGCGCGGCGGATCAACCCGGTGGCGGCGCTGTTTGTCGGGCTGTTCCGGCTGATCTGGCGCATTGTCTGGGGCATCGGCTGGCGCATCACCGCGCTGGTAGCGCTGATCCTGTTTGGCGCTTCGGCCTATTTCTATTCCACCCTGCCACCCTTGGCACAGCTACTAGACGCCCGGACCCGCGGCTCTGTCACCCTGCTGGACCGTGACGGGCAGGTGTTTGCCTGGCGCGGCGAGACCTTTGGTGGCCAGATCACCGCTGAAAACGTGTCGCCCTATCTGCTGGATGCGATTGTCGCCACCGAAGACAAGCGGTTCTATCGCCATTTCGGCATCAGCCCGCGTGGCATCGCCAGCGCTGTGGCGATCAACCTGCGCGAAGGCCGTGGCCCGCTGGAAGGCAACGGCGGCTCCACCATCACCCAACAAGTGGCAAAGCTGCTGTGCCTTGGCGTGCCCTATGACCCGACATCCGCCATGACCGAGGCGGACTACGAGGCCGACTGCCGCGCCGGGTCGGTGTGGCGCAAGGTGCAAGAGGTGCCCTATGCCATGGCGATGGAGGCGCGCTATTCCAAGGCGGATATCCTGACGATCTACCTCAACCGCGCCTATCTGGGGGCCGGTGCCCGCGGGTTCGAGGCGGCCAGCCAGCGCTATTTCGGCAAGTCGGCCAATGAAGTCAGTGCTGCCGAAGGCGCGATGCTGGCCGGTCTGTTGAAAGCCCCCAGCCGCTATGCCCCAACTTCCAGCATGGAACGGGCAACGGGCCGCGCCGGGGTGATCGTTGATCTGATGGTGGAACAGGGCTATCTGAGCGCATCGCAAGCCGCCAGTGCCAAGGCGCAACCCGCCCAGTTGTCCGCCGCAGCCGCTGCCCGCGCCGGTGGCTATTTCGCCGACTGGGTGATGGAAAGCGGCCCCGCCTTTCTGACCAAGGACACCACCGAAGATGTGGTGATCCGCACCACGCTGGATCAGCGGCTGCAACGGGCTGCCGAAGAGGCGCTGAAAGCCGTATTCGAAACCAAGGTGAAAGAGGGGTCAGAGGCGCAGGCGGCGATTGTGGTGATGTCGGCCGATGGCGCTGTGCGTGCCATGGTGGGTGGGCGCGATGCCACGGTGAACGGTGCCTTCAACCGCGCCACCCAGGCGCTGCGCCAGACCGGGTCCAGCTTCAAACCCTTTGTCTATGCCGCAGCGCTTGATCTGGGGTTCAGCCCGAATGACTATGTGGTCGATGAACCCCTGACCATCACCATCCCCGGTTCCGGCCCGTGGAGCCCGAAGAATTATGATGATGAGTATCTGGGCCGGATGACGCTGACCACGGCGCTGAAGGAATCGCGCAACATTCCGGCGGTGAAAATCTCCGAAGGGGTGGGGCGCGAGGCGGTGCGCGCGGTCGCCAGCGGCTTTGGCATCGAAAGCGATCTGGCCGCCGGTCCGGCGCTGGCGCTGGGGGCCTCGGAATCGACGCTGCTGGAAATGACCGGGGCCTATGCGGGCATTCTGAACGGCGGGTCTTCGGTGCGGCCTTATGGCCTGACCGAACTCAGGATACAGGGCGACGATGCTGCCCTGATCGGCCAGGATGGCGGCATGGGGGAACGGGTGATTTCGGAAAATGCGGCGCGGCAACTGACCTGGATGATGGCGCAGGTCATCGCGTCCGGCACCGGCAGCCGGGCCCGGCTGGAAGGGCGCGAGGCGGCGGGCAAGACCGGCACCACGACAGCGGGCCGCGATGCCTGGTTCATCGGCTTTACCGCCGATTACGTCACCGGCGTCTGGATGGGCTATGACGACAACCGCCCGCTGACCGGGGTGACCGGCGGCGGCCTGCCCGCCGAAATCTGGCATGAAGTGATGCTGCGGGTCGAGGAGGGCTTGCCCGCAGCCCCGTTGCCGATGGATGCCCCTGTGGGTCCTGCGCAGGACCCGCTGCCAGAACCCGATCTGGCCGCAACCCCCGGCCCCTCCGGCCCCGCCACCGATCAGCCGCAGCAACCGGCCACGCCGAAACCGCAAAAGCTCAATCTGGCCGACAAGATCATCCGTGAGGTACTGAAGGATCTGCTCAAGGGCAATTGACGCAGCGCCCAAACCGGACCCTGCGACCTCGGAATTTCAAGGGAAATTCCGGCCCGATTTTTGCCAAAAAATCGTTGATCCAATGATCGTGGATCAAGCGCCGGTCTCTCAGCCCAGCCCCTTCAGATCAGCGGTCAGCTGATCCAGATTGCCGCCGCGCTGGTCCAGCAGGGCACCGATTTCGGTGCGTTCGGTCGCCACCATGTTCACCCCCTCGATGATCATGTTGAAGAACTTGTCGCGCCCCGATTTGTCCGACACCTGCCAGCGGACCTCGAACGGCGACTGGCCCTTGAGGTAGGCGGTGGAGATCACCTCGTAAAAGCTCTTGACCTGCCGGGCATCGACCACTTCGATCTTGCCGCCGATGAATTCGCGGAACCGGCTGCCGTATTTGCGGCTGATGTAGCCCTGAAACGCGGCGGTAAAGGCTTTCATCTGCCCGGCCGAGGCGGAGCGGGCGGCGACACCCAGCGCGCTTTGGGCAATGATCGGCACATCGGCATAGGTGATGAACACCTGTTCAAACTGACCGTACATCGTTGTTGCCGATGCGCCGGAATTGATGATGCTGTTGATGTCATTCACCAGTGCCCCGATCAGCACCTTGGCGCTTTCCACATTCAATGCCAGCGCCGGGCGCGCGATGGACAGGGCCACAGCGCCGCCGGCAAAGCCTGCGATCAGGTGGCGGCGGGTCAGACGGCTGGGGCGAAGATCAGTCGGGCGAAGATCAGTCGGGCGAAGATCATGGGGCATAGGGGTCCTCATAAGGATCAAATGTATCAGACGGCACCGCTTGCCCAAGATCGAACCGGCGGTTCTGCAGATACAGGATCCGGGCCTGGGCATAGCTGTCCGCACTGTCATATAGGATCGAATCCACCGTATCGGAATAGCGGCCACGGTCGCCGACCTTTGATGCCAGTTTTGTGATCGTGCCCAGATACTTTTCCGGTTTCGGCAGCACGAATCCCAGCGGGTCCAGCACCAGATCAACCAGCAGCCCCGCCGCATCGCGTTCGGTCGAGGGGCCATAGAACGGCAATTCCAGATAAGCGCCTTCCTGCACCCCCCAGACATGCAGGGTTTCACCGAAATCGGTGGACGTTCTGCCCATGCCGATGGCGTCTGCCGCATCCATCACACCGCCGATGCCGATCGTGGTGTTGATCACGAAGCGAAAGGTGTTTTCCACCAGATGTTCGACATCGCCCTGCAGCAGATTGTTGACCATCATCCCCGGGGTTTCGAAATTGTCGGAAAAGTTGGAAATCCCCTGTTGCACCGGTTTGGGCAGCCCGGATTCGTAGACCTGTGAGGTTGGCCGCAACAGCAGACGGTCAACATCGGCGTTGACATCATGCACAGCCCGGTTCTGCGCCTCGAACGGGTCATTGAACGCTGCCGTTCCCGGGTCGCGGGTACAGGCCGCCATGGTCAGCAGCGCGAAAACCGCCGCCAACGCCGCAAAATGTGACTTCTGAACAACAAACAATGGAATCCCAGACCTTTCGTTCGCAGATTCGCCACAATACTATTGGCCTAAGGCTTCCGGTTCCAGCCGCATCGCCGCCTGTCTGGTCACCTAGGGGGCCGGGTGGCGGGCTACAATGGGATCCGCGAAGACAAAAGAGCAAAAGCAGACGGGTCATGACAGGGGCAACACTGTCACCCGGTGCCAAAGGGGCAAAGTGCGGCAATGAGCAAGACTGACAGCCAACAGGGCCGCGCCGAACTGCGTGCCGCCCGCGCCGAAAACCGGTCACTGTTCGCGGTGGTGTTCGTTTTCAGCATATTCGTCAACCTGTTGCTGCTGACCGGGCCGATCTTCATGTTGCAGGTCTATGACCGGGTTCTGGGCAGCCGGTCGGTGCCGACGCTGCTGGCTTTGTTCATTCTGATGACGTTTCTGTTCCTGATGATGGGAGTGCTGGACCATGTGCGTGGCCGCATCATGGCCCGTGTCGGTGCCCGGTTTCAGGACCGGCTGGACCGGCGGGTTTTCGCCGCCGCGATGCGCAGGCTGGCGATTGCCCCCAATGACCCGATGGCGTCCAACGCCCAGCGCGATCTGGAATCGATTCAGCGGCTGTTGTCATCGCCGGTTCTGCTGGCGATCTGCGACATTCCCTGGACCCCGTTTTTCATCGGTGCCATTTTCATCTTTCACCCCTGGCTCGGCTATCTGGCCGTCGGCGGCGGGGTTCTTCTGATTCTGGTCACCATCCTGAACCAGACCGCGACCCGCCTGCCGATGATGGAGGCGAACCGCACCACCCTGATGGCCGAACGCTACGCCGAACAGATCAAGACCGAGGCCGAACTGGTGCAAAGTCTGGGGATGCGCGGCGCATCGTTCGACCGCTGGCAGGTGGCGCGCGGTGCGGCGCTGACCCAAACCATCGGCGTGTCGGACAAGGGCGGGGCCTATGGCACCATCTCGAAGATTTTCCGCCAGTTCCTGCAATCGGCGATGCTGGGTCTGGCAGCGTGGCTGGTGCTGAAAGGAGAGTTGTCGTCGGGAGCGATGATCGCCGCGTCGATCCTGATGGGGCGTGCATTGGCACCGATCGAGCAATCCATCGGCCAATGGGCTTTGGTGCAGCGGGCACAAGAGGGCTGGGGGCGGCTGGCGGAGCTGTTGTCATCGGTGCCGCCGGAACAGCCGCGCACTCAATTGCCGAAACCCCGCGCCATTCTGGAGGCGCAGCAGATCACCGTGGTGCCGCCGGGCGAACAGCAGGCCAGCCTGCGGATGGTGACGTTCCGGCTGGAACCCGGACAGGCCTTGGGCGTCATCGGCCCGTCGGGTGCCGGGAAATCCACGCTGGCGCGGACCCTGACCGGGGTCTGGCGTGCCGCCGGTGGCAAAGTGCGGCTGGATGGGGCGACACTGGACCAGTACGAACCCGATGTACTGGGCAGCTACATCGGCTATCTGCCGCAGCGCGTCACCCTGTTTGACGGCACCATCGCCGACAATATCGCCCGGCTGCAGCTGAAACCCGATGATGCGATGGTGGTGGATGCGGCGCAAAAGGCCGATGCGCATGAGATGATCCTGAAACTGCCCGAGGGCTACAATACCCGGGTCTCTGCCATCGGGTCGCGCCTGTCGGGTGGCCAGATTCAGCGCATTGGGCTGGCCCGCGCGCTCTATGGTGACCCGGTGATTCTGGTGCTGGATGAGCCGAACTCCAACCTCGACAATGATGGCTCCACTGCGTTGAATGCCGCGATCCGGCGGATGAAGAGCGAAGGGAAATCCATCCTGATCATGGCGCACCGCCCCGCCGCGATTCAGGAATGCGAAATGCTGCTGGTGCTGGAAGATGGCGCCCGCAAAGCCTTTGGCCCGCGCGATCAGGTGTTGCGCGAAATGGTCAAGAACCATACCGAGATTATCAAAAGCTCCGGCCCCGGAGGCGTAGCATGACCGAACCCGCAAAACCGTCCATTGATCTGGTCGCAGCGGCGCTGGCCCAGGTAGAGCCGCAGAAACCTGCGCAACCCGCTGGCAAACCGGCCTCGGACACCGTTGCCTTGGCGAAACCGGCAGAGCCGAACACCCTGCCGGTGATCACCGAGCCAAAGCCGCTGCCGGCCCGGATTCAACCGATGGCCACCACCGCTGCTGCGCCGCCGCCACCCCGCACCTGGTCGGCCCGCCGCCCGCTGATCACCGGTTGGCTGGCGCTGCTGGTGCTGGTCGGCGGCTTTGGCACCTGGAGCGTGTTCACCAACCTGTCGGGTGCCGTGATCGCCCCCGGCCAGTTGGAGGTGGAACAGAACCGCCAGGTGGTGCAGCACCCCGAAGGCGGGGTTGTCGAAGCCATAATGGTCAAGGAAGGGCAACTGGTGGCTGCCGGTGAGCCGCTGATCAAACTGGATGGCGGGTTGCTGGGGTCTGAATTGTCGATCGTCGAAGGCCAGTATTTCGAATTGCAAGCCCGGCAAGGCCGGCTGGAGGCGGAACGCGACGACAAATCCACCATCACCTACCCCGCCGAAATCGTTGCCGCTGCTGCCACCAACCCCGAGATTGCCAACCAGATCGACGGTCAGCAACGACTGTTCGAGGCGCGGGCAGCAACCTTGGGCGAACAGGTCAAGGCACTGGAACAGCGCAAGGGCCAGATTTCCAGCCAGATTGATGGGGTCATTGCCCAAAAGGCGGCACTGGATACCCAGCTAGACCTGATCCGGCAGGAACTGGAAAACCAGCAGAGTCTGCTGGACAAGGGTCTGGCCGAGGCCAGCCGGGTGCTGGCGCTGAAACGCGAAGACGCACGGCTGGCAGGGACCTTGGGCGAACTGACCGCCAGCACCGCCGAAGCCGAAGGCCGGATGACCGAGATCGGCATCGAAGTGCTGAAGCTGACAGCGGCGCGGCGCGAGGATGCCCAGACCCAGTTGCGCGATCTGGGCTACAAGCAGCTGGAACTGGCGGAGCGTCGCCGGTCCTTGTCGGAACAGGTGGCGCGGCTGGAAATCCGTGCCCCGGTGTCCGGCATTGTCTATGGTTTGCAGGTGACAACCCCGCGGTCCGTGGTGCGCCCCGCCGATCCCTTGATGTATCTGGTGCCACAAGACCGGCCGCTGGTGATCACTGTCCATGTCGACCCGCTGAGCATCAACGAAGTGCATGAGGGGCAGGAGGTGCGGCTGATGTTCCCCACCTTCAACAGCCGGATCGTCCCCGAGGTCAACGGCACCGTGACCCGCGTCTCTGCCGATGCCTTTACCGATCAGGATCGCGGCGTCAGCTTTTACCGGGCCGAGATCATCCTGAACGAGGGTGAAGCCGCCAAGCTGGGGCAGGCGCTGATTCCCGGGATGCCGGTTCAGGCTTTCATCCGCACCATGGACCGCACACCGCTGGAATATCTGATCGAGCCGTTTGCCGACTATTTCCGCCAGGCGTTCCGCGAAAGCTGACAGGGTCCGGGTCCAGGTCCGGAATCGGTGCCGGGCCGTGGTCCGGCACCGATGGTTTTTCCGGGCAATGGCGGGTCGGGGCCACCCCCCCGGCCCTTGGCACCGGGCTACATGTCCAGTTCAGCGATGACGCTTTTCGCAAAGGCGTCGATCAGCGCCTGATAATATTCAGCGCTGCTGGCTGACAGTTTTGTCAGGTCAATGTCGGTGGCCAGGGCCGACTTGGCCTGATTGACATCAATGGTCAGGGTGAAAACCTTGGCATTCGAGCTTTTGGTGTCATCGATGATCTTGACGTCACCGACCAGCCGGGTGTCGGCTGACCCGACCAAATCGGTGTAGGAATTGCTCAGCTCCACCTCTGACAGATCAACGGTGATCGTTGATCCTTCGGTGGCAATCCGGTCAACCAATTGGGTGGACAGGGCGTTTTTCAGATCATCGGCAATCGTGGCAAAGCGGCGCGCTGCGGTCTTGTTGGTCACGGCATCAAGGTCGATCGACACCTCGATCGCGGACACCTTGTCATCCGGGTTGGCAAAGGCAGCGGTAGCCACGATCAGGCCCGCCGTCAGGGCAACGGCAAAGGGCGGGGACAGGCGAAACCTGAAAACAGCCTCCAGATTGGGCGCCGAAACCGGTGTGGTCTGGGCAGGCTGGCGCAGTCTAAAGCAGCGGCCGGTCACCGGGACTAACCAACATCAGCCTTTTGTGCTGATCCATGTCAGCCAACTTGGGGTTACGCCTTGGTATGAAGATGGCAGTTCGGCAGACGGGCCTTGCGCCACCTCCCTTTGCGCCAGACCCATCGCGTCGAATCTCCCGGTGGCCAAGCGATTGGCTGGCCGGGGAGCCGAACCCTGGCCTGACTGCCCCGGAATACCTCGACGGGGCGGTTGGCAGCAGGGCAAGACATGGCAGCCCAAGATGGTTGCTGTGGTTTAAGTGCGAGTGCCTGCGAAACTCCCAAGGTCTCCCTGTCCCACAGGTCCCCAATGCGCCTTGGGAGTTTCGCATTTCACCAGTTTGAGGACAGCTGGCTTGATGACAGCTGTCTTGATGAAAGGTCGCCCGAAAATGCCGGATTTGTTCGACTTTGACGGCGAAACGACACCCCCGATCCGGGAGTTGCTGGTGCTGGCCCCCGTTGGTCTGCGGACAGGGCCGGTGGCACCGGGCCCGTGCATCGCACCTGCGGCGAATATCAATGCGCCGGTGATCGACCGGTTGGAAAGGTTCCAGCAAATGGCGACAGCGGTGTTTCAGAAAATCATCGACAATGACACCCCGCCGGCGCGGCGCTAACTCCCCCCCGGTCTGGCGGTCGCCGATAGCGGCGCCAGACGGCCCTCCGGGCCTTCGCAGTGCCTGCCTTGCGCCAAAACCGCATTTCACTTCGGCCAGACCGGCTGCGGCACCGGCTGTTGCACCGGCTGTTGCATTGGCTGCGGCCTGGCAATAGCCGCAGGTGCGGGCACGCAACTGGCAACGCCTTGGTTGACCCGCATGGCATTCAACGGCACTGGCGGACCGGCGGCAAGGGGTCAGCGGCGGCTCTCGACCGTTGGTTGCCGGAACAGGGGTTCCGGTTGCCGGTGTCCCGGGTTAGCCTGCGGCAGATCTGACCGGAGGCACCATGACTGCAGAGATCGATTCCCGCCTGACCGAGCTTGGCATCACCCTGCCCGATGCCCCGGCACCCGCCGCCAACTATGTCCCCTATGTCCAGACCGGTGATCTGGTGTTTGTGTCAGGGCAGATCAGCCAGCTTGACGGTGCCCTGATCAAGGGCCGCCTCGGTGCTGATCTGGATGTGGCAGCCGGGGCTGCCGCCGCGCGGGCCTGTGGCATTGCCCTGCTGGCGCAATTGAAACGCGCTGTCGGCGGCGATCTGGACCGGGTGGTGCGGGTGGTGAAACTGACCGGCTTTGTCAATTCCACCGCCGATTTCACCGACCAGCCACGGGTGATCAACGGCTGTTCCGACCTGCTGGTCGAGGTGTTCGGCGACGCTGGCCGCCATGCGCGCGCTGCGGTTTCGGCGGCGTCATTGCCGCTGGGGGTAGCTGTTGAAATCGAAGGCATTTTCGAGGTCAGGTGATGCGCGTATCCTTGCCGCCTGCGCTGCTGGCCACTCCGCTGGCGCACCGGGGGTTTCACGACCTGGCGGCCGGGTGCCCGGAAAACTCGCTGTCGGCGTTTCGCGCGGCAATTGATGCGGGCTATGGGATCGAGCTTGATGTCCAGCGCTCTGCCGATGGCCACGCCATGGTGTTTCATGATGCGGATCTGGGCCGGGTCAGCCTGGGCCACGGGCCGCTGCGCGCCCGGACAGCGGCGCAATTGGTGCAGATCGGCCTGCGTGGCAGCAGCGACTGTATCCCGACGCTGGCCGGGGTGCTGGCGCTGGTGCGGGGCCGGGTACCGGTGCTGATCGAGATCAAGGAGGGGCTGGACCAGATGGCACAGACCCCCGGTGTGCTGGAAACCGCCGTCGCTGCCGACCTGGAGGGCTATGCCGGGCCGGTGGCTGTCATGTCGTTCAACCCGCATTGCATTGCCGATATGGCGCGGCTGGCCCCAACCGTGGCGCGCGGGCTGACCACCGACAGCTACAACCCCGCCGATTGGGCACCGCTGCCTGCCGCCACCTGCGACCGGCTGCGCGCGATCCCGGATTATGACCGCACCGCCAGCAGTTTCCTGTCGCATCAGGCCAGCGATCTGGCCCGCCCCCGGTTGGCAGAGCTGCGGCACCAGGGGGCAGCGATCCTGTGCTGGACCATCCGTTCACCGGCAGCGGAAACGGCAGCGCGCCATTGGGCCGATAATGTGACATTCGAAGGGTATGACCCCGATGTCCAGCGCTAGCCTCGCCCTGCCCGGCCGCACCGGCCGCGCTGTCTTCCGCCATTTTCTGTTCCCAAATATCCCGCGGGGGTTCCGGGGGTGTGAAACCCCCGGCTTTTTCGCTGTGCAGCAGTGACCTCGGACCCGATCGAAATCACCGTCCACACCGGGTTGGCAGAGATCAGCGCCGCCGACTGGGACGCCTGCGCCGGCCCCGAAGCCGCCACCGGGGCCAGACCGCATGACCCCTTCACCACCCACCGCTTCCTGTTGGCACTGGAAAGCTCGCATTCGGTCGGCACCGGCACCGGCTGGTCACCGCGCCATCTGGTGGCGCGGCAGGGCGGCGCGGTGATCGCGGTTGCGCCGCTTTATGCCAAAAGCCACAGCCAGGGCGAATATATCTTTGATTTCAACTGGGCCGAGGCCTGGGAACGCGCCGGCGGGCGCTATTACCCCAAGCTGCAGGGCGCGGTGCCCTTTACCCCCGCCACCGGCCGGCGGTTTCTGACCCGACCGGGGCAGGAGGCGCGCGGGACTGCGGCATTGTTGCAGGCGATGGTGCAACTGGCGCAGGAAAACCGCCTGTCGTCAGTGCATGTGACCTTTTGCACCGAGGCAGAGGCGCTGATCGGGGCAGCAGCCGGGCTGTTGCACCGGGTCACCCAGCAGTTTCATTGGGAAAATCATGGCTACCCGGATTTCGACGCCTTTCTGGCGCAGCTGTCGTCGCGCAAACGCAAGGCGATCCGCAGGGAGCGCAGCCTGGCCGCCGATTTCGGCGGCGAAATCATCGGCCTGACCGGCGATGCGATCCAGCCGCAGCACTGGGATGCATTCTGGGAGTTTTATCAGGATACCGGGTCGCGCAAATGGGGAACCCCCTATCTGACCCGGGCGTTTTTCGATTCTGCGCAGCAGCATCTGCGGCACGACATCCTGCTGGTGCTGGCGCTGCGCGGCGGCAGGCCGGTGGCGGGGGCGCTGAACTTCATCGGGCAAACCACGCTTTATGGCCGCTACTGGGGGGCGATCGAGGATCACCCCTGCCTGCATTTCGAGCTGTGCTACTACCGCGCCATCGACTTTGCGATTGCCCAGGGGCTGGCGCGGGTCGAGGCCGGGGCGCAGGGCGAACACAAACTGGCGCGCGGCTATCTGCCGACCCCGGTCCATTCGCTGCACTGGATCGCCGATCCCGGCTTTCGCGATGCGATTGCCCGCTATCTGGCGGCGGAACGCGCGGCGGTGGATCAGGAGATCGAGGTGCTGACCGCCGATGGCCCGTTCCGTAAAGATCAGCGGGCGGAGTGAAGCCGAAAAATCCGTCACGGATTTTTGCCCGGAATTTATCAAATTCCGGCTCTGCGGCACTGTCACTCGCCGCGTGGAAACCGTTTGCTGTCCTCCAGCAGGTTCAGATCCATGTGGTTGCGCATATAGCGTTCCGACGCCTGTTGCAGCGGCTGATAGTCCCAGGGGTAATAGCTGCCATTGCGCAGCGCTGCATAAACCACCCAGCGCCGCGCCTGGCTTTCGCGCACCGCTGCGTCAAAGCCGGGCAGGTTCCAGCGCCGCGAAACCTCGGCCTGCAAGCCGCGCAGAACCTCTGCGGCTTCGGGGTCAGCGGCGCGGTTGACCTGCTCCGCAGGATCGCTGTCCAGATCGAACAACAGGTCCGGATCAGCGGCGCAGGCGATGTATTTCCAAGGACCGCGCCGCAGCGCCACCATCGGGGCTATCGTGCCTTCCGCCGCATATTCCATTGCCACCGGCTCCACCCGCCCCTGCCCCTTGGCCAAAGGCAGCAGACTGATGCCATCGGTCCAGGGCGCCACATCAGCCATGCTGACCCCGGCCAGATCGCACAGCGTCGGGCACAGATCGATGGTCGATACCGGCACTTCGACCCCCCCCGGTTCCAGCCCCGGTGCGGCTATCATCATCGGCACCCGGGCCGATCCGTCGAAAAAGTTCATCTTGAACCACAACCCGCGCTCGCCCAGCATGTCGCCGTGGTCCGACACAAACACCACCACTGCCTGTTGCCGGGTCGCGTCCAGCACCGCCAACAGTTCGCCGATCTTGTCATCGACATAGGAGATGTTGGCGAAATAGCCGCGCCGCGCCCGGGCCACCTGATCGTCGGTCAGATCAAAGCTGCGCCAGTCACAGGCATCCATCAGCCGCTGCGAATGCGGGTCCTGATCGGCATAGGGGATTGGCGGCACCACGGGCGACAGGTGGTCGCACCCCTCATACAGATCCCAGTATCTCCGCCGCGCCACATAGGGGTCATGCGGGTGGGTAAAGCTGACGGTCAGGCACCAGGGCCGCGGGTCGGCGCCGCGCGACAGGTCATAGAGCTTCTGGCAGGCCTGATGGGCGACATCATCATCATATTCATACTGGTTGGTGATCTCTGCCACCCCGGCCCCGGTGACAGAGCCAAGGTTGTGATACCACCAGTCGATCCGTTCCCCCGGTTTGCGGTAATCCGGGGTCCAGCCGAAATCGGCGGGGTAAATGTCGGTGGTCAGGCGCGCCTCAAACCCGTGCATCTGGTCGGGTCCGACAAAATGCATCTTGCCGCTGAGGCAGGTCTGGTAGCCGGCGCGGCGCAGGTGGTGGGCATAGGTCGGAATCGCGCTGACAAACTCGGCGGCATTGTCATAGACCCCGGTGCGGCTGGGCAACTGACCGGACATGAAGCTGGCCCGCGCCGGAGCACAGAGCGGTGATGCGGTATAGGTCTGGGAAAACCGCACCGACCGCGCCGCCAGCGCCTTGAGGTTCGGGGCATGCAGCCATTCCACCGGGCCATCGGGAAACAGCGTCCCGGTCAGTTGATCCACCATCACGATCAGAATGTTCGGTGCAGTCATCACGGCCCCTTTGGTCTTTTGTCCGGTCATAGCCTGGCTGAACCGCCCTGCACTGTCCTGCCAGCGACAGGTCGCGGGGCAATAGGCCCTGGTCAATTGTTCCCCTGTTACCAAAGGTTCATCCTAACGACACACTGCTTTCAAGCCGTCGCGGCATCAGGGGCCAGCTTGAACCCATGAAAGGGACGCCGATGACACGCTATATTGCCCTGACGCTTTTGCTGACCACGGTCAGCCTGCCCGCCTTTGCCGAGGATTTCGGTGCCATGGTCGATGGCCTGCTGGCCGAAAAATCGATGACCCTGTTCGGCATCGCCAGGCCGCTGGCAGAGACCGCCGCCGAAAGTGCCGAAGAAGGCTACCGCCTGCCGATCCATACCGCTGCCGACTCGGTGGCGCTGGCCGATGGGTTGACTGCCGAGTTCGTCACCCGCGACGCCGGGCAGGATCTGGACATGATGGCGTTCTACCCGGCCGAGGCCCCAACCCACCTGATCGGCTGCATCGAAGGCGATGTAGCAGAAATCGTGGCTGGCAAGATGAACCCCGGCGTGCAACGCATATCGCTGGCGGATGGCAAGGTCGAAACCATCGTGCGCGGCACCTCGTCCTGCGACGGTATCCGCACCACCGCCTGGGGCACCGTGCTGTTCACCGAAGAGGATGATCTTGGCGGCGCCTATGAGATCTTGAACCCGCTGGCAATCACCGAAGCCGTCATCCTCACCGACCGCGTCACCGGTGCCACCACCGACGCCGCCGCTGTGGTGCGCCGGATGGCACTGCCGACCATGGCCTGGGAAGGCATCGGCATCCTGCCGAACGGCATCCTGTATGCCGGTGACGAACTGCGCCCCGGCACCGATATGCCGGACGCCGATGGCGGTGCCATCTTCAAATTCATCCCCGCCACCCTGGCAACCGGGCCGATCACCACCCTTGATGCCTCGCCTTTCGCTGCGGGCAAGACCTATGCCATGCAGGTGGAATGTATCAAGAATGCGGTGCAGTTCGGCCAGGGCTGCGAAACCGGCAATGCGCTGTGGATCGAAGTTGATCCCACCACGGCCCGCGCCGAAGCCGACGCCAAGGGTGCCACCGGTTACTATCGCCCCGAAGATCTGCACATCGACCCGATGGTCACCGAAGGCACCCGGTTTTGCTGGACCAATACCGGCAACGAAGGCGGCAAGAACTACGCCGAAGTGATGTGCGCCGTTGACAGCGCCCCTGAAACCATCGCGGTTCCCGATGCCGAGATGAAGGCGGAACTGACCACCGTGGTCACCCGCTTCATCGAGGGCGACAAGGATGCCAATTCGTTTGACAACCTCGACTTCCAGCCCGGCACCGGCAATCTGTATGTCATCGAAGATCATCCCAATGGCGATGTCTGGGCCTGTCTGCCCGATGGTGCCGACCGCAACCTGAAATCTGACGGCTGCATCAAGGTGTTGTCGGTCAAGGACAGTTCGGCGGAACCCACCGGTTTCATCTTTGATGCCAGTGGCACCGTTGCCTATGTTTCGATCCAGCATTCCGATGATACCGGCATGCCGATGGTCGATGATTACGGCACCGACGATCTGATCCGCATCACCGGTTTTGCGCCTGTCGCCAAGTAAACGACGTGATGACCCGAAGGGCGCGCCGGGAAACCTGCGCGCCCTTTGCCTTGCCGGGTTGCCGCCCTCACCCGGCTTCAGCAACCCGGAACAGCCGCACCGGTGCCTTTGGCTCGCGCTGAATGGTGCCGCGCGCTTCCAGATCAAGCTGAACACATTTCATCCACCAGCCCGCCTTGGCACCGCCGGGAAACTGCACCGGGTCAAGATGCGCCAACAGCGCCGCCTGTGCCTCTGCCACCGTCATCCCGGGGGCACCGGCTGGCAGAACCGCCATCAGGGCCGCGCGCATCGCCATGTATTTGGCGCGGTCAACATGGGTGACATGATGCGGCGAGGTGATGTTGCGAACTTCGATCCGGTCGGTGGCGTCAGGCATCGCGTTCTCCTGCGGGTGTGATCATCGGCTACCAAACGCATGGTGCCCGATGACACCCGCAATATCTACTGGAACCGGGGGCTGGAACCGGCCTTGGACCAGGTTTTGTCGCTTCCCGGCGCTGGTCTGGCGCGAATGGGCAGGGTTACGCCGGTGCTGTGGCGTCTGATGTCCGCGCAACAGAGGGTTGGGCATGAAAATCCGCACCGAATTTCCCCATCGTGTCACCGAAACACCGGACATGGCGATCACCATGCCCGACGGCTGCCGGTTGTCGGCGCGGGTCTGGATGCCGGACACCGCCACCCCGGTCCCCGCCATTCTGGAATTTCTGCCGTACCGCAAACGCGATGGCACGGTGGCCCGCGATGCCCTGACCCATCCCTATATCGCTGGCCACGGCTATGCCTGTTTCCGGGTCGACATGCGCGGCAACGGCGACAGCGAAGGGCTGATGGCGGATGAATATGCGGCGCAGGAACTGGATGATGCCTGTGAGGTGATCGGGTGGATCGCGGCGCAGCCCTGGTGCACCGGCGCTGTCGGGATGATGGGGATCAGCTGGGGCGGCTTCAACAGCCTGCAGGTGGCGGCGCTGCAACCGCCGGCGCTCAGGGCGATCATCACCCTTTGTTCGACGGTGGACCGGTACCACGACGATATCCACTTCAAGGGCGGTTGTCTGCTGAATGAAAACCTCGGTTGGGGGGCGACGATGTGGGCCTATTCCAGCCGCGCCCCCGATCCGGCACTGGCGGGCAATTCCTGGCGCGAACGCTGGCTGGAACGGCTGGACGCTGAACCCTTTCTGCCGGAACTGTGGCTGCGCCATCAGCGCCGCGATGCCTATTGGCGGCATGGCTCGGTGATCGAGGATTTTGCCGCCATCAAGGCCGCGACTTTGGCGATAGGCGGCTGGGGTGACAGTTACAAGAATGCGGTCCCGGCCCTGCTGGCGGGGCTGTCGGCCCCGGTCAAGGGGATCATCGGGCCGTGGGTCCACAAATACCCGCATTTCGCGGTACCCGAACCCCGGATCGGGTTCCTGCAACAGGCGCTGCGCTGGTGGGATCGCTGGTTAAAGGGGGTGGAGACCGGGGTAGAGAATGACCCCGCCTACCGCGCATACCTGATGGATGGCGTCCGCCCCGCCGCGTGGTACGATCATCGCCCGGGACGCTGGATTGCCGAACCGGTGTGGCCTGCGCCGATACCCGAACAGACGTTCCATATCGCAGGCCCCGGCCAGCTTGGCCCCCAACCCGCGTCAATAACCGCCCTGATTGCCTCGCCGCAGACCTGCGGGGCACAGGGCGGCGAGTTTTGTGCGATCTGGCTGGGGCCGGAAATGCCGGGGGACCAGCGCGGCGATGATGCGCTGTCGGCCTGTTTCGAAATGGGCACCCCTGAAGCGATCGACATTGTAGGGGCACCGGCAGTGACGCTGACCCTGGCGTCAGATACGGCACATGGCCAGATTGCGGTACGGCTGAACCATGTGCATCCCGATGGCGCATCGACCCGGATCACCTGGGGGGTGCTGAACCTGACGCATCATGCCTCGCATTCTGACCCGCAGCCTTTGGTGCCGGGGCAACCCATCACGGTGACCCTGCGGCTGGACCATATCGCCTACCGCGTTCCAGCGGGGCACCGGCTGCGGCTGGCGATCTCGTCGGCCTATTGGCCGATGATCTGGCCTTCGCCGGAAAAGACGGCGCTGACGCTGACCGCCGGGGCGCTGACCCTGCCGCTGCGGGCACCGGGGTCCGGCGATGAATGCAGCTTTGAACCGCCAGAGGCGGCACCAGCGCTGCGCACCCGCGACATCCGCCCCGCCAACCACAGCCGCCGCAGCGAAACCGACCATCGCACCGGCATCACCGCACTGATCATCGAGGATGATTTCGGCGAAGCGGAAAACCTGGACCATGGCATCATCACCGGATCAGTGGCGCGCGAACGCTGGGATATCCACCCCGATGACCCGCTGTCTGCCCGTGGCGAGGCGCATTGGACTGAAACCTTGACCCGCGACGCCCTTCACCTGCGCACTGAAACCCGCTGTGCGATGTGGTCGGATGCGACGCAGTTCCATCTCACGGCGCGGCTGGATGCCTATGAAAACGACAGCCTGATCCGCAGCCGGGAGCACAACTGGTCAGTCCCGCGCGACCATATCTAGCGGAGATGCGGCCGCCGCCACTGAAAAAACCATTTCCCTATTGGCGCGGGAACCGCTTATCTTGATTCAACAATCAATAAACGTCCAGGGAGAGACTGATGACCGACGACCTTTCGAGACTGATCGACCAGATCGACGCGGCACGCCTGAGCCGCCGCCGGTTCATGGGCACCGCGGCAGCCGCCGGTGTTGCCGCAGCGCTCGGCAGCAGCCTGTTGCCGGGGGCCGCCCGCGCCCAAGAACCGAAACAGGGTGGTGTGCTGAAGATCGGGCTGGGCGGCGGTGAAACCACCGATGCGCTCGACCCGGGTCTGTCCGACAGCCCGGTGCCGTTTGCGGTGGGCAAACAGTGGGGCGATACCATCGTCAACGTCACCGCCACCGGCGAGATCGAGCCGCGTCTGGCACAAACCGTTGCCTCGAACCCCGAAGGCACGGTCTGGACCTTTGGCATCCGTCAGGGTGTCAAGTTCCACAACGGCACCGACATGACGGTGAATGACGTGGTGCAGACCTTCAAGCGCCATTCCGACGAAGCCTCCAAATCCGGGGCCTTTGGCATCATGCAGGGCATTTCCGAGGTCAAGGCCGACGGCAACAACGTGGTGATGACCCTGTCCACCGGCAACGCCGATCTGCCCTATCTGCTGTCGGATTATCATCTGGTGGTGCAGCCCAACGGCGGCTACGACGATCCGAACGCGGCCATCGGCACCGGCACCTATGTGCTGAAATCATCCGAAGCCGGTGTGCGCTATGCGTTTGAAAAGAACCCCGCCGACTGGGATGCCACGCGCGGCCATTACGATGGCGTCGAGATTCTGGTGATCAACGATGCCACAGCGCGGACCTCGGCGCTGCAATCGGGTCAGGTGCATCTGATCAACCGGATCGACCCCAAAGTGGCCAAACTATTGGGGAAAACCCCGGGGATTCAGGTCAAGAACGTGTCCGGCCGGGGCCATTACGTGTTCCTCATGCATTGCGACAAGGCCCCGTTTGACAACAAGGACCTGCGGCTGGCGCTGAAATATGCGATCAACCGGCAGGAAATGGTCGACAAGATCCTGGATGGCTACGGTGGTATCGGCAACGACATGCCGATCAACGCCGCCTATCCGCTGTTCACGCCGCAGCCGCAAACCGAGTATGATGTCGCCAAGGCCACCGAGCATTACAAGGCGTCGGGCCATGATGGCACCCCGATCGTGCTGACCGTGGCAGACACCGCCTTTCCGGGCGCAGTCGATGCCGCAGCGCTGTTCCAGCAATCGGCGGCAGCCGCCGGGATTCCGCTGGAACTCAACCGGGTGCCGGATGATGGCTATTGGTCGGATGTGTGGAACGTGAACCCGTTCTGCGCCAGCTATTGGGGCGGACGTCCGGTGCAGGATCAGATGTGGTCCACCGCTTACCTGTCCACCGCAGACTGGAACGACACCAAATACGTCAACAAGGATCTGGATGCCCTGATCCTGGCGGCACGCGGTGAAACCGATCTGGTCAGGCGAACCGAGCTTTATGCCCAGATCGGTGCCATCGTGCATCAGGACGGCGGCACCATCTGCCCGATGTTCAACGACTTCATCGACGCCATTTCCGACACCGTCGCCGGGTACGAAAATGACCCGAACTATGACCAGATGGGCGGCTACGCCTCTGCCAAAACCTGGTTTGCGTGAAGCCTTTGCTGCATCCTGTGATGAAATTGGTGGTCCAGCGCATTGCGCTGGGCCTCCTGCTTTTGTGGGCGGCGTCGGTTCTGATCTTTGTCGGCACCAGCATCCTGCCGGGCGATGTCGCCCAATCGATCCTTGGCCAATCCGCCACCCCGGAAACCCTGGCCAACCTGCGCACCGAACTGGGTCTGGATCAGCCGCCATTGACCCGCTATCTGAACTGGGCCGGTGGGGTGTTGCAGGGTGATCTTGGCAAGGCACTGACCAATGGCGAAGACATTTCCACAGCCATCGGCAAACGGCTGGGCAATACGCTGTTTCTGGCGTTTTGGGCTGCCGTCGTGTCGGTGCCGCTGGCGATTCTGCTGGGGCTGATCGCGGTGCGCTATATCAACCGCTGGCCGGACAAGCTGATATCCGGGGTGACACTTGCCACGATTTCGGTTCCCGAATTCCTGCTCGGCTATATCGCCGTGTATTTTCTGGCGGTGCGGTTCCGCATTCTGCCATCGCTCGCCTCGATCTATGACGGGATGAGCTTTAGCGAACAGCTATACGCCATTTCGATGCCGGCACTGGTGCTGGTGCTGACAGTGCTGGGCCACATGATGCGGATGACCCGGGCCGCGATCCTGAATGTGATGCAATCGCCCTATATCGAAACCGCCGAGTTGAAGGGGCTGCGCCCGTTCCCGATCATTGCCCGCCACGCCTTTCCCAACGCCATTGCCCCGGTGGTCAATGTGGTGATGCTGAACATGGCCTATCTGGTGGTGGGGGTTGTGGTGGTCGAGGTGGTGTTTGTCTATCCCGGCATGGGTCAATATCTGGTGGACCATGTCAGCAAACGCGATGTACCGGTGGTGCAGGCCTGTGGGCTGGTGTTTGCCGCCGTTTATATCGGCCTGAACATCGTGGCAGATGTGGTGTCCATTCTGGCCAACCCGCGTCTGAGGCACCCGAAATGACCCGCATTCCGCTGGCCGCCCTGATCGGGCTGATCTTTACCTCGGTCTATTTCCTCGCTGCGATCTTTGCCGGGGTGATTGCGCCCTATGGCATGGCCGAAGTGGTGGGCGATAGTTGGGAGCCGTGGTCAGGCGCGCATTGGCTCGGCACCGATACCATTGGCCGCGACCTGCTCAGCCGGATGATCTGGGGCGGGCAAACCACCATTCTGGTCGCCTCCGCCGCCACCCTGCTCAGCTTTACCACCGGGTCGATCCTCGGCTTTACCGCAGCGGTGTCAGGCGGCTGGGTCGATCAGGTACTGTCGCGCAGCGTCGATCTGATCATGTCGATCCCGTCGCTGATTTCGGCGCTGGTGATCCTGTCGGTGTTGCCCTCCTCGATCACCACGCTGGTGCTGGTGATGGGGTTTCTGGATTCGACCCGGGTGTTCCGGCTGTCCCGCGCGGTGGCGGTGGATATCACCGTGATGGATTATGTCGAGGCGGCGCGGCTGCGCGGTGAAGGCCGGGGCTGGATCATCTTTCGCGAGATTTTGCCCAATGCCCTGTCGCCGCTGGTCGCCGAAATGGGGCTGCGCTTCATCTTTGCCGTGCTGTTCATCTCCACCCTGTCGTTCCTTGGCCTCGGGGTGCAACCGCCGATGGCGGACTGGGGTGGCATCGTGAAAGAGAACAAGGAAGGCATCGTTTACGGCATTCCCGCCGCGCTGATCCCCGCTGTCGCCATTGCGACATTGGCAATATCGGTCAATCTGGTGGCAGACTGGGTGCTGAACCGCACCACCAGCCTGAAAGGCGGGCGTGGTGGCTGACCCCCTGTTGTCGATCCGCAAGCTGAGGATTGAAGCCACCGCCTATCCCCCCGGTGAACCGCCCCGGCATATGGTGCTGGTGCAGGATGTGTCGGTCGATCTGGCACCGGGCAAGGTGCTGGGGCTGATCGGCGAATCCGGTGCCGGCAAATCCACCATCGGTCTGACCGCGATGGCCTATGGCCGCTCCGGGGTGCGGATCACCGGCGGTGAAATCTGGCTGGGGGGGCGCGATATCCTGCAAGCCGGGGTAGCGGGTTTGCGCGCCTTGCGCGGGCGGCAGGTGACCTATGTGGCGCAATCGGCGGCGGCCTCGTTCAACCCGGCGAAACGGCTGATGGAACAGGTGATTGAAACCTGCCTGACCCATGGCCTGTGTTCCAAGTCCGAGGCAGAGGCCCGCGCCATTGCCCTGTTTCGCAAACTGGGGCTGCCCAACCCTGAAACCATCGGTCGTCGCTATCCGCATCAGGTGTCCGGTGGCCAGTTGCAGCGGG
Organism: Paracoccaceae bacterium; assembly: GCA_043736155.1. Classification (GTDB taxonomy): domain Bacteria; phylum Pseudomonadota; class Alphaproteobacteria; order Rhodobacterales; family Rhodobacteraceae; genus JANNRR01. Next base: position 1,757 of record JAYTDA010000274.1, on the reverse strand, counting down.
CGATGACCGCGATGGCGCTGTGCCCGAAACCCGATCTGGTGGTGTTTGATGAACCCACCACCGCACTCGATGTCACCACCCAGATCGAGGTGCTGGCCGCGATCAAGGAAGCGATCCGCGATACCGGGGTGGCGGCGCTGTATATCACCCATGATCTGGCCGTGGTGGCGCAGGTGGCGGATCAGATCATGGTGCTGCGCCACGGCAAAACCGTGGAATATGGCGATACGGCGCAAATCATCGGTGCCCCCTTGATGGATTATACCCAGGCGCTGGTATCGGTGCGGGCGATTGACCATGCCGAAAAGCCCCCCGTGGGGGAACCGGTGCTGCGGGTCGAAAATGTCACCGCCCGCTATCCCGGTGTGCCGCTGGATGTGCTGAAGAACGTGTCGGTCGATCTGCGTCCCGGCCAGACATTGGCGGTGGTCGGCGAGTCCGGCTCGGGCAAAAGCACCCTTGCCCGCGCCATCACCGGCCTGTTGCCGCCGACCACGGGGCGGATGCTGTTCAATGGCCGCACCCTGTCGCCCCGGCTGAAAGACCGCAGCAAAGACGATCTGCGCGAATTGCAGATGATCTATCAGATGGCCGATGTGGCAATGAACCCGCGCCAGACCGTCGGCACCATCATCGGGCGGCCGCTGGAGTTCTATTTCGGTCTGACCGGTGAAGCCAAACGCCAGCGGCTGGCGGAACTGCTGGATGCAATCGAAATGGGCAAGGGCTTTGCCGGGCGCTATCCGGCAGAGCTGTCCGGTGGTCAGAAACAGCGGGTCTGCATTGCCCGGGCGCTGGCCGCCAAGCCGCGGCTGATAATCTGTGATGAGGTGACATCGGCACTGGACCCGCTGGTGGCGGATGGCATCCTGAAACTGCTGCTGGATCTGCAGGCGCGTGAAGGGGTGGCCTATCTGTTCATCACCCACGACCTTGCCACCGTCAAAGCCATCGCCGATTCCATTGCCGTGATGTATCGCGGCCAGGTGGTGCGCTACGGGGCGAAATCGGCTGTGCTGGCGCCGCCGTTCGATGATTACACCGACCTGTTGCTGTCGTCGGTGCCGGAACTGCATCAGGGCTGGCTGGAACAGGTGATTGCCCACCGCAAAATGGAAAGCGCCGGGAATTAGGCACGGCCCCGTCCGCTATCCTCTCCCGCATGTCGGCAGGAGACTCTCTTGTGAAATGAGCGACGTCCTTTCGGCCTCCGAACTGGCCTCGACCCGGGCAGTGATACCAACGGCCCGCATGGCTGACCTGCCGCGCCGCTGAATCAACGCTGGGGCCGGGATTTTGAGGTAGGGTGTCGTGCTTGCACGCACCATTCCCGACAGACAGGTCCGTGCAAGCACGACACCTTACGCTTCATCCGGGACGGCAGGTCAAACGATCAACTCTAAGGGCGGTTGGTATGAGTGCCTCCCTCCCCCCGTTGCTGGGGGAGGGATGGCGATGGGGGAAGCTCCTGGCCGTGGAGAAGGCCCCACCCCGACCCTCCCCACGAAGGGGGAGGGGGAAACGCCCGGAGCCCTTGCCGGTCAACTGCGATAATTCTCCCGCCTGCGGGGGAGGGGCCGGGGGTGGGGGTCGCCTTAGATCGGGATGACTTTTAACGGAACCAGTTCAAAGTGATTTGTGCGTTACGGCCTTGCCCGGACTTGCCATGACATAGGGCGGTGCCTGTCCGCCGGGTGGGCACAGCAGCGCCGGGTTTGGGTGCTTTATGGTGCCGCACCTCCCGCAGATGTTCATTG
>JAYTDA010000273.1:0-13157 GCA_043736155.1 Paracoccaceae bacterium | reverse complement strand
GCCCAAGCAAGGTTCGCGGGGGTAAAGGCGAAAGCGGCGGGTTGGTGGGCGTGGAGGCGGCGGAGCATCAGGTGGTTCCTTTGTCGCGGAGTTGTTCGTCGCCCTTGATCCGCAAGGCATCGGCGCAAAAGTCGACCCCTGTCACCCACTGCAAGGCGCGGCCATTGTTGATGATGGCAACATCCTCGAATGTGGTGGGGACCGACAGGGTACGGAACCACTTGGAGCGGGCAATGATGTCCGAGAAATCAACGTCGCGCACCGCCCCGTCGTCAAAGGTTACGCGCAGAGTCGGGGTCGACACCACGTCAACGCGCAGGATGCGAGGCTGAACCCTGGCCGTCAGCGGATCATAGATTTCAATCAGGGTTGAAGTCATTCCACCTCTCCTTCGGCGGCACATCCCGAAGCCTGTCACCGACCATTGCGCCCCTCTCCCTTGGGAGAGGGGATGGGGGAGAGGCCCGGTCTTCGGCGCGCAAAGCAGCGCGATCATAAATGGCTGTCACGACCGCTTCTGTCGCGCACAAGACGTCATGGTTCCAGAATCGCATGACATGGTAGCCGCAACGCTCCAGATAGGCTGTACGCTCCACGTCGCCTACTGAATCCGCGTGTTGGCCGCCATCGACCTCTATGACCAGTTGCAGTGTCGGTGCGCAGAAATCGGCGATGTAGCGTCGGTCAATCACCAGTTGACGCCGAAACCTGACGCCCAGCCTGTCGCCGCGAAGTTCTGCCCAAAGGCAGCGTTCTGCATCGGTCATGGCATTTCGCAGCGCCCTTGCGCGCTCGGTCATCCCTGGGCCGCGCGAAAAAGCCTCTCCCCCAACCCCTCTCCCAAGGGAGAGGGGGGCGCTGACGGTGCCATTCGCGCTCCCCTCTCCGAGTCGGAGTGGGGACGGGGGAGAGGCCCTGTGGCTCACCTATCAATCTCCCCGAACACCACATCCATCGTCCCAATGATCGCCGCTACATCCGCCAGCTGATGCCCCTTGCAAATGTAATCAATCGCTTGCAGGTGCAAAAACCCCGGCGCCCTGATCTTGGCGCGGTAGGGTTTGTTCGACCCATCAGCCACCAGATACACCCCGAATTCGCCTTTGGGTGCCTCGACCGCCGCATAAACCTCACCAGCAGGCACGTGGAAGCCCTCGGTATAGAGCTTGAAATGATGGATCAGCGCCTCCATCGAGGTTTTCATGTCGGCCCGCGACGGCGGGGTGATCTTGCCGCGCGCCAGAATTTCGCCCGGCTCAGCGCGCAGTTTGGCGACCGCCTGGCGGATGATCGAGGTGCTTTCGCGCATTTCGGCCATGCGGCAGAGATAGCGGTCATAACAATCGCCATTCTTGCCGACCGGAATCTTGAAGTGGAACTCGTCATAGCATTCATAGGGTTGTGCCCGGCGCAGGTCCCAGGCCAGGCCGGAACCCCGCACCATCACGCCGGAAAAGCCCCAGGTCTGAATATCGGCCTCGGTCACCACGCCGATATCGGCGTTGCGCTGTTTGAAGATGCGGTTTTCGGTCAGAAGGCCATCAATATCATCCAGCACTTCGGGGAAATGCTGCGCCCATTTCTCGATGTCATCGAGCAATTGCGGCGTCAGGTCCTGATGCACGCCACCGGGGCGGAAATAGGCGGCGTGCAGGCGGGCACCCGAGGCGCGTTCGTAAAAGCCCATCAGCTTTTCGCGTTCCTCGAACCCCCACAGCGGCGGGGTCAGCGCGCCGACGTCCATCGCCTGGGTGGTGACGTTGAGGATATGGTTCAGCACCCGGCCGATCTCGCAGAACAGCACCCGGATCAGGCTGGCGCGACGCGGCACCGGGGTGCCGGTCAGCCGCTCGATTGCCAGACACCAGGCATGTTCCTGATTCATCGGGGCAACGTAATCGAGGCGGTCGAAATACGGAAGGTTCTGCAGATAAGTCCGCGATTCCATCAGCTTTTCGGTGCCACGGTGCAGCAGGCCGATATGGGGGTCGCAGCGCTCGACGATCTCGCCGTCCAGCTCCAGCACCAGCCGCAAGACGCCATGTGCCGCAGGATGTTGCGGGCCGAAGTTGATGTTGAAATTGCGAATCTTCTGCTCACCGCTCACCGCGTCGGAGGAGCCGTCGTCATAGGTGTTGACCTTGATGTCGCCATCCATCATTTCGCCGCCTTCTGATCGCCGGGAAGGATGTATGCGGCCCCTTCCCACGGTGACATGAAATCGAACTGCCGGTATTCCTGCACCAGACTGACCGGCTCATAGACCACGCGCTTTTGCGCCTCGTCATAGCGCACTTCGGTATAGCCGGTGGTGGGGAAATCCTTGCGCAGCGGGTGGCCGCGAAAGCCGTAATCGGTCAGGATGCGGCGCAGGTCGGGGTGGCCGGAAAACAGGATGCCGAACATGTCGAACACTTCGCGTTCAAACCAGTTGGCGGCCGGATAGGGGCCGACCAGCGACGGCACCATATCCGCCTCGCCCACCGCGACTTTCAGCCGGATGCGGTGATTGCGGTACATCGACAGGAAATGATAGATCACCTCGTACCGCGCTGGTCGCGCAGGATAATCCGCCGCTGTGATGTCAACCAGCGAGGTGAACCGGCAGGCGGTATCGGCCTTCAGAAACTCTGCCAGATCGACCAGTGCGGACAATGGCACCTGCAGGGTCAGTTCGCCATAAGTGATGGTCGAAGACAGGACAGCGCCGGGCCGTTTGGCGCGGATCGCTTCTGCCAATTCCGCCAGCGGATTGGCAGGTGTTTCAGTCGGGGGCGACATTTCAGACATCTGGATACCTCAGCGGGTGATGGTGCCGGTGCGGCGAATCTTGCGTTGCAACTGCAAGATGCCGTACAGCAGCGCCTCGGCGGTCGGGGGGCAGCCAGGCACGTAGATGTCAACCGGCACGATCCGGTCGCAGCCGCGCACCACCGAATAGCTGTAATGGTAATAACCGCCGCCATTGGCGCAGGACCCCATCGAGATGACATAGCGCGGTTCCGGCATCTGGTCATAGACCTTGCGCAGCGCCGGGGCCATCTTGTTGGTCAAAGTGCCTGCGACAATCATCAGATCGGACTGGCGCGGCGAGGCGCGCGGGGCAGTGCCGAAGCGTTCCACATCATAGCGCGGCATCGCCACATGGATCATTTCCACCGCACAGCAGGCCAGACCAAAGGTCATCCAGTGCAACGAGCCTTGCCGGGCCCAGTTGATGATGTCTTCGGTCGAGGTGAGCAAAAACCCCTTGTCCTGCAGGTCGGCGTTCATCGCACGCACTGCCACATCGGCGTCGCCGCCGGCATTGTTCACACCGGTTTGCAAAGGCACACCGGTTTGCAAAGAATTGGACATCACTGCCATTCCAGCGCCCCCTTTTTCCATTCATAGGCGAAGCCGACGGTCAGCACCGCCAGAAACACCATCATCGACCAGAACGCTGTCATCGAGATGTCGCCGAACGCCACCGCCCAGGGGAACAGGAACGCCACTTCCAGATCGAAGATGATGAACAGGATCGACACCAGATAGAACCGCACATCAAACTTCATCCGCGCATCGTCAAACGCGTTGAAGCCGCATTCATAGGCCGACAGTTTCTCGGGGTCGGGGTTGCGAACCGCCAGAACCACCGCCGCCAGGATCAGCACGACACCCAGGCCGATGGCTAACCCCAGAAAGATGATGATCGGCAGATATTCAGCGAGCATTTGGTCCAATACCGGCTCCTACCCTGCAGGCTTTGCGTGTGTTTACCCTGTCTGGCTAGGGGTTTACCCCGCCCCCCCGGCTTGGTCAATGAAAGCCGGGCGAAAAGATGGTTTCCGTTGGGCTGATTTCCGAAATCCTTCGGCAGGGCACGGGGTTGCAGCGTGGCTCATTCTGCCGCAGCCGCACCTTGCCACACCGCCGACACCTCTTCGCGGATGATCCGGGCGATCAGGCTGCAGTCCCTGAGGCTAAAGGTCAGCGGCAGCCGCATATCCAGCAGCCCGGCCAGAATCCGGTCGGTGTTGGGCAACGACTGACGCGGGGCATAGCGCCAGCTGTCATGGCGCGAGGTAAAGGCCACCGGTTCCGCCGCACCGAACCATTTCAGCTCAACCCCCCGCGCCAGCGTGCGGGCCAAAACGGTTTGAACAGCCTTTTCCGGCCAGTCCGGCAACAGGACCTGGATCGAGGAACCGACAAAGGCTTCCTCGGAGGGCCGGTCGATCACCGTCAGACCGGGAGTGCCGCGCAGGCCCTGTTCCACCGCAAGATACCGCTCATTCCAGCGGGCGCATTGCCCGGGCAGAGCGCGAAGCTGCGGCCGCAGGATCGCCGCCCGCAGATTGTCCATCCGCCCCGATACATTGGGGGTGTCATAGCGGATGTCTTCAAACGCTTGCTGTGGCGGCCCCGCCAGATGGCGGCCATAGAGCATGTAAGAGCCGGACAGCATCACCGCCCGCGCCATCACCGCTGCATCATCACTGACCAGCAACCCGCCCTCGCCGGAATTCAGGTGTTTGTAGGTCTGGGTCGAATAGCACCCCACCAACCCGTGCCGCCCCGATGGCACCCCGCGCCAGCTTGCCCCCATCGTATGGGCACAATCCTCGATCACCGTCACCCCGGCGGCGGTACAGATCGCCATCAGCCGGTCCATGTCGCACAGATGCCCGCGCATGTGGCTGAGCAACAGCACCTTTGCCTGTCCGGCTTTGGCGGCCAGATCATCCAGATCAATCACCAGCGACGGCGTTACTTCGACAAACACCGGCACCGCGCCTAGGGCAGCAATCGCCCCCGGCACCGGGGCAAGGGTAAAGCCGTTGGTCAAGACCCGGTCCCCGGCCTTGACCCCGACGGCACGCAGCGCAGCCCCAAGCGCATAGCCCCCCGACGCTACGGCAAGGCAGTATTTCGCCCCGGTAAAGGCGGCAAACTCCTGTTCCAGCAGTGCTACTTCAGCCACTTCCCCCGGTGCCACATTGTAGCGGTGCAACCGGCCATGGCGCATCACGGCCACCGCCGCTTCGATCCCGGCTTCGGGAATAGGTTCCTGCTGGGTGAAATTGCCGGTGAAGCGCTCGTTCATTTGATCCGGCATCAGGTCTTTTCTCCATCATGCCCGACCAGCCACAAAAACATCGCCAATGTCAGGGCCAATCCGCCGCCTGCGACAAAATAGGCGACGTCGGGTGAGCGGAACGGGGCGGCATCCGACATGAAATAGCCGAAAACCTGCGCCGAAAACACCGTGCCAAGCAACATCGCCACGTTGATGATGGCGGACAGGCCGCCCTGCAACTCGCCCTGGGCATTTTCCGGCACCCGTTTCGACATGATCGAGGTCAGAAGCGGGTGCACGAAGCCCTCGGGGCCATGCACGAACATCAGCAGCACCACGGCGGTCAGCGACCCCACAAGCCCGTAACCGGTCGCGGCGATCGTGGCACAGACCAGCCCGATCAACACCACGCGAAATTCGCCGAACCATTTGACCACAGGGCCGGTCAGCCCGCCCTGAAATCCCGCCATGATGATCCCGAAAAACGCCAGGGTCAGCCCGACCGTCGCCGGTGACCAGCCAAAGTTGGCAATGCCCCAGAACGGCCAGATTGCGGGATAGACCGAGGTGAAGAAGAAAAACGCGAACAGCACGGCGCACATCGGCAAAACGCCGGCATAGGTCCGGAACACCCGGAAAGCCCCGAACGGATTGGCGCGCCAAAGCTCGAACGGGCGGCGTTTTTCCACCGGCAGCGATTCGGGCAACACGAAACAGCCGTAGGCAAAATTGATCGCCGATATCGCAGCGGCGACGTAGAACGGCACCCTTGGACCCAGCGTGCCCAGCAGGCCGCCAATCGCCGGGCCGATGATGAAGCCGACGCCAAACGCCGCCCCCATGATGCCAAAGGCCTTCGCCCGGTCCTCCGGGGCGGTGACATCGGCGACATAGGCATTGGCAATGATCCAGGACGCACCGCACAGGCCCGACAGAACGCGGCCGACAAACAGCCAGGCCAGGTTCGGCGCCAACGCCTGCAACAGAAAGTCAGCGCCAAGGCCGAAGATCGCCAACAGGAGCAAAGGGCGGCGGCCGAAACGGTCTGACAGGTTGCCCATCAACGGGCCAAACAGGAACTGCGCCAGCGAATAGCCCGCCGCCATCCAGCCGCCGATGATCGCCGCCTCGGCCAGTGACACTTTGCCGACCGATTCGATCAGCTGCGGCAGCACCGGGATGATGATGCCAAAGCCGACCATGTCCAGCACCACTGTCACCAGAATGAAGGCAAGGGCATGGCGGGATGGGGCCACGCGGGGCAAGGGGGAGGGTTCAGCAGACATGATTCAGGTCCGGGTCAGGGATAATTGCGCCCTTCTATCAGCGGAGCAACCGGGCGGCGAGGGCCGGCAGGTCGTCAAAATGATCGAGCACCGCATCGGGGCGCAGGCGTTCAACCTCCCGTCCTTCCGGGCCGAAACTGACCAAAACCACCGGTACACCGGCGGCACGGGCGGTTTGGGCGTCGGTTTCGGTGTCGCCGACCAGAAACGACTGCGCAACCCGGCCCCCGGCACGGCGCACCGCCTCGGCATAGGGTGCCGGGTCGGGTTTGCGCTGGCGCAAGGTGTCGGCCCCCACCAGGGCAGCGAACAGGTCCCTGATTCCCAGCCGCCGGGTCAGGGTTTCGGCAAGGGCTTCCGGCTTGTTGGTACAGATGCCGCAGCGCCAGCCACTGGCGTTCAATTGGGCAATGGCTGCGACGGCACCGGGATACAGCCTTGTGTGGCGGTCGATGTCGGCTTCATAGGCCGCCAGCAGCACCGGATATTGCGCATCGACCTCGGCCTCTGACCAATCGGAGCCAAGCCGCGCAAACCCCAGCCGCAACATGGCGCGGCCCCCGGCAAAGGCGGTCATTGCATCGTCCTGCCCCAGAATGTCGCCATGGCCCAGCCTTCGAAAACAGGCGTTGGCGGCGGCCAGCAGATCGGCGCTGGTGTCAGCCAGGGTGCCATCCAGATCGAATATCGCGGTGTTTCCGGTCAAGTGCCTGCTCCCGATGCCTGAAGTCGCTGGTTTTGCCGTTCCTTGTAATGTCTGGTAGGGAGTTGTGAAGGCCGTAACCCTTGCCAGTCATCTGTCCATCGGTAAAACGGGCCGCACCAGAAGAAAAGAGCAGTGCCATGAGTTTAAGCGTGATCGTCCTCGCCGCAGGACAGGGTACAAGGATGAATTCCGACCTGCCCAAGGTGCTGCACCGCATCGCCGGTGCGCCGATGCTGGTCCATGCAATGCAGGCCGCAGCGCCGCTGTCGCCGGATCAGACCGTGGTGGTCGCCGGTATCGGCATTGCAGAAGTGTCGAAAGCCGCACTGGCGCAGGATGAAACCGCGCTGGTGGTGGAACAGGCGGAACAGTTGGGCACCGGCCACGCGGTGGCGGTGGCAGCCCCTGCCCTGGCCGATTTTCGCGGTGATGTCATCGTGCTCTATGGCGATACCCCGCTGATCCGCAGCGAAACGCTGGAGGCGATGATCGCGGCGCGCGCCAACCATGCCATTGTGGTGCTGGGGTTTCAGGCGCGCGACCCCGGCCGCTATGGCCGCTTTGTCACCGATGGCGCGCAGCTCTGCCGGATCGTGGAATTCAAGGATGCGTCTGATGCGGAACGGGCGATCACCCTGTGCAATTCGGGGGTGATCTGTGCCGATGCCGAAGTGCTGTTTCGCCTTGTCGCCCGGTTGGGCAACCAGAATGCTTCGGGCGAATATTACCTGACCGACATCGTCGAACTGGCCTGGGGGGAGGGGCTGAGTGTCGGCTACATCACCTGCCCCGAGGCGGAAACCATGGGGGTCAACAGCCGCAGCCATCTGGCAGAGGCCGAAGCCGCGTTTCAGACCCGCGCCCGCGCCGAGGCATTGGACAATGGGGTCACCCTGACCGCCCCCGACACGGTCTGGTTCGCCCATGACACCCATATTGGCCGCGATGCCATCGTGGGGCCGAATGTGGTGTTTGGCCCCGGTGTTACCGTCGAAAGCGGCGCCGAGATTCTGGCGTTTTGCCATCTGGAAGGCTGCCACATTTCGCGCGGTGCGCGCGTCGGCCCCTTTGCCCGCCTGCGCCCCGGTGCCGAACTGGCCGAGGATGTGCATGTCGGCAATTTTGTCGAGATCAAGAACTCCATATTGGATGAAGGCGTCAAGGTTGGCCATCTGACCTATCTGGGCGATACCCATGTGGGAGAGTTCAGCAACATCGGGGCTGGTACCGTGACCTGTAACTATGACGGCGTGTCCAAGCACCGGACCGAGATCGGCAAACGGGTGTTCATCGGGTCTGCCACCATGCTGGTGGCCCCGGTCAGCATCGGCAATGGGGCGATGACCGCCAGCGGCTCGGTGATTACCCGCGATGTCCCGCCAGCGGCGCTGGCGATAGCGCGGGTGCGGCAAGACAACAAAGCCGATCTGGCGACGCGGCTGTTTGAACGGCTGCGGGCGCTGAAAGCGGCGGCAAAGGAATAGATCATGTGCGGGATTGTTGGCGTATTGGGCAACCACGAGGCAGCACCGCTGCTGGTCGAGGCGCTGAAACGGCTGGAATATCGCGGCTATGACAGCGCCGGGATCGCCACTGTCTACCATGGTCATCTGGACCGGCGGCGCGCTGTCGGCAAACTGGTGAACCTATCGGACCTGCTGGTACATGAGCCCTTGGCAGGCAAAGCCGGGATCGGCCACACCCGCTGGGCCACCCATGGCAAGGTCACGGTACCGAATGCGCATCCACACCGGGCCGGACCGGTGGCGGTGGTCCACAATGGCATCATCGAGAACTTTCTGGAATTGCGGGCCGAACTGGCCGCTGCGGGCTATGTGCAAGAGTCAGAAACCGACACCGAAACCGTGGCGTTGCTGTTGAAGATGCAGATGGATCAGGGGGCATCGCCGGTTGAAGCCGCCCGCGCCACCCTGCCGCGGCTGCGCGGGGCCTATGCTTTGTGCTGCCTGTTCGACGGTGAACCCGATCTCTTGATCGCCGCCCGCCACGGCCCGCCGCTGGCCATCGGCCATGGCGACGGCGAAATGTTTGTCGGGTCCGACGCCATCGCCCTGGCGCCGCTGACTGACCGGGTGACCTATATGGAAGATGGCGACTGGGCGATCATCACCCGCCAGGGCGCGACGATCCACGACGCCCATGGTGCGCTGGCCAATCGTGCCGTGACCCGGACGCAGATCGACATGACACAAATATCGAAAGCCGGTCACAAGCATTTCATGGCCAAGGAAATCGCCGAACAGCCGGTGGTGATTGCCGATGCCATTCAGCATTATGTGCAGGGTGGCCGGATTGACCTGCCGCCGGGCCTGGATTTCACCGCCTGTGACCGGCTGACACTGGTCGCCTGTGGTACCGGCCATTATGCCTGCATGGTGGCGAAATACTGGTTTGAACAACTGGCGGGTCTGCCGGTTGATGTCGATGTGGCCTCGGAGTTTCGCTACCGCGAACCACCCCTGTCGCCGCTATCCTATGCCGTCTTTGTCAGCCAATCCGGGGAAACCGCCGACACACTGGCGGCGATGCGCCATGCCACCGGACAGGTCGCCAGAATCGTCACACTGGTCAATGTCGCCACTTCCACCATGGCGCGCGAGGCTGACATTTCGCTGCCGATTCTGGCGGGGATCGAAGTGTCGGTGGCCTCATCGAAAGCCTTTACCTGCCAGTTGACAGTGCTGCTGATCCTGGCACTGCAGGCGGCGCATGCCCGTGGCCGGATCAGCGAAGCGGTGCTGGCGAGCCACCTCGCCGATCTGCAAAAGCTGCCGGGGCTGGTCAACCAGGCACTGGCCACCAGCCAACCGATTGCAGCCCTCGCCGACCGGATGGCCGAGGCGCAGGACGTGCTGTTTCTGGGGCGGGGGCCAATGTATCCACTGGCGATGGAAGGGGCGCTGAAACTCAAGGAAATCAGTTACATCCACGCCGAGGGTTACGCATCGGGCGAACTGAAACACGGTCCGATTGCCCTGATAGATGCAAGGGTGCCGGTGGCGGTGCTGGCCCCGACAGATGCCCTGTTCGACAAGACCATTTCCAACATGCAGGAAGTGATGGCGCGGCATGGCAAGATCGTGCTGCTGTCCGACGCCGAAGGCATTGCCAAGGCTGGGGGGGGGTGCTGGGCCACGGTGACGCTGCCCACCGCACCGGTGCTGTTGACCCCGATCCTCTATGCCATTCCGGCGCAGCTGCTGGCCTATCATACCGCGATTGCAAAGGGAACAGATGTGGACCAGCCGCGCAATCTGGCGAAATCAGTGACGGTGGAGTGAATGGCCAAACAATTCAACCGACTGGCGCTGGCGCACCGCACCTTCATCGAGGCGCAGCATCTCTTTTTCGTTGCCACCGCTGCGGCAACCGGCAGGGTCAATACCTCGCCCAAGGGGATGGACAGTCTGCGGGTGATCGATGCCAACCGCATCGTCTGGCGCAATTCCACCGGGTCGGGCAATGAAACCGCAGGCCATCTGCGGCTGATGGCGCGGATGACACTGATGTGGTGCGCCTTTGACGGCAGTCCGCTGATCCTGCGCTGCTACGGTACCGCCACGACGCTGCATCTTGGCGATGCCGGTTGGGCTGAAGCCAACCACGCTTTCCCCAACGACATTGCTGCCCGCCAGATTTTCGATATGCAGATTGATCTGGTGCAGACCTCCTGCGGCTTTGGCGTGCCCTTGATGCCGTATGAAGGCGAAAGGCCCGATGCCGAAGAATGGGCCGCGGCCAAAGGCCGAGATGGAATTCGCGCCTATTGGGCGGAAAAGAACAGCACCTCGATCGACGGGTTGCCAACCGGCATCGAGGCCAATCTGTGACATCCGAACAGGCCTTGGCTGATCTGGAGGCCTTGGGCGGTGCCGACCGTGCCAGTGCCGTTGCGGCCTATCACAAGACCCCGCGTCGCTGTCTGGGGGTGCCGGTGCCGCAGATCACCGATCTGGCAACCGGCTGGCGCGCCGGGCTGGATCTGCCGGGACGGCTGGCTTTGGCCCGAGCGCTGTGGGACAGCGACATTCATGAGGCGCGGGTGGCGGCGGCCAAGCTGCTGACCCAGGCGCGGATCAGGCCGGATCAGGCGGTCTGGGACCTGATCGCATCCTGGGTGCCGGAGTTCGATGGCTGGGCGATTGCCGATCATGCCTGTGACGCCGGGGAACGTCGGCTGATCGCCGACCCGTCGCGGCTGGACGAGGTGGAGGGCTGGACCGAAAGCCCACAGCTGTGGACCCGGCGGGCAGCGCTGGTGATCACCCTGCCCTGGACCAAGCAGAACCACCCTTCCGCCGCCGATCTGGCAATCCGCGACCGGGTTCTGGGCTGGGCTGCGGGCTATGTGGCGGATCCGGACTGGTTCATCCAGAAAGCCGTGGCCTGGTGGCTGCGCGATCTGTCGCGCCACGATCCGGCGCGCGTTGCGGCCTTTCTGAGCGAGCATGGCGCGGCGATGAAAGGCTTTGCCCGGAAAGAGGCGGGCCGGCACTTGCCCATGATGACTTAACAGCTTGCATGGGCGCGGGTGCAGGCTTACCTTTGTGCCATGGTTCCCCTGATCGACCCGTTTGCCCGCGCCATCCGCTATCTGCGAGTCTCGGTCACTGACCGCTGCGATTTCCGCTGTGTCTATTGCATGTCGGAAAACATGCAGTTCCTGCCCAAGGCGGAACTTCTGACCCTGGAAGAGCTGGACCGGCTGTGCAGCCTGTTTGTGACGATGGGGGTGGAAAAGCTGCGGATTACCGGCGGGGAACCTCTGGTGCGGCGCGGTATTCTGGGATTTTTTGAAAAGATGGCGCGGCATCTGGAAACCGGGGCCTTGCGCGAACTGACGCTGACCACCAATGGCTCGCAATTGCGCAAATATGCGGGCGATCTGGCGGGGTTTGGTGTCAGGCGGATCAATGTCAGCCTTGATACGCTGGTTGCCACGAAATTCGCCGAAATCACCCGGTGGGGGCGGTTGGCGCAGGTGCTGGATGGGATCGAAGCGGCGAAAGCCGCCGGTTTGCGGGTCAAGATCAATGCCGTGGCGCTGAAAGGCTTCAACGAGGATGAACTGTTCCCGCTGGTCGAGTGGTGCGCCGCCGAAAGCCATGACCTGACCTTTATCGAAGTGATGCCGATGGGCGATATCGGCAATGAAAACCGGCTCGATCAGTATTGGCCGCTCAGCGATCTGCGGGCACGGCTGGCGGGGCGCTACTCCCTGACCGATCTGGCGGAACAGACCGGTGGGCCTGCCCGCTATGTAAGGCTGGAAGAAAGCGGGCAGAAGATCGGCTTCATCACCCCCCTGACCCACAATTTCTGCGAAAGCTGCAACCGGGTGCGGCTGACCTGCACCGGCGAGTTGTACATGTGCCTTGGTCAGGAAGACATGGCGGACCTGCGCACCCCGCTGCGGGCCAATACAGGGGATGCCGTGGTTGCACAGGCGATCCGCAATGCGATTGCCCGCAAACCCAAGGGCCATGATTTCGACTATTCGCGGCAAGGGGTGGCAGGCCGGATGACCCGGCATATGAGCCATACCGGGGGGTGATCCCCCCGGCAAAGCGCATCCGATCAGGCCTATTGTTGCAGGAACCGGGGTTGCAGGAACCGGGGTTGCCTGCCGGGTCGACCGGGCCGTTGCCTGCCAAACGGTCCTCAAGGCTGGAAAAGTGGGGCGTCCCGAGACGGGACATATTACCGTCGTGTAAAATCAATGGCTTGCGGTCGCGGATTCATCTTTTGTTTACCAAATGCAGATGCCGGACCGCGAGGACAGAATGGCAGATGAAAGCGCCGATTGCCTGCGCCCCCTGGCTCGGTTGCCCTTTGACGCGGTTCAGCGGCGGTTCAGTCCAAGGCTGTCCTGCTTCCGACACCCGAGAGTCTGTCCGACGTTGATAGAAACGCCAGACAGACTCTAGATCGGGATGACTTTTAACGGAACCAGTTCAAAGTGATTTGTGCGTTGCGGCCTTGCCCAGACTTGCCATGACATAGGGCGGTGCCTGTCCGCCGGGTGGGCACAGCAGCGCCGGGTTTGGGTGCTTTATGGTGCCGCACCTCCCGCAGATGTTCATTG
>JAYTDA010000272.1:0-2691 GCA_043736155.1 Paracoccaceae bacterium | reverse complement strand
GTGCGCAAGATCGTCAACATCAGCTCCAACGGCGCGTATAATTTCGACGTCTTCGACCCGCCGCACTACCGCGCGTCGAAGGCGGCGCTGGACACGTTGACCAAGGATCTCGCCCGCCGCTATGCGCGCGCGAAGATCGCGGTGAACTCCATCGCGCCCGCGATGACCGAAACCCCGCTGTTCAATGTGCTGACCGAGGATGTGCTGGCCCGCGCCATTGCGGCGATGCCGCATGGACATGCCATGCAGCCGGCAGAGATTGCCGCCTGGGTCGGGTTCCTGATATCGCCTGCGGGAGACATCTGCAGCGGCAACGTCATCATCCTCAATCAGGGGCGCGATGTCAGGTGAACCAGTCCGGCGCCTTGCGCAGGCCGGGCCATTGCTGCGGACTGTGACCGAAGATCACCTGCGCGTCTCTTTCGCGGGCCAGCCGCATGAGGCGATCGCCATGATGGATCGCGAGCGGGGCATCCCATGACCCGGCGAAGCCTTCGTCAATCTCGGCCGCGCGGCTGATCGCATCCGAGGTCAGCAGCATCCAGCCGGTCTGCGGCAACATGACCATGAACGCCAGTTGTCCCGGCGCGTGGCCCGGACACAGCAGCACCTCGAACCCCGGCACCAGCGTCATGTCCTCGATGACCAGATGATAGTCCCGCGCGGGCCATTCCAGCGCCTGTTTGCCTGACCAGTAAAGCGGGCGCGGCAGGGCGCGTTCGGCCTCGGCGATCAGGATTGGCACGCGGGGAAAGCTGTCCATGTGGCCGACATGGTCGATATGGGTGTGGCTCTGGATCATCAGGGAGACATCGGACGTGGACAGCCCCAGCTTGGCCAGCTGCGCCTGGGGCGTGTTGTCGGGCGTGAGGCTCAGCACCCGGCCAAAGCTGCCAAGCCCGTCTTCTTCGGTCGCCGCGTCGGCGTCGGCCACGTATTTCAAGGGAAAGCCGGTGTCGATCAGCACCAGTTCATCCGCATCGGTCTGGATGGCAAAGCCGCAGATGCCGATGGTACGGGGGCCGGAGTGGACCTCGAACAGCCCGTAATCCAAGACTGCCAGCCGAATGGGTTTCCCCCGCAGCACATTTCGATCCATCATGTTCCCCACCCCCCATGCGAGATGAGCGGAGCCTGCTGTTGAAAGTCAAGATCCACACCCTGTTCCAGTACCTGCTGGAGACCACCGCCGCCGCCCCGCAAGCGATCGTGGGATTTTCGCTGTCAGCCTCGCCCCGGCTTGGCGACTATCTGGATGATCTCGACCCCAATCAGTCGCTGGACTGGAACGGCCGCGACTTTCGCGGTCTGCCCGAATTGCGCGATCATGTGTTGGCGCAGGCGGGGCTGACGGGAATTTGCAATCCCGCCGATGTGCTGATCACCGCCGGCGCCGCCGAGGCGAATTACCTCGCCATCATGCAGCTTCTGCAACCGGGCGAGCGCATTGTCATCGAGACGCCCGGCTGGCCGCAGGCCGAGGTGCTGGCCAGGGCCAAAGGGGCGCAAATCGTCAAGCTGGCCCGGGATGAGGCTGATGGCTGGCGCTTGCCGCTCGACCGGCTGGCCGCCGCAGTGACCCCCGGCACGCGGATGATTTTCCTGACCAATCCCAACAACCCGACCGGCAATCTGATGACCGCCGCGGACATCCTAGAGGTGGTGGCCATCGCCGACCGCGTCGGGGCCTGGCTCCTGATCGACGAGGTCTACGCCGGGCTGGAATGGACCGGCCCGCGCGCCCCCGCCGTCGCCGGGCAGTATGCGCGGGGCATCACCACCGGATCGGTCAGCAAGGCGCTCGGGCTGCAGGGTCTGCGCACCGGGTGGATGATCTGCCCTGACGCCGGCCACATGCGCGATGCACTGATCCTGCGCGAAAATTCCAGCGAGATCATGAACATCATGGGGGAGGTGATCGCCGAGGTCGCCCTGCGGCCGGCGCGATATGCGGCGGCGCTGGAACGCGCCCGCAAGGAAGGTGCCGCAAATCTTGCGCTGATGACCGAATGGGTCGTCGCGCAGCCCCTCTTGTCATGGGTGCCCCCCAAGGCTGGGCTGATCGGGCTTGGCCGTTTGCCCGACGGTGTCGACAGCGATGCCTTTGCGCGGTTTCTGCTGGCACCCCCCTATCGGACCTTCCTGCTGCCCGGCAGCGCCTATGACCTGCCGGGCCACATCCGGCTTGGTGTTGGCGGGGGCGCTGCGGTCCGGCTTCAGGACGGGTTGGACCGGCTTGCAGAGGCGCTGCAAGATTGGCACTGCGGTCGGTAGACCTCAGGCTTTCTTCACTATTTTGTATTGCGCGACGGACTGCCTCTGTCGTGGTGGCGCTGCCGTGGAGAATCTGACCCATCGTGCCTCCTGCCATTCGTTGAACAAGATTGCGCCATCAAAATCCGGGATCAAACACCGAGCCGCTACCCTGTGCCCCGAAATTGCAGCAGCGACTCGGCGCGGTTCTGCGCTGTCGTCAGGGCCTTGCGGCTGGTCTTGGCACCGGCCAGCATGTCGTGGATCTCTTCGCCTGCGATGGCGATGAGGTCGGCGATGCCGGGAACCGGAGGGCGCGGCCACATCCGCAGGTACCCCCGCCGCGCCATGTCATCCACGGCCGAGATCAGCGGCGACAAGGCCGCCACCTCGGGATCGCGGCTGACGCTGGTCCTCGGACTGGCGAGGCTGCCGTTG
>JAYTDA010000271.1:0-1673 GCA_043736155.1 Paracoccaceae bacterium | reverse complement strand
GGCCATGGCTGCCGGCCCGGTGCAGCCAGGCGGTGCTTTGCACGAACCAGATCAGGCCGAACGCCAGCAACGTGAAGAACAGCCAGCCAGCATAGGAATGAAAGCCGTTCACTGCCAGATCAGGCGAAAACAGGTCGCCGATGGCGATCAGCGCCGCGATGCGAAAGACGTTCAGCGTCCAGCTGAGCAGGATGCCCAACGGCAGCACCACCAGCAGGAACCGGCCAAGGCGGATGTCTTGCCGGAAGATCACCGCATACAGCGCCACAAAGGCGGTGACCAAGGCAAAGCCCTCAACGCCGGAACATTGCTGGGCGATGTGGACAAAGAAGTCGCCCATTCCGATGACGTAATCGGGGGCCGAGGATTGGACGGTGCTTGAAAACATCCGCAGCACCCCGTCCACCGCCATGAAGGTCGCGGTGGTCAGCGCTTGCCAGTCCCACAAGGGCAGCGCCAGATCAGCAAGATCGGGCACCATCGCCGCTGCCAGCAGGATCGGGACCGGCGCAAAGCGGTTCTGCGACAACAGATCCCGCCATGCCCCGGCCGGCGCCAGCCAGAGCACGCCGCCCAGTGTCGCCGCCAGCGCGCCGACGCTCCACGGCAATAAAGCCGGGTAGAACACCGCCCCCAGATCGCGCCCCGGCATCAGCGCCAGCGGCACCAAAAGCAAGACCAGCCCGGCCAGATGCACCGCCAGCCCCGACATGCCCCCGGGCAGGGCCGCCGCATCGAGAAAGCGGGTGAACGCCGCCGGTCGGGCGCGGATCAGGATCCCCGCCACCGCAAAGATCACCAGCGCCCGGGCGACAAGGCTTGACAGGAAATCGCAGGTCGCCTCGGACCCGGTCAGGCTGCACTGGATGTCAGCCGAAAACTGATAGGTCAGCGCCAGAGCGATCAGCTCGGCGCAGAACAGCGCGGCCAGCAAAGCCGGGCGGCGGCGGGATGGGGACAGGAATAGGGTGGCTTGCATGGGCATCAGTACTCTTTTTGCAGCAGATGCCTTGCGACTTCGTCAAGGCTTTGCCGGTCCGGTGTCAATATTGGGACCAAGTGTTGCCTGCCGCGCCAGCCTCAGGCTGCGTTCGCGCAGCAGGATGTAAATTCCCGACGCGACCACCACTGCCGCGCCGCGCAGGGTCCAGGCGTCGGGCAGGGTTCCAAACAGCAGCCAGCCCAGCAAAATCGCCCACAAGAGCGCCATGTAGCGGAAGGGGGCGACCACGCCGATGTCGCCCACCCGCATCACCATCACGGCGAACAGGTAGCCGACGATCAGGAACGCCGCCGCGCCGAGGATCAGCAGCGCCTCACGCAAGTCGGGGAGGACCGCGCCCTGAAACAGCATCCCCGCCAGCCCCATCGTCGTCACCGCCAAAGCGGCCCAGAGTGCCGGGGTGACCGAGGGCAGCGCCCGGGAAAACCGCCGGGTCGACAGGTCGCGCAGCACGACGAAGGCGACCGAGCCGAGCCCCATCAGCGCGTTGACGTCGAAGGCTGCCGCACCGGGGCGGATGATCATCATCACCCCGGCGAAACCGATCAGGATGGCGATCATCCGCCGCCAACCGATCGGTTCGCGCAGGATCAGTGCGGCGGCGAGGGTCACCGCGATCGGGAGGAACTGCATGATTGCCGACAGGTCGGCGAGCGGCATCTGGGTCAGC
>JAYTDA010000270.1:0-13921 GCA_043736155.1 Paracoccaceae bacterium | reverse complement strand
GCCGGTCCTCTCCAATCTGCCAGCGCCTGCCTGGGCTGGCGCGCCCTGTAGCGCCTGCCAAGCGGCAGGCAGGCGCTGGCAGATTTGTCTCCGCCAAATTTGCCCAGAAACCGGGGCAGCTTGGCCGGCAGTTGTCATACCAACGGCCCCTTGAATGGACTCTTTCTGATTGACCAAGGCGTGACGAAAATCCCCTCCCCCTTGTGGGGAGGGTCAGGGTGGGGGGGGCGCTCAGGCCGCCAATCTTGCGCGGAATTCCATCATAAAACTCAATCGCTGGAGCAGCCCCCACCCCGGCCTTCCCCACGCCGGGGGGAAGCAGAGCAAAATCCCATTCAACCGGCCGCTGGTATCATGCCGCGCCAGCCTGTTGCAGCACGGCACCTTGATATGACCAATCGCCGCATCCGGTTGTTCCGGGTCTGCCGGTTTGGTCGGATCTTTCGGATTGGGATCGACCAGCCCCGCCCGAAATGATCAGTTTGGCGGCATCGTCCAGCGTCATGTCGAGAAAGATCCCGTCGGATCAGGGGATATGGACCATATGGCCTGAGGTCGGGTTTGGGGTGGTGGCCAGAAACACCGTCAGCACCTCGCCATAATCCGCCAGACGCGGTGCAACCTCTCCCTTGGCGGTTCCGGCGACAAAGCCAACGGCCCAAATTCCCTTGCTGGGGTACTGCACCAGCGCTGCCCGGTCGAAATTGCTGCTGCCCCGGGGCAAACAGCGTTTCCGCGATCTGTTTGG
Organism: Paracoccaceae bacterium; assembly: GCA_043736155.1. GTDB lineage: Bacteria > Pseudomonadota > Alphaproteobacteria > Rhodobacterales > Rhodobacteraceae > JANNRR01. Next base: position 13,173 of record JAYTDA010000270.1, on the reverse strand, counting down.
TGGCATTGCAGACCGACCGGATCACCGGCATCCGGTCCACCAGACCCTCGCCCCAGCGGATCAGTGACCGCCCGATCAGACCCTTGGCCAGCCAGCCGATGAGGGTGGTAAAGACCAGAAAGTTCACCCGTCCGCTGCCGCGCAGATTGATGCCGATGAAATGTTCGGGACTGTATTCGACGGGGATCAGCGGCAGGATCAGGCTGTCAATCCAGCCGATCACCGTTCAGATCAGTCAGATCATCAACATGATCGGCGCCAGCACGATCAGCCCGGTCAGAAAGCTGCCGCGCCGGCGGGCAAAGGGGGCTGACCGGTGGTTTATCTGTCATCGGGTGGCACCGTTTGGGCTGCGTTGAGCGGATATGGCGATGGCGATTGCCGCCGCAAGGCGGGCATTGTTCAGCACCAGCGCGATATTTGACTGCAACGACCGCCCGCTGGTCAATTCAAAGATGCGCTGCAACAGGAACGGCGTCACCGCCTTGGCGCTGATGCCTTGGGCCGCTGCCTCGGCCAGTGCCTGGGCGATCACCGGTTCCAGCACGTCGCGGGCAATCTCATCCGCGACCGGTATCGGATTGGCCACCAGTTGCCCCCCCCGCAGACCGATCCGCGCCCGCATCAGGTGGCTGGTGGCAATCAACGCGGCATCATCCATCCGGAGCGGCGACGCCAGGCCGGAGCTGCGTGACCAAAAGGCGGGGAATTCGGACTGACCAAAGCTGATGACCGGCACCCCCAGGGTTTCCAGCACCTCCAGCGTTTTCGCCAGATCGAGGATCGCCTTGGCCCCGGCAGCCACCACCGTCACCGGGGTCTGCGCCAGTTCGCGCAGGTCCGCCGAGATGTCAAAACTGGTTTCCGCCCCGCGATGCACCCCACCGATGCCGCCGGTGGCAAACACATCGATGCCGCCAAGCTGCGCCGCGATCATCGTGGCGGCAACCGTTGTAGCCCCGGTGCCGCCCGTGGCAAGACACGCCGCCAGATCGGCGCGTGACAGTTTGGCCACCGCTTTGGCCTGCCCCAAAGCCGCCAGCTCCGGCGCCGACAGACCGATGTGCAATCGCCCCGCCATCACCGCGATGGTCGCAGGCACCGCCCCTGCATCGCGCACCGCCGCCTCGACCCGCATTGCGGTTTCGACGTTCTGCGGCCAGGGCATGCCATGGGTGATGATGGTGCTTTCCAGTGCCACCACCGGGCGGCCATCGGCGCGGGCTGCCGCCACCTCGGGTGCGAAACTCAGCGGGGCATCCATCGTCATCCTCCTGATACATGGGCGGCGGCAGCGCTCAGGGCTGCGGCCAGTGCAGCCTCTCGCCCGATGCTGCGGCGTTCGGCGGCGATATGGGCCGCCATGAAGGCATCCCCCGCCCCGGTCACCCGTGCCACCCGGACGGCGGGGGGCGACGCCACCAGCACATCGGCGCCGCGTATCCCCTTGGCACAATCGCCGGCACCATTGGTCACCAGCACCCGCGCCGCCCCTTTGGCCAGCAGCGCCTGTGTCACCACTGCCGCCTTGGTCTCATCGGTCCCGGCCAACAGGTTGGCCTCCTCCAGGTTCAGGTACAGCGTCGCGGCAGGATGCGCCAACAAGGGCCGCAGCCGCAGCGCCTTGCCGGGTGAGGCAGGGGCGACCCGCAGATCGGCGCGGGCAAACAGCGCCGATGTGGCAATTTCGGCCAGCAAAGCCTCGGTCAGATTGCCATCCAGCGCAATCGGCCCGGCCCAAGGCGCATCGGCGCTGCCCAGACGGCCATCCGCCAAAGGGCGCAGAATGGCACCCCCTGCCGCTTCCAGCGAGCGGGCATCGGCAATCGCTGCAATCAGACCATTCGCACCCTCGATCGCCAGATAGACATCGGTGGGCAGGGTTTCCGGCCGGTGGATATGCTCGGTGATCAGCCCCAGCCGCGCACATTCCGCCAGCAGATCTTCCCCCGCGCGGTCACGGCCAATGGCGGTCAGCAGGGCAGGGCGCAGACCGTGCTGTGCCAGCGTCATCGCAATGTTCATCGCCACGCCCCCCGGTGTGCGGGTGATGCGGCCCGGCAGATCGGCCCCCGGCAGCATGTGGGTGTCGGTGCGGCCAATGATGTCCCACAGCACCGAACCGATGCACAGGATATCGGGGGTCAGGGATGCTGTGCGGTGCGCCATGCGGTTTTCCTGCCAAGATCAGGGCGGAAAGGCAAGCGGCACCGCATGCCAAGGCTGGCGCCAGGCTTACCGGCATCGGGCAACCGGCACCGGGCAACCGGCACGGTCAAGCGGCACCGGGAAAACTGGATTGGCATCCGGGTCAGCAGGTCCCGCTAGCTGGCAAGCGGTGGCCGGAGTACCGGGTCAGCGGCGATCAATCCCGGGTTGCAAGAAAAACGGCAGGGCGGGGTGGTGGCTGCTTTGCCCCAGCAATTCCGCAGGCGACAGGCGGGTATCGCGGATATCGGCCTCGGTCACCTGCGACAGCCGGGCCACACCGGCATGGGCTGCTGTGATCGCGGCCAGATGGCTGCGCAGCTGCGACCAGAGGCCGGGTCGGGTGACCGGACGGTGCGGTACGATGGCGCGGGCGGGGATGAACATCGCGATACTCCTTGACAGGTGACCATCCCAGTCTGCGCTTTTTTGCCAACGTTGCTTGTGGGGCACCTGTGGATTTGGTGGGGAATTGGTGGGGAATTGCAGCGTCGGCCTGACAGCGTTTGAAATCGCGCCGCAACAGCCGTAACCTGCACCGATCGCGCAGCGGGGCCCCGGACCATGCATTATGTCTTTGCGCCATTCACGCTTTACCCGGACCGGGCCGAACTGGACGAAAGCACCACGCTTGATGACGGCGACCCGGTGGAGTTCGGCCATTTCCACGCTGCATTCGGGCAGTCCTTGCCGAACCTGCGGCTGGTCGGCGGCTGCTGTGGTTCCGACCACCGGCATGTCGGCGATGCGTGCCGGCATTTGCATGAGGTCGCGGGGGTAGGGTGGGGTTCCACCCCACCACACCCGGTGGCAACCCGCTGAGGCATGTTCAAGCTTGACGGAACCACGGTTGCACGCCGTTTGCCGCTTCCCCGCTCCACCAGAGATTGGAAAGGGCGTTGCCCGTCCGCAGGGTGGGCACACAGCTGCCGGGTTTGGGTGCTTTATGGTGCCGCATCTCCGGTAGGTATTCCTTGCCGAGGCATCGCGGGGTGCCCGCCCTGGGGGGCGGACGGGCACCGCCCGGCGCGCCAAGGCGCTTGATTCCGGGCGAAAAAGCAGCGTTCGGTGCAGGTACCGTCACACCTCATCCCGCCCTGGTCGTGCCCGTCCGGCGCATTCGCCACCGATGGCACGCGCACTCGTGCGAAAAGGCGCATCCCATACACATAAAGATTGATGCAGGGCGCGATAGTGTGTATTAGATACACATATTGCGGAGGCCGCATGAAACGCCGGGACATCATCGCCCAACTGGAGGCGGCAGGACTGGTGCTGAAAGAGGGCGGCAACCACACGAAAGTCTGCAAGGAAGGTCTGGATGTCTCGACCATTTCCCGCCAGCGCGACAGCGCTGAAAGTGTTGTGCGGGCCATCGAAAAGCAGACCGGCGTCAAACTGAGTTGAATGGAGGCACCATGGCCACGACCTATTTCCCCGCGATCTTGTGGCCCGCCGATGCAGCGGGGCTTTTTGGTGTGACGGTGCCCGGTGCGCATGTAAACGGTTCCGGGGCCACCGAGGCGGAAGCGCTGGCCGATGCAGCGCTGATTCTGCAAGAGGTGCTGGACGATCTGGCCGCCGCGCGCGCGCCGCTGCCCGCGCCTGTCGCCATCGCGGCGCTGGACCGGGGCGAAGGCATGGTGGCCCTGTTGCCCGCCGTGCTGCCGGAACGTACTGTGCGGGTCAATGTGACGCTCCCCGCCGATCTGGTGGCGCGGATCGACGCTGCCAGCCCCAACCGCAGTGCCTTTCTGGCGAAGTGGGCGCAGCATGGGCTGCGGACAAAGCCGGTCTGACGGCGCGGCCCACCCGGCACGGAGCGGCGTTGGTTGGTTAAGAATCAATGAATCTCAACCGATAACCCATTGATTTTCCAAGGCCTGTAAAAGCGCCCGGGCCGGGACGCCCCCGTTGCCCCCGATGTTGCAGGGCCAGCCCCACCCGGCGAATCGCGCTTGCCTTGGCCGGAACCCCGGTATACAGACCCTCCACTTTCACAGGTAAGGCTTGGGCCATGCGGGGAGAAATCCCGTCTGGTCCGCCGGTTGGGGGCAACCCTGAAGACGGCCTTGCCGAGGATCAAACCGGAAAAGGATAAAGCATGGCTCTTCCCGAGTTCAACATGCGTCAGCTCTTGGAAGCTGGCGTTCACTACGGCCACCAGACCGCACGCTGGAACCCCAAGATGGGTCCCTATATCTACGGCGACCGCAACGGCATCCACATTCTCGACCTGACCCAGACCCTGCCGCTGCTGGAGCAGGCGCTGGTCATCATCCGCGACACCGTCGCCAAAGGCGGCCGCATCCTGTTTGTCGGCACCAAGCGGCAGGCACAGCGCCCGGTGGCGGACGCTGCCGAGAAATGCGCGCAATATTACATGAACCACCGCTGGCTCGGCGGCACCCTGACCAACTGGCAGACGGTGTCGAAATCGATCACCCGGCTGAAACAGCTGGATGAGGTGATGACCAACGGCGCCGAGGGTCTGACCAAGAAAGAGCGTCTTGGCATGGAACGCGAACAGGGCAAGCTGCAGGCATCCTTGGGCGGTATCCGTGAAATGGGCGGTGTGCCGGACCTGCTGTTCGTGATCGATGTCGGCAAAGAGGGTCTGGCGGTCCTTGAAGCGCAGAAACTGGGGATTCCGGTGATTGGCATCGTCGATACCAACTGTTCGCCCAAAGGCGTGGATTTCGTGATCCCCGGCAACGATGACGCCGCGCGCGCCATTGCGATGTATTGCGATCTGGTGGCCCGCGCGGCGCTGGATGGCATGTCGGCGCAACTGGGTGCCGCCGGGGTTGACCTTGGCGCGATGGAGGAACTCCCCGCCGAAGAGGCGCTGGACGCAACCGCCGACGCCTGAACGGCTTCGCATTCCTGTCATCAGGCGGGGATAATCCCCGCCTGACCCGTTTCAACCAGATCGAGGACGAGAAATGACTGTCACCGCACAAATGGTGAAGGAACTGCGCGATTCCACCGGCGCAGGCATGATGGATGCCAAGAAGGCATTGACCGAAACCAACGGCGACATGGAAACCGCCGTGGATTGGCTGCGCACCAAGGGGCTGGCCAAAGCCGCGAAAAAGGCCGACCGGGTTGCCGCCGAAGGGCTGGTCGGGGTTGCGGTGTCGAACGGGCGCGGCGTGGCGGTTGAAATCAATTCGGAAACCGACTTTGTCGCCAAGAACACCGATTTCCAGGCGCTGGTGCGCGAAGTGACCCGGGTGGCGCTGGATGTCGGCCAGTCGGTCGAGGTGCTGCGCGCCGCGCATCTGAACGGCGAGACCGTGGAATCGGTGCTGACCTCGGCCATCGCGAGGATTGGCGAAAACATGACACTGCGCCGGATGCATGTGCTGGAAGGCGACACCGTGGTCTCCTATGTCCATAATGCCGCGACCGAGGGCATGGGCAAGATCGGGGTGCTGGTGGCGCTGAAAGGCCCGGCGGACAAGGCGCAGGAAGTGGGCAAGAAGTTCGCCCAGCACATCGCCGCCACGTCGCCGCTGGCGCTGTCGGAGGCACAATTGGACCCATCGGTGATGGAACGCGAACTGGCAGTGCAAACCGCCAAGGCGCTAGAGGAAAACGCCGCCTCGGCCAAGCCGAAGCCCGACGCGGTGCTGCACAACAACATCATCCCGGGCCGGATGAAGCGGTTCCTGGCGGAAAACACGCTGTTGGGTCAGGCCTTTGTGCACAACCCGGACCAGACCGTGGAACAGGCCGCTGCGGATGCCGGGGTCGAGATCACCGGCTATGCCAGGGTGATGGTCGGTGAAGGCATCGAAAAGGAAAAAGAGGACTTTGCCGCCGAAGTGGCAAAGACCCTGAAAGGCTGAAGGGGGCAGGGGGAAACCGGGGCATTTCCCAAAGCCCCCAACCCCAGTCCCGACCGCGTAGGGCTATGGCATATGGCCGCCGGCAGGACCGGAGATGCGCCGCAAGGTCCTCTCCCCTCACCCCTCTCCGCCTTCGGAGAGAGGTGAGGGGAAATGTGACGCGTGACAATCCTGCCAAATGCAACACCCCAGCCCCGACAGCGGGAGAGGGGAGAGCGACGGGGCCGACTTTGCCAGTTTAGCGATGGATTCAACGGTGCGGCCCCCCAAGGGACCGCACCGTTTTCAATTTGCGCTGCACCTTGGGGATCAGGATGGCGCGCTTGGGTGCCGACCCATTGCCCGGAAATACGGGCGCTGAACCGGCAGTACTGTGCGACCCGGTTGCCCGGAAAAAGGCGGGATCAACCGGATCGCGTGTCCCTTGGCCAATGCCACCACTCACGGAACACGGTCAGATTGACCCAATTGCGCCAGGTTAAGTAGTCGGGAAATCCTTACCCGTGAACCATCCGTTTTAACGGGAGATTCACACCTCGAGCATGAAGATCTGATTCTGGAAACTGGCTTTCAGCACCGCCTGCGCGGTGGTTTCCACATCCAGCGACTCGCGGGCCAGCCGCAGATGCTTTTCCACCGTGGCGGCTGTCAGCCCCATGATGGTGGCGATATCCTGGGTGGTCTTGCCATCGCCAACCCATTCCAGCGCTTCGCGTTGCCGCTTGGTCAGCGACCGGCGTTGGGTGGTAAAGGGCATCGAGGTGATGCGCAGATGGGTGACATTGTTCAGCACCACAATCTCGCGGCCATGTTGTTCCCAGATCTCTTCGACCTGATGCTGCATCAGGCCTTCGCGCGCTGCCAGCCCGATAGCCCCTTTGGCGCGCACCGACACGTCCTTGAATGAAATGGAATAGCCGGCGCGGACCCCCATTTTCAGATTGAATTCCATCACCTTAAGCTCAGAAGGGGTGAAATGCCCGCTGCGCGCCTGTTCATCAATCCAGCGCCAGGAACAGGCACCGACATTCTCAGCGGCCCATTTGACCATCGGGGCATGGTGATACAGACCGTTGCTGACAAAGCCATCCAGATAGACCTTTGAATGGTTCGACAGCACCAGCACATCATCCAGATTGCCAAAACTGTTGGTGGTACGGAACCGGGTAAAGCCATACAACAGCTTGTCAAAGCCATAGCTTGCCATCTTGTCGATATGCAGCCGCCAGATTTCCTCGATCGAGCGGGCATCGAACAGGCGCTCCAGATGGTCGATCATCCTGTGCCACCACGGGTTTTCAGATGCGCCAGCAGGGCATCGATCGCCAGCAGATAGCCATGCGGGCCAAAGCCGCAGATCACCCCGATTGCCACCCTGGCGATGTAGCTCTGATGGCGGAACGGTTCGCGGGCATGGATGTTGGACAGGTGCAGCTCAATCGTCGGTACCTCTGCCGATGAAATCGCATCCATCAGCGCCACCGAGGTATGAGTATAGGCACCGGCGTTCAGGATGATGCCATCCTGGCTGCCCCGGGCGGCATGGATCCAGTCGATCAGCTGGCCTTCGTGGTTGGATTGGTGAAACGCCAGCGCCACCTGATGCGCCGCCGCATGGGTCTGGCAGGCCGCCTCCACTTCGGCCAAAGTGGTGCTTCCGTAAACCTCAGGCTGCCGCTTGCCCAATAAATTGAGGTTCGGCCCGTTCAAGATGAGCAAGGCAGTCATGTCAAATTCCTGATCCCGCTGACATTTAGCCACCAAGCGGTGCTCTTGTCGAGAGAGGCTTGTGCGATTTGCACACAGCGGGACCAGATCAGGCCACAGGCAAGTGGCCGGGGCCGAAGGGGCAGGGGATATGGGTGCGGCGAATCAGGTCTGGTTGGGGGCGAGTGCCGCCGCCCGCAATGCTGCGATATTGTCGCCATAGGCTGCCGCGCCGCCGCGAAACAGCGCAGAGCCTGCGACCAGCACATCGGCGCCGGCCGCCACCACCGCCGCCGCGGTGTCCAGCGACACACCGCCATCGGCTTCGATATGAATCTGCCGGTCACCGATCATCGCCCGGATCGCCGCCATCTTGACCAGGGTCGACGGGATCAGCGACTGGCCGCCAAAGCCGGGATTGACCGTCATCACCACCACCATGTCCACATGATCCAGCAGCGGCGCAATCGCCTGTGCCGGGGTGCCGGGGTTGATGGCGATACCGGCTTTTTTTCCCATGGCCCGAATGGTTTGCAAGGTGCGGTGAATGTGTGGCCCCACTTCGACATGGGCAGTAATCATGTCGGCACCGGCATCGGCAAAGGCCTTGAGGAACGGGTCAACCGGATCCACCATCAGATGTACATCCATCAAGCTGCCAATATGGGGCCGCAGCGCCGCACACATCGCTGGGCCAAAGGTCAGGTTCGGCACAAAATGGCCATCCATCACATCCAGATGCACCCAATCAGCCCCGGCGCGTTCGATGGCGCGGCATTCGGCACCAAAGTTGGCGAAATCGGCGGCGAGGATCGACGGGGCGATCTTGAGGGTGCGAAACTCGGTCATGGTGCGTCCTGTTGCGGGAGCCGGTGGTTTCCAGCGGCCTTTGGGATCTTGTCATCGCAACCGGTGGCACATCGCAAGGGGTAATCTTGGTACAGAATTATGTTACATAATACTGATTATGAGTAATAGCCTGATTGACGAAACAGGTATCCGACGCAGCCCCCAGGGCCGCTTTTGCTGCTGATGGACAAGCCGCCACGGCTTGGGCTAAGCCTGTGGCACAACCCATCCGCCATCCGTCACACCGTCAAAGGCGCATCATGTCCCGCACCCTGCTTGTTTACGGCGATAGCAACAGCCACGGCTCGCCGCCGATGCCCGACTGGAACGGCGCACCGCGCTTTGACCGCGCAACCCGTTGGCCCGGCGTGGCACAGGCAGCGCTTGGCACCGGCTGGCAGGTGATCGAGGAAGGTCTGCCGGGCCGCACCACGGTGCTGGATGATCCGGTCGAAGGGCCGCACCGCAATGGTGCGCGGGTGTTGCCCGCCATCCTCGGCAGCCACGCACCGCTGGATCTTGTCATATTGATGCTCGGCACCAACGATCTGAAGCGCAGCTTTGCTCTGACACCGCATGAAATCGGCGATGGCGTGGAAAAGCTGGTCAAGATCGTCTTGGGGGCTGAATGCGGCCCGGGTGGTGCGGCACCGCAGATCCTGCTGGTGGTCCCTCCCCCGATCCTGGAGACGGGCTGTCTGAGCGAGATGTTCGAGGGCGGTGCCGCGAAATCGCTGCGGTTGCTGCCGGAATATCAAGCCATTGCCGCCAAATGGGGAGCCGGGTTGCTGGATGCGGGGAAAGTCATTGTTTCCAGCCCGGTAGACGGCGTACATTTTGCGGCAGCAGAACATGCAAAACTGGGCCGCGCGGTGGCACAGGCCGTGGAACACCAGATGGGAAAGGCGTAACGATGCTCAAGGGACTTGATCCGCTGCTGAATGCCGATGTGCTGCATGCCCTGCGTGCCATGGGGCATGGCGATGACCTGATCATCTGCGACACCAATTTTCCCGCCGACTCGGTCGCTGCCGAAACCGTGCTGGGCTCGGTGCTGCGCATCGATGCGCCTGCGGCCCGTGTGGTGCGGGCGGTGCTGTCGCTGTACCCGCTCGACAGCTTTGTCGATGATGCGGCGGCGCGGATGGAAGTGGTGGGAAAACCCAATGAAATCCTGGCCGTCATGCAGGAAGTTCAGGCAGAGATTGATCGCGCCGAGGGGCGCAGCTGGCCGATGATTTCGATCGAGCGCTTTGCGTTTTACGAACGGGCCAAGCAGGCCTATGCGGTGATCCAAACCCATGAGCGGCGCTTCTATGGCTGTTTCGCGCTGCGCAAAGGCGTGATCGGGCCGGAAGTCGGAAACTGGGGATGAGCCGCATCGTCATTCTGGGCGTGTTCGTCGCCGACACTGCCTATCGTGCCGACCGTGCCCCGCGCCTTGGCGAAACCATCATGGGCACCTCGTTTGCGCTTGGTCCCGGCGGCAAAGGCTCCAACCAGGCGGTGGCGGCGGCGCGGGTCGGCGGCGATGTTACCTTCCTGTCTAAACTTGGCCGTGACCCGTTTGCCGATATGGCACTGGCGACCTGGGCCACGGCGGGGGTGAAGCCAAGGGTGCAGCAGGTCGCCGACAGCTACACCGGGGCCGCTTATATTTTCATCGAAAATTCAACGGGTAACAATGCAATCATCATCTGCCCCGGTGTTGCTTCGACCATCAGTGTGGCGGATATCGAGGCGGAACGGGCGCTGATCGAAAGCGCAGCCGTGTTCGTGACCCAGTTGGAACAGCCGATGCCCGCAGCGCTGCGCGCCTTGCAGATTGCGTGCGCCGCCGGGGTTACCACCATCCTGAACCCTGCCCCGGCTGCCGCTTTGACCGATGAAATGCTGGCGCTTTGCGACTATGTCACCCCGAATGAAACCGAGGTGGAAGCGCTGACCGGTATTCCGGTTCATACCATCGAAGATGCCGCCCGCGCCGCCGAGGCTTTGCTGGCGCGTGGTGTCGGCACCGCCATCATCACGTTGGGCGAGCGTGGTGCCTATTTCCATTCGAAAGACCGCAGGCAGCTGGTGCCGGTGTTCAACGCCGGACCGGTGGTGGAAACCACCGGTGCCGGCGATGCCTTCAACGGTGGTTTTGCCGCAGCACTGGCGCGCGGCGATGACCCGCTGGCGGCGGTGATCTATGGCACCGCCGTTGCCGGAATTTCGGTCACCCGTCCCGGCACTGCGCCCTCGATGCCATCCGCCGAAGAGGTTGCGGCTTTGATGGCCAAACCTTAGAATTCAGCGATAACTGCAGGAAAAGACATGAAAACACGCCATTGGGACCGGCTTGGCAATGGCGGGCTGAGCTTTACCGAACTGGGATTTGGCACCGCCCCGATCGGCAACCTGTTCCGCGCCATCAGCGATGACGCGGCGCAGGCGACGTTGGAAACCGCCTGGGCTGGTGGCGTGCGCACCTATGACACGGCGCCGCTCTATGGCCTTGGTCTGTCGGAAACCCGGCTGAACCGGTTTTTGCGCGGCAAGAGGCGCGAGGATTATGTGTTGTCGACCAAGGTCGGGCGGCTGTTGAAGCCCTGCCCCGCCGATCAGCGCGACGGTATCGGCAAATGGTTCGAGGTGCCGAACCGGCATGAACAGTTCGACTATTCCTATGACGGGGTGCTGCGCAGTCTGGAGATTTCGCTGGAGCGGCTGGGGGTGGACCGGGTCGATATCCTGTATGTCCATGACCTGTGCATCTTTAGCCACGGCTCCAAAGCCGCATCCGATGCGCGGATCGATGAGTTCTTTACCCTTGGCGGCTACCGCGCCATGGTGGAATTGCGCCACCAGGGCGTGGTCAGGGCAATCGGTGCCGGGGTGAATGAATGGCAGGTGTGCCAGACCCTTGCGATGCGCGGCGACATCGACCTGTTCCTGCTGGCGGGCCGCTATACCTTGCTGGAGCAGGAGGCGCTGAGTTCGTTCCTGCCTTTGTGCGAACAGCGCGGCATCGGCATCATTGTCGGTGGCCCCTATAATTCCGGGATTCTGGCCACCGGGGCAGTGCCCGGAGCGATTTACAACTACGACCCTGCCCCGCAGCCCATCCTGACCCGTGTGGCGCGCATCGAGGCGGTGTGCGCCCGCCACGGCGTCCGTCTGATCGAGGCCGCCTATGCCTTCCCCCTCGGCCATCCTGCCGTGGTCTCGATGATCCCCGGTGGGCAAACCGTGGCGCAGACCCAAAGCAATCTGGCGGTGGCTGCGGCATCAGTTCCAGCGGCGCTGTGGGCGGATCTGAAGGCCGAAGGATTGCTGCGGCAGGATGCACCGGTTCCGGGGTAAGTGAACCTGTGTCTTGCGTGCAGGATCGACCGCCCCGATCCCACGCCGCCCCGGACCTGATCCGGGGCCCCGAGTCTGATACTGCGCCCTCTGACTCGGGGCCCCCGCTTTCGCAGAGGCGGCGCGGGATGGGTGGCTGGCTGGGTGTTTGGGGTCAAGTTACGTCAAGATCGCGGCACAACCATCTGACACAGAACCTATTTCGCCAAAACCCTCAACCGGTGGATCAACGACGACGTATCAAACCGCCTGCCACCAAGCGCCTGCACATCCTTGTAGAACTGATCCACCAAAGCCGTCACCGGCAAAGGCGCACCAATCTCTTCGGCGGTATCCAGACAAATCCCCAGATCCTTGCGCATCCAGTCCACCGCAAAGCCGAAATCATAACGGCCCTCCAGCATGGTCTGGTGCCGGTTGGCCATCTGCCATGACCCGGCGGCACCTTGCGAGATCACCTCGACCACCGCTGCGCCATCCAGCCCGGCCTTTTCGGCAAACAGCAGCGCCTCTGACAGGCCCTGCATCAGGCCTGCGATGCAAATCTGGTTGACCATCTTGGCCAGTTGCCCGGCCCCGCTATCGCCCAGACGGCGGCAGATCCGGGCATAGGCCGCCATCACCGGTTCTGCCGCCGCATAGTCAGCCACTGCGCCGCCGCACATGATCGACAGAGTGCCGTTCTGCGCCCCCGCCTGCCCGCCCGATACCGGCGCATCGACATATCCCAAGTTTTTTGAATGGGCTATGGCGGCAAGCTCTCGGGTTACCGAAGCCGACACCGTGGTGTGATCGACCAGCACTGCCCCCGCCGCCATCCCGGCAAAGGCCCCATCATCCCCCAGACAGACCGACCGCAGGTCATCGTCATTGCCAACACAGCACATCACCAACGCCGCCCCCTGCGCCGCTGCCGCAGGTGTTGCTGCGGCCTGCCCGCCATGCTGCGCCACCCACGCTTCAGCCTTGGCCAGGGTACGGTTGTACACGGTGACGGAATGCCCCTTGGTCGCCAGATGCCCCGCCATCGGGCCACCCATCACCCCCAGCCCCAGAAATGCCAGCTGTGCCATGTTGCCCTACCCACTTTCCATTGATTGCATCTGCACCCTATTAGCCCTAGGTAGCGGCTCTGAAAACGCCGTCAACCACGGGCTTGAACCGGATACATCATGGCTGTTGCTTTCCGCTGGCTGCTGCGCCTGTT
>JAYTDA010000269.1:0-1998 GCA_043736155.1 Paracoccaceae bacterium | reverse complement strand
TCCGCATCGCGGAACAGATAGATTGAACACACTTCGGTGCCCATACTGTCGGCGATCAAATGCGTGATGCTGTCCAGCCGTTCCTGCCCCTTGGTGTTGGTCCCCAACACATCGCGCAGGCGGCGCAGCAGTTTCCGGCTGTCACTTTCAGAGCGTTCTGGCATCGGTCATCCCTGAATGTTCTTTCTGCCCTTAAAGCATAGGACGCGGCGAAACGGAACCGGGGATGTGGGGTGGGCGATAGGCGACCTGATCGGCGCTGGGAGTCCAAAGGAGGCAGTCGACGACAGTGCAGCGATATCGAACCTAGGGTGTTTGTCAGTGCTCATCCGTCCAGATAAACCGGTCGGCTGGTCAGCGTGACTGTCCGGCCCGCCACCTCTGCTTCATGCGGCTCACCTGCGGTCCAGATGGCGATCCAGCGGCGCCTCTCGCCTTCGAAGACCAGCGCTACGTCGCCCTTGGCCGCCGGCAGCGCCTCGCGGAACCGCATACCGACAAGGCGCGCGTTCATCTCACGTAAGGCATGGTAGGCCGCTTTGGGCGAATGGTCGGCCCGCGCGATGCCGTAGGTGCGTTCTTCTTGGGGCACATAGTCTTCGGTGCGGTCCACGGCGACATAGGCGATCGACAAGGGCACGCCCAGGCTAAGGTTGATCAGGAACATCCGCACCAGCACGTCGGCCTGCAACGCGTCGGACACGAACTCATTGGTGGCAAAGCCCCATTCGGTTGACACGACGGGCAGCTTGCCGCCCCCGGCGGCGACATCCACCATTGCGCGCACTTTTTCATAATCTGGTGTCACAACTTCAGGGTCGACATAGGGGTGGATGCTGATGGCGTCGACCAAACCCGCAAGCCCGTCGTCAAGGCAAGCCTGAAGGAAGGCGAGGTCCAGCACCGGCTCTCCCACCTTGTGGCCAAGGGCTGGGCCGATGATCGCCGCACCGGGTTGGGCGCGCCGGATCGCCCCGGCGGTGGCGCGGGCAAGGGCCATGTATTCGGCCGGGTTTTCGCGCGGTTCCCAAAAGTTGGCGCGGTTCGGCTCATTCCAGATCTCCCAGATCGGTTGGGCATCACGGTAGCGCGTCGCTGCGGCAGCGGCGAAGGTGGTGAAGGCCTGCATTTCGATATAGGTGGTGATACCCTCCATCCAGCGACCGCCGTAGACATCGGGGTTGTTGAAGCCAAGAATGAACAGGGGCCGCAGCCCGCGCGCACGCAGCCCTGCCACAAAGGGATCCCATCGCGACCAGTCAAGCACATGGCGCTGCGTTTCCACGTCCGACCAGAACAGATCGGTGCGCACGAAGGTAAAACCCGCACCCGCACAGACATCAAGCGTCGCTTCGGAAAGATCATGAACCGCGATGCCAAACCCGTGGCCCAGCCCCGCGATCCAAGGGGCCGACTGTTCCTGCGCGCTTGCAGGCCAGATAACCAAGGGTGCGGCGGCCAGCCCGCCTGCGGCTTGGATAAAGCGTCGACGGTGCATGTCAGGCTCCATAGGTCATGCCAGTTTAGGAATCGGGTGGCCAAGTGGCAAGACCGACACGCACGCGCGGATGGCGGTAGGAAACAAGCAGCACCTCAAACTCTGCAAACCATGCCCCAATTTTTGCCACACTGCGGTGCGCTACTCCGCAGCAAACTTACGGTTAAATAAAATGAAACGCAGTCTTTTTTCTTTGGCATGCTGTCTTTTGATTGCGGTGGTTCCGCCTGCTTTCGCGTCTCCGCAAACCGACGCGGATTATATTGCCGCCCATTTCGTTGAGGCCGACGACTTCAAGACAACCTTGCGCGATATGGGGGTGAAAGCATACGCGACCACGTTGGCGACTGCCCTTTCGACGCGGTCGGTAAAGATCAAGGACCACGACGGATTTATCGCTTTACTGCCCGCTTCCTTTTCCGATGAACTTTTTGATCGCCTTCAGAAGACTGTTTCAGACCGATTGGTTCAAAGCTGGGAGCCGGCACAACTAGAATCCG
>JAYTDA010000268.1:0-1521 GCA_043736155.1 Paracoccaceae bacterium | reverse complement strand
CCATCGCAGCCGCCCGCGCAGGCGATCCCGTCACCCTGTTCCACGACGGCAAGCGCTGGCAGGTGCATGACTCGCAGGGGCGCGCGCTCGCCCGCCTTTCCCGCGCCTTTATCCCGCCCGAAGGAACCACGTTCCTGCGCGGCGAGGTTGCTGCCGTTCTGCGCTGGCGCAAGGACGACGGGGACGAGGACTATCACCATCTCCTCCGGCGCGATGAATGGGAGGTCGTCCTGCCCGAACTGGTATTCGAAAGCGACGCTTGAATGATGGTAGCTTGCCGGTTGCTTCGGGTTCGTTGGATGCGGACGGTGTGGATGTGGGCCATGATCCGGTGGAGAATATTCTGCACTGATCGTGCGGCCTGACCATTTTGCACTATTGCCGCAATCGCCCTTCGTCGTCGATCAACACCAGTTTGGCGGGAAGTGTGTTGCCCCAGACCCAGAGCACCATGTTCAAGTCCTCACCGGTTGACCCCTTGGCAAAGCTCGGCACCCGCAGCCCCGCATAGCCGTCGGCGATCAGCTTTTCTGCGAGGATCTGCGTCGGCGTCTTGCCAAGTGCCCGCATCTGCAACCGCCAGTCTTCGGCCACGAGATCGGCGGGCGTCATGTCGTACGCGCCCAGCGCATCGGCATCGGAGGCATCAAAGACCGGGGTGATGTCGGCCTCGTAGGAGACCAGCGTGGTCGGCTGAAGCGTGCCGATCTGGTTGGCCTCCCGGATCGCTGTCATCACCGACAGCGCGGTGTAGAGCGCGGGAATGCCCTTGGGGTTGAAACGCCCGCCATGCAGCCGGGCACCTTCGCCGGATAGCGGTTCGCGGGCACGGATCGGGTTGAGCGCCCGGTAGAGAAGACCCTGATAGCGCATCCGTCAGGCGTAGATGCCAGCGTCGACCGCGTCGATATACTCCAGCACATCGGCAGCGTGACCCTCGCGGACGAGCTGCATCGCCGTCAGCCCGCCAAAACCCGCCAGCGGTTCCGAACGGTACCAGGCATAGGCGATCAGCGCGGAGCCAAAGCGCGGCTCGACCCGGTTCAGGATCTCGACCATTTCGCGCAGCCGCTTCTGGGTCTTGGGGCTGGCGATCCGGTCCTGCCGCATGACGGCATCGCGGCCGAGGCCGACGGTGCGGGCAACCTCGTCCAGCGTGGTGCGCAGGGCGGTGGCGATCCGGCCGGGGGCGAACCGGCCATCTTCGGCAAAGGATTCGAGACTCATATGCGGCTCCATCAATGATGACTTAACTTAGCGCCAGTCTGTGTGGCAATCAAGCCGCCTTGGTCAAGTCTCCGTCCCCCCGATCAATGCACACCCCGCGCCCGCAATCGCTCCGGCGTGACGAGGCCGCGTGACAGCTTCGCGTCGCGGATTGTGTTACTGATGGTGTTGGCGGGCAGGAACCCGTCCGAATTAACCATGTCGGCGTAGAAGGCTGCCTTTTGGTCGTCGCTGGGACGGGGTGCGTCATTGGGCTTGGGCTGTCGTTTGGCTGTTTGGCCGCTGGATTTCGCC
>JAYTDA010000267.1:0-2085 GCA_043736155.1 Paracoccaceae bacterium | reverse complement strand
CCTGTCGTTCTGGCGCTCATCGGCCTCGGTGCCGGGGTCGGCGCCGGTTTATTCCTGCGCCCGGCTGAGCCGGCCAATGGCGCAATTGCCGCAGAGGGTAAGGCGGCTGAATCCGGCACTGAAACGGCCGAGGGAGGAGATGGCGCAGCGGCACCGGCAGCCGAAGCCGAACCCGCAGCGGATGCCGAATCAGCGCCGGAGTATGTAAAACTGACCAACCAGTTCGTGGTGCCGGTGCTCGATGGCGGAAAAGTTGCCGCGATGGTGATCTTGACGTTGAGCCTGGAGGTGGAGCCGGGCGGATCTGAGGAAGTCTATGCAAAAGAGCCAAAGCTGCGCGATGCCTTCCTGCAGGTCATGTTCGACCATGCCAATGCCGGTGGCTTTGCCGGGTCCTTCACCGATGGCGCCAATCTGGTGCTGTTGCGGCGGGCGCTGAAGGAAACCGGGGTGTCGGCGATCGGCAAGGTGCTGACGGATGTGCTGATTGTCGACATCGTCCGGCAAGACAACTAGGCCGACCCGGGCTTCGGGAGCCTTGCCTGCAGACTGCGCAACGCCTCGGTCCGGCCAAAGGCTGTGGTGGCGGCATCACGGGCCTCGGTCCAGGCGACGGTCTGCTGGGCCAGGGTCCGGTTGATGTCGGCCCGGCGCTGATCGGCCCACATTTCGTACCGCAGTCGCACCTCTTCAGCGGCCAGCGGCAGCAGGCCCCCGGCAGGGTGGGGCCGGGCCAGATCGGCAAGCCTGGCGAGACTTTCCTCCCGCGCCAACGCCGCTGCCCGCAGGGCCGACAGCTTGGCATCCAGAATAAGCTGCCCCAGCACGGCCAATTGATCAAGCTGCTGCCGCCCGGTCATCGCCGCACCGCCCGCGCCTTTTTGCGCATCGCTTCGGCAAAGCGGATCGCGGCGGCAACGGCGCGGTAGTGTTCGGGGCGGATCGGCGCGCCAACCTCGACGGTGGCAAAGAGCGCGCGCGCGGTGGGCGGGTCGCGGTGCAACGGCACCCCCGCCGCCGCCGCCTTTTCACGGATGCGGGCGGCGATCTCGTCGGTGCCTTTGGCCAGACAGACCGGCGCCGACCGGTCCGTCCGCTTCCACTTCAGCGCCACGGCGTAATGCGTCGGGTTGACCACCACCACATCAGCCTTGGCGACATCGGCCAGCATCTGGTTCAGCGCAATTTCCTGCGCCCGCCGCCGCCGCTGCGCCTTGACATGCGGATCGCCCTCGGAATCCTTGTATTCATCCATCACCTCTTGCCGCGACATCATGTTGCGGCGCAGGTGCTGGAAATACTGCCAGATGTAGTCCACCGCCCCAAACCCGACCAAAGACAGCAGCGCCAGCGCCAGAAAATCGCGCAGCATGACCAGCATCGACACGGTGCTTTGGGCGGGTGTCATCTGCAGGGAATACAGAATCTCTGCCCCCCGCGACGGCAGATACAGGCCGAGGATCAGGCAGGTCACCGCCAGTTTCAGGGTCGATTTGGCAAAAGCGAACAACCCGTCGGGCCCGAATTTCTGCCTGGCCGAAGCCCAGGGCGAGATGCGCGAAAGTTTTGGCATCAGCTTTTCCGGGGCAAAGACCAATGCGCGCTGTGCGACAACCATGACCAGCGCCGATGCCATCGGCACCAGGAACACCGGCAGCAAGGGTAGCGTGAAGGCCCGCAGCACCCCGCCGGTCGGTGCAGCCGCGGCTGTGAAAAACAGTGGTGCCATCCGGTCGGCCTGATCCAGCAACACCGCGCCGGACTGGCCGATCGACGCCAGCCCGCTGGCCCCGGCGATCAGCCCGGCGATCAGCAGGCCGCCGTAGCCCGCCGCCGTGACCAGATCCATCGAACGAGGAATTTCGCCCTTCTTGCGCGCCTCATCCAGTCGTCGCTGCGTCGGTTCGTGCTGCTTGTCGGCGTCGTCGTCGCTGCTCATGGCGCGATGCGGAACGGGGCGGACAGGAACAGATCGAAGCTGTCGCGCCAGACCACCAGCGCCAGCGGCACCACCAGCACCATCAACGCCATCGCGCCCGCCGTCAGCGCCGGGGCTCCGACAAAGGACACCATCAGTTGCGGCAT
>JAYTDA010000266.1:0-19442 GCA_043736155.1 Paracoccaceae bacterium | reverse complement strand
CCATCCGACGGGCCGGGCTGCATGTCGACCGACAGATCGCCGAAATATCCCAGCTTCTTGCCGACCCAGAACGGATAGTCATCCAGCACCTCCAGCGTGCCGCGCGGCGAAATCCAGGTAAAGGGTCGGTCATAGCCCGCCGCCAGCGCGGGCCGCAGCCCCAGACCGCTCAATGCCACCCCGGCCCCGGTCACCTGCAGCAAACGCCGCCGTGTCAGGATTGGCTGTATTCTATTCAAAACCATTGTCTAACTCCCTGTTATCATTGTCTTGCGTTGAATAGGGATGGCCTTGCCTCTCAGGTCTCCCAGCTTGCCCATTTCTTGCCGATGTAGAAAAACGCCACATAGATCAGGATGCCGATGAACGACAGCAGCAGGATCACGGCGAAAAACTCCGGCATGTTGATCATGCTGGAATAGGTGGTTAGCCGGTTGCCAAGGCCAAAGCCGCCGCCGACCATTTCCGCCCCCACCGCCGTCAGCAGGCCAAAGATCGCACCGATCATCAGACCCACCAGGATCATCGGCAGCGCCATCGGTGCCCGGATTTTCCAGAACATCTGCAATGTGGTGGCGCCGTAAGACCGCGCCAGCGCAATCTTGGCGCTGTCGGTGCGGCGAAAGCCGGTGGCGGCGTTGATCATCACCATCGGCCCCACCGCCAGCGCCACCGCAATGATCCGCGGGGTATAGCCAAAGCCGAACCGCAGGATCAACAGCGGCACCAGCGCCAGCATCGGGGTGGTCACCAGCACCAGAATATAGGGGGTGATCACTTTTTCCACGAAAGGATACTGGGTGACCACCGCCGCCAGCACCAGCCCGACCCCGGCCCCGATGAAAAAGCCGGAAAACAGCGACACCAGCGTATAGCCCAGGTGCGGCGCAATCAGCGGAAACTCCTTGACCAGCGCCGCAGCAATCAGGCTGGGAGTCGGCAGGATATAGTCCGGCACCTCAAACCAGCGCAGCAGCGCCTCCAGCCCGCCGATCACGATCACCGCCACCAGA
The DNA here is from genome assembly GCA_043736155.1 of Paracoccaceae bacterium. Lineage (GTDB taxonomy): Bacteria > Pseudomonadota > Alphaproteobacteria > Rhodobacterales > Rhodobacteraceae > JANNRR01. The sequence goes on along the minus strand of JAYTDA010000266.1, from coordinate 18,429 downwards.
ATGATGATCGCCACCTCTTTCCGGGTCCGGGCACCGACACCGGCGGTCAGCGCCGACCCGGTCAGGCCAACCTCGGTCGCCCCGGCTTTCCTGAACTGGGGAAGGGCGTCGCTCATCCGTTATTCCGCCGCTGCCTGGGACCGCAGCGACGACATGCCATAGATGTCGGCCTTGATCCGGTTCATCAGGTCGAACACCTCGCGGCTGGCCATGGTTTCCAGAGAGCGCGGGCGCGGCAGGTTCACCGGGTAATCCGCCAGCACCCGCCCCGGCCTTTGGCTCAGCACCAGCACCCGGTCCGACAGAAAGATCGCCTCTTCGATCGAATGGGTGATGAACACGATGGTGGTGCGAGTTTCCAGCCAGATCTCCTCGACCAGCCGGTTCATCTCTTCACGGGTAAAGGCATCCAAAGCGCCAAAGGGTTCATCCATCAGCAGCACCTGTGGCCGCAGCGCCAAAGCCCGCACAATCGCGGCGCGCTGCTGCATGCCACCGGACAATTCGCGCGGCATCCGCGCCTCGAACCCGGTCAGCCCGACCCGGTCCAGCAGATGGGTGATCCAGTCGCGGTCTGGCCGTTGCCGCTTGACCTCGAACGGAAACAGGATGTTGCCCAGCAGGGTACGCCAGGGCAGCAGGTTCGCCTCCTGGAACACCAGCCCGATTTCGGGGCGTGGCCCGGTGATGGGGGTGCCATCCAGCGTCACCGTGCCGCTGGTCAAGGCATGCAGCCCCGACATCGACCACAGCAGGGTGGTTTTGCCGCAGCCCGATGGTCCGACAATCGACAGGATGGTCTTGTCGCCCACCTCAAAACTGCAGGCCTTCAGCGCCTCCAGATCGCCATAGCGCTTTCCAGCATCGCGGACAGCCAGCTTTGCGACCATAACCCCCGCCCCGCACGATGGTTGCCGGCAAGGCCGTGGCCCTGCCATGGCGCAAACTGTGTTACTCACTTACATTCCTGTCAACGATTCGGAATTGTGGCAGCAGCTATTCGATATTTATTGGGGCTTTCCGGGGATTGTCACTGTAAGTTTCCTACATTTGCTTGACGCATCGGGGCACAGCCCTGATGATTGCCTCAAACTTCTGGCAAGGTAGGGCGCAGATGCGACAGGCAGAACCGGCACTCACCCTGCCCGAAATCCCGGCGCGGCACCGGCCTGACATCATTGCCCGGATCAAGGACAGCTATGCCGGGCTCAGCCGCGCCGAACAGTCGGTGGCGGACGGCGTGCTGTCGGATGTGCAGGCGGCGGTCGATGCCTCGAACGCCGAACTGGCGATCCGCGCCGGGGTCAGCCAACCGACGGTGACCCGGTTCTGCCGGTCGATCGGCTGTGAAGGGGTGCGGGATTTCAAGCTGCAACTGGCGCGCAGTCTGGTGGTGGGCGAGCTGTTTCTGGCCGCCGACAACCCGCTGCCCGCCGCCGATCCCGGCAGCACGCCGCCGTTCTGGGCCTCGGTGATCGGCGAGGCGCGGCTGGCGCTGCGCGAGGTGGAACGGCAGCTGGACCCTGCGCTGGTGCTGGCCGCAGCCGCCATTCTGGCCCCGGCGCACCGGGTTCTGGCGCTGGGTCTGGGCGGCTCATCCTCGGCGCTGGCCGAGGAAACCCAGAACCGGCTGTTTCGCTATGGTGTGCCGGTCACCGCCTGCAAGGACCCCTATCTGGCGCGGATGACGGTATCGACCTTTCGCCCCGGTGATGTGGTGATCGCCATTTCTGCCACTGGCCGCACCCGCGAAGTGATCGACTGTCTGGATCTGGCCCGCACCTACCGGGTGCGCACCATCGCCATTACCACCCCCGGCAGCGCGCTGGCCGCTGCCGCCGAAATAGCGCTGACCACCCGCATCGACGAATATCCTGATACCCTGACCCCCTCTGCCTCGCGCTTTGCCTTTCTGACCATCATCGACCTTGTCGCCGCCGCCACCGGCTATCAGATGGGGCCGGTGGCGCGCGAAAACCTGCGGCGGATCAAGTTCAATCTGGTGGAAAAGGGCGCTTGCCGCAGCATCGAACCGTTGGGGGATTGAGGTGAAACCGACGCCCGAGGACTGGCTGAGCGCCTTTGCCGCAGCCGTTGCGGCCCGCGACATTCCCGGGGTTTGTTCCCTGTTTCATGACGATGGTTACTGGCGCGGTCTGCTCAGCTTTACCTGGAACATCAAGACGATGGCGGAGCCACCTGCCATCGCCGCCAGGCTGGGGGCTCGGCTCCGGTATCCGGGGCGACCCCGGCCGCTGGCAGGGCTAGCCGCGCAACCTGTGGAAACTGACCGCCCTGCCCAACCTGTGGGATCACGGCGGCAATCTGGCGCTGTCGCGGTTCTACTCGCGTATCGTGGCGCTGCAACTCAAGGCGCGGATGGCGGCGGTGGCGACGCCGGTCTATGCCCCGCCGGCGATCGAAGGCAGGGGTTTGTAGGCGATGGCTTCGATCTCCACCGCAATATCGATCATCAGCCGCGATTCAGCGGTGGACCGGGCCGGTGGGTTGGTCGGGAAATATGCGGCATATGCCGCGTTGAAGCCGGGAAAATCGTCGCGGTCACGCAGCCAGACCGTGGTCTTGACCACGTCGCCCATCCCTGCCCCGGCCAGTGCCAGGCAGCGTGCCACATGGTCCAGCACCGCACGGGTTTCGGCAGCGATGCCACCCGGGACCACAGCGCCAGCCACCACCGGCACCTGCCCCGATACAAAGATGAAATCCCCCGCCCGCACCGCCGGCGACAGGGGTACATGCGAGGTTCCGAAATGCTGAATGGTCATGGTATCACTCCTTCAATGGGTGCCTGCATCCTGCCTGCCACCCGCGCAAAATCAAGGACCATGCCATGATCCGGTTTGACGGTGCCCGTATTGTTGTCACCGGGGCCGCTGGCGGCATCGGTCAGGTGCTGACGGCGCGGTTGGCCGACCTTGGGGCCAGCATCGTGGCCTGCGATATCGAAGGGGCCGACCTGTCTGCCCCCCATATCACCGAACGCCACGCCTTTGATCTGCGGGATGCTGCCGCTACCGAAGCAGCAGCTCGCGCCATCCTGACCAATGGCCCCCCCAGCATCGTGATATCGAACGCAGGCCGGACCCGGCAGGATACCATGGATCAGACCACCGCCGCCGGGATCGCTGATGAGATCGACACCAATTTCACCGGGGCCGCCCGTCTGACCCATGCCTTGCTGCCCGCCATGCGCACCGGCACCGGCAACCGTGCCTTTGTCTTTGTCGCCTCGGTCAATGCCCTGACCCACCATGGCAACCCGGCCTATTCCGCCGCCAAGGCGGCGCTGCTGGCCTGGATGCGGGCATTGGCGGTGGAAGAGGGCAAACACGGCATCCGCGCCAATGCGGTGATTCCGGCCTCGGTGCGCACCGATGCCTGGGTGTACCGGCTGGCGGCTGACCCCACGGTGCTGGACCGGGTATCGGCGCTGTACCCGCTGGGCCGGATCGTGACACCCGAGGAGGTGGCGAATGCCGTGGCATTCCTGGCATCGGACGCCGCCAGCGGCATCACCGGCAGCAGCCTGACGGTGGATTGCGGACTGATGGCGGGCAATCTGCCGTTTCTGGAGGCGATCCGCCCACGTTGACTTTCCGGCGCCACCAGCCTCTGACTGTCCGACTGACCGCCAAAGGAACCCGCCATGCAGATCGACGATATCGACACCCCCGCCGTCCTGATCGACCTCGATATCGTGGAGCGGAATCTGCGCGCGGCGCAGGATTACGCCAATGCCCATGGCCTGGCGCTGCGCCCGCATGTGAAAACCCACAAACTGCCGCGGTTTGCCCATGCCCAGATGGCTTTGGGCGCAGTTGGCATCACGGCGCAAAAGCTGGGCGAGGCCGAGGCGATGGCCGATGGCGGCATCCCCGACATCTTCCTGCCCTACAACATTCTGGGGAACCGCAAACTGGCGCGGCTGCAGGCGTTGGCGGGGCGGGTCAGGCTGAGTGTCACCACCGACAGTCTGGTCACGCTGGCAGGCTATGCCCGCAGCTTCACCGACCCTGCCACCCCCCTGACAGTGCTGGTGGAATGCGACACCGGGGCCAACCGCTGCGGGGTGCAAACGGCGGCGGAGGCGGTGGCGCTGGCCCGCGCCATCGCGGCTGAACCGGGGCTGCGGTTTGGCGGGTTGATGGTCTATCCACGGCGTGGCGGTGTGGCGGATACTCAGGGCTGGCTGTCGGGGGCCGTTGCCGCGCTGACCCTTGCCAACCTGCCGCCCCCGGTGGTGTCGACCGGCGGCACCCCCGACATGCTGCGCGCGGCCGAAGTGAGCCATGCCACCGAACACCGCCCCGGCACCTATATCTACAATGACCGGATGCAGGTCGGCTGGGGCCATGGCGCTTGGGACGATTGCGCGCTGAACGTGCTGGCCACCGTGGTCAGCCGCCCAACCCCGACCCGCGCCATCCTGGATGCAGGCTCCAAGGCGCTGGCGGCTGATCCGGCCCCGCAGGGCGGCCATGGCCGCATCACCGACTATCCCGATGCCGTCATCACGGCGCTGAACGAGGAACATGGCATTGTCGATCTGACCGCCTGCCCGGAAAAACCGCAGATCGGTGACCGGGTCCGGGTGATCCCGAACCACGCCTGTGTCGTCACCAACCTGTTTGACCGGGTCTATCTGATGAGGGGCGACCGGGTGGACGAGGTGGCAGAGGTGACATCGCGCGGCAAACTGACCTGAGGCGCGCGCCCCGCCGCCTCTCACCCCGCCGCCTGTCACCCCGCCGCCTGTCACCCCGCCTGTCACCCCGCCGCTTGCTGTCACCCCGCCTTATCCTGGCAGTGAGATCAACGGTCCTTTGAACGGGCTTTTTTTGATCGGCCAAGGGTGCACGGAAATCCCCTCGCCCTACATGGTGAGGGTGGGGGACTGTCAGGCCGCTGATTATGCGCGGCATTCCATCCTGAACTCAATCGCGGGAGCGACCCCCAGCCCAGCCCTCCCCACGAAGGGGGATGGCGAGCCAGGGCCCATTCAAGGGACCGTTGGCAGCGAGATCACGCCCCGTCGGTTGCCCTCACGGGACAGCGAACCGGCACGGGACGCCATCGGGGGAGGTTGGAAACCGACCGGACGGCGATCCCCGCGCCGCCCCGGCGAAAGCCGGGGCCCCGAGGTTCGCCGGGCTGGCATGGGCGACCCGGGGCACCGGATCGGGGTCCGGGGCGGCGCGGCAATCGGCGGTCGGCTGATCCTGTCCCATTCCATCCGGCACCGGACCCCCGGTCGACCAAGGGTTCAGTCGCGGTCGGGATCACCGTCTCCCCCCCTGCACCGGACCTGACAAGCCTCGCTATATAAACGGCTCAAGGAGCTGGTCCAAGGTTTCCGACTCTCTGAAGCTGCTCTGGAGTCTGTCCGGCGTTGAGAAAAACGCCAGACAGACTTCAGATTCCTTGTTTTGCGCATGTCTTGCGCCAAAACCGGAGTCCACTTTTGTCGGACATGCTCTAGGATGCCGATTGTGCGGCGGGTCGGTCCCGCCAAATTCCAACTCTCCCCGCTTGCAGACCCTGTTGCCGCCGCGCCAAAAGACCCGTACCCGCCGGTTCCGTCGATAAGGATACGAAAATGGCCACCGTTGCCCCGATCCCCCACGCCATCGACCTTGCCATCAAACCCGACGTCACCGCGTTTTTTGATGATGGCACCAACACCGTCACCTATGTGGTGCGCGACCCCGCCAGCACCGCCTGTGCCGTGATCGACGCGGTGATGGATATCGACTATGCCGCCGGGCGGATCAGCTATGCCCATGCCGATGCGGTGATCGCCTTCATCGAAACCCAGGGTCTGACGCTGGACTGGCTGATCGAGACCCATGTTCATGCCGACCACCTGTCGGGTGCCCCCTATATTCAGGGCAAACTGGGCGGCAGCATCGGCATTGGCGAAAACATCACCGTGGTGCAGGACACCTTTGGCAAGGTGTTCAACGAAGGCACCGAGTTTCAGCGCGACGGGTCGCAGTTTGACCGGTTGTTTCAGGATGGTGACAGCTACCGCATCGGCAGCATTACCGCCTTTGCCTTTCATACCCCCGGCCACACCCCGGCCTGCATGACCCATGTGGTGGGTGACGCCGCCTTTGTCGGCGATACGCTGTTCATGCCGGATGGCGGATCGGCCCGGGCCGACTTTCCCGGTGGCGATGCCCGCACCCTGTACCGGTCAATCCAGCGGGTTCTGTCGCTGCCAGATCCCACACGGCTGTTCATGTGCCACGATTATGGCCCCAATGGCCGCGAAATTCGCTGGGAAACCACGGTTGGCACGCAAAAGGCCCATAATATCCATGTCCGCGACGGCATCAGCGAAGATGAATTTGTCGCAGTGCGTGAAGCCCGCGACGCCACACTGGCGATGCCGAAACTGATCATCCCGGCGCTGCAGGTCAATATGCGCGGCGGTAATCTGCCTGAACCGGACGCCAGCGGCAAACGTTTTTTGAAAGTGCCGATCGACGGGCTGTGACTGGGCCTCAAGGTCGCACAGGCGGTTGCATTTTCGCAGCCGGTTCGCGGTCCGATGGCTCGGAACCGCGCGCGGTTGGCGACACGGCACCGGCAAAGGCGTTGAAAGCGGCGACCGTCAAGGCATCGGTGGGTGGGCAGGTTCAGGCCGCTGTCGCCTCGTATCCGGCGGCTTTCAGTGCCGTCTGCATCGCCGCGACCGCTGCCGTACCGTCCACTGCGACGGTGCGTGCCGCCATGTCGAATGCCAACACCGCAGCCGGGTCCAGCGCCTTGATGGTCTGTTCCACGGTGGCTTTGCAATGGCCGCAGCTCATTTCGGGGATTGAAAGAATGGTCACGTCATTTCTCCTGTTTGGTGTCTCTATCTGAGGGTTTCCAGCGCTGGAAGGTCAAGGCCAAAGAAATTCCGCGTCCGGGCCTTGACCTTCCAGTGCCGGGAACCCTCATCTATGGCAGGAACAAGGACAGGGGCATGCAATGACCACGATGCCGATTATCACAGTGTCGGTTGAAGGCATGACCTGCGCCTCGTGCGTCGGTCGGGTGGAACGCGCATTGCAGGCGGCACCGGGTGTCACTGCGGCTGCGGTCAATCTGGCCAGTGAAACCGCCCGCATCAACACCGATGGCAGCACCAGCCCCGCAGCATTGGCCGGGGTGCTGGAACAGGCCGGCTATCCGGCGCGGGTCGCAGGGTTTGATCTGCAAATCGCCGAGATGACCTGTGCCTCCTGTGTCGCCCGGGTGGAACGGGCCCTGGCGTCGGTGCCGGGGGTGATCGGGGCCAAGGTCAATCTGGCGACGGAAACCGCGCATGTGCGCTCTCTGCAAGGGCAGGTAACCGCCGCTGACCTGCTGGCGGCCAGCGCCGGTGCAGGCTACCCCGCCACCATCGCCAGCCATACCGACGAGGATCTGGGCAGCCGCAAGGACCGCGAAGCCGCTGCCCTGGCGCGGATGACCTGGATCGCCGCCGCCCTGACCCTGCCGGTGTTCGTGATCGAAATGGGTGGCCATATCTACCCGCCGCTGCATCATCTGATTGCCACCACCATTGGCATGCACACCAGCTGGGTGGTGCAGTTCGTGCTGACGACCCTTGTCCTTGCCGGACCCGGTTTCGGCTTTTACCGCAAGGGATACCCGGCCCTGCTGCGCGGTGCCCCCGACATGAACAGCCTGGTGGCGCTGGGCACCACTGCGGCCTTTGTCTATTCGGTCGCGGCGACCTTTGCCCCGTGGCTGCTGCCTGCCGGCAGTGCCGCAGTTTATTACGAGGCGGCAGCGGTGATCGTGGTGCTGATCCTGCTGGGCCGAACGCTGGAGGCGCGGGCCAAGGGTCGCACCGGTGCCGCCATCGCCAGGCTGGTGGGGCTGGCGCCAAAGTCGGCACAGGTGGAACGCGGTGGCGCGGTGGTGGACCTGCCGCTGGACCAGATCGTCGCCGGTGACCTGATCCATACCCGCCCCGGAGAACGGATCGCGGTGGACGGCGATGTGGTGTCTGGGCAGTCTTATGTTGATGAAAGCATGATCACCGGCGAACCGGTCCCGGTGGCAAAGGCCGCAGGGGGCCGGGTGACCGGTGGCACCGTCAACGGCAACGGCCTATTGGTGCTGCGCGCCACCCATGTCGGGGCTGATAGCCTGCTGGCACAGATCATCCGCATGGTGGAACAGGCGCAAGGCACCAAACTGCCGGTGCAGGGGCTGGTCGACCGCATCACCCTGTGGTTCGTGCCAGCCGTGATGGCGCTGGCCCTGCTGACGGTGGCGCTGTGGCTGGGGTTTGGCCCTGCCCCCGCCTTGTCCCATGCGCTGGTGGCGGGGGTGGCGGTGCTGATCATCGCCTGCCCCTGCGCCATGGGACTGGCCACCCCGACATCGATCATGGTCGGCACCGGGCGCGCCGCCGAACTGGGGGTGCTGTTTCGCAAGGGCGACGCGCTGCAGGCGCTGCAAGGCGTGGCAGTGGTGGCGCTGGACAAGACCGGCACCCTGACCGCCGGCCGACCGGAACTGACCGATCTGGTGGTGATGCCGGGGTTTGAAGAGGGTGAAGTTTTGGCGCTGCTGGCGGGGGCAGAGGCGGGGTCGGAACATCCGGTGGCCAGTGCGATCCTGCGGGCGGCGCAACAGCGGGGGATCGTGGTCCCGGAAGCCACCGGGTTTGCCGCGATTCCGGGGTACGGGGTACAGGCGCAGGTGATGGGCCACGCCGTACTGGCCGGGGCAGACCGGCTGATGTGGCGCGACGGTGTTGCGCTGCCGGGTGCCAACCCCGGTGACGGCATTGCCGAAAAAGGCCGCACTCCGCTGTATCTGGCGGTGGATCGGCAGTTGGCGGCGGTGCTGGGTGTGGCAGACCCGGTCAAACCCGGCAGCCCCGCCGCGATCAGGGCGCTGCAGGCGCTGGGGTTGCGGGTGGCGATGATCACCGGCGACAACAAGGTAACCGCCGCCAAGATCGCCGCCGAACTGGGCATCACCGATGTGGTGGCCGAAGTGCTGCCAGCGGGTAAAGTGGCGGCGCTGCAGGGCCTGCAAAGCCACGGCCCGGTGGCCTTTGTCGGCGATGGCATCAATGATGCCCCGGCGCTGGCAGCGGCCGATGTCGGCATTGCCATTGGCACCGGTACCGATGTGGCGATTGAAAGCGCCGATGTGGTGCTGATGGCGGGGGATCTGGGCGCTGTCACCCGCGCCTTTGCCATCAGCCACGCCACGATGCGCAATATCCGGCAGAACCTGTTCTGGGCCTTTGGCTATAATGTGCTGTTGATCCCGGTGGCGGCTGGGGTGCTGTATCCGGTGAACGGTCTGATGCTGTCACCGGCACTGGCAGCCGGTGCCATGGCGCTGTCGAGCGTGTTTGTGCTGACCAATGCCTTGCGGCTGCGCCGGGTGCAGGTACCTGCGGCGCCGCCCCGGCCCCTGCCCCCTGCCCCCGATCCGGTCCCTGTCTAAAGGAGCTGCCCGATGAACATCTCTGATGTCGCCGCCCGCGCCGGGTTGCCTGCCAAAACCATCCGCTATTACGAAGAGATCGGACTGATCAAACCGCTGCGCGGTGCCAATGGCTACCGCGCCTTTCGCGACAGCGATGTGCATAAACTGGCATTTCTGGGCCGGGCCCGCGCCCTGGGCTTTCCGATCGAAAACTGCCGCGCCCTGCTGGCGCTGTGGGAAGACAAATCCCGCGCCAGTGCCGATGTCCGCGCCATAGCGCGCGATCATCTGCACCAGATCGAGGCCAAGATCGCCGATCTGTCGGCGATGCGTGATACCCTGTCGGACCTGGTGCGGACCTGTGCCGGCAATGACCGGCCCGATTGCCCGATCCTGAAGGTGCTGGGCGGGTAACAGCCTATCGACCTGCCCCCCCGCCTTGCGCTATCACCGCGCAGCAGCCCAAGGAGCCCGCGATGACTGACCGTTCGATCCGCTTCAGCCATGCCATCACCCGCCACCCCGGGCAAAGCATCGTGGCGGGGCTGCGCGCCATGGACACCGGTACCCCCGATCTGGCGCTGATGCAGCGCCACCATGCCGACTATGTCGCAGCGCTGAAAAGCACCGGAGCCAGCGTGATCGAACTGCCCGCGCTGGAGGCGTTTCCCGATGCGGTCTTTGTCGAGGATACTGCGCTGTGCCTGCCCGAAGGCGCGGTGGTGATGCGCCCGGGTGCCCCGTCACGCTTGGGTGAAGCCGCTGAAATGGCCCCGCACCTGGCGGCGCTTTATACCCAGGTGCTGCGCATCGAGGGCCCCGGCTTCATCGAGGCGGGCGACATCCTGACCACCGAACGCGAGATATTGGTGGGCCGCTCCGCCCGCACCGATGCCGCCGGGATTGCCGAACTGACCCGGCTGGTGGCGCGCTGGGGTTACGCAGTGCGCGAGGTGGCAACGCCGCCGGGTGTGCTGCATTTCAAGACCGACTGTTCGCTGCTCGATCCCGAATGCGTGCTGTCCACCCCCCGGCTGGCGGCGTCGGGCTGTTTTGCCGGCTACCGGGTGATCCTGACTGCCGAGGGCGAAGAAGCTGCCGCCAATGCGATCCGGTTCAACGATCTGGTGCTGATGGCCGACGGGTTCCCGCAAACGGCAGAGCGGCTGGCACGGGCGGGGTTTGCCGTCCAGTTGATCGGCAACAGCGAATGCGCCAGGCTGGATGGCGGCATGTCATGCCTCAGCCTGCGGTTCTCGCCGCCAGCAAGGTAAATCGGACCGCCGCCCCTCCGCCCGGTTCAGCGCGCACCGCCACCGGTGATGATCACCCTGATCTCTGCCTCGACCAGATCGATGATCGTCATCAATGCCACCTCTGCCGCATCGGCGTCACCGGCGACAATGGCGTCAGCCAGATTGCGGTGCTGCGGAAACGAGGCGAGGCCGAACCCCGGCACCGAAAACGGCGATTCCGCCGACCGTTCAAAGGCTTCATCCATCCGCTGCAACAGTTGGCCAAACATCGGATTGCCGGTGGCATCGCAGATCGCGGCGTGAAACGCCATGTCAGCGGCGCGGTAGGGCTGGCCTGCATCGACTATGGCCAGCAGCACATCGCACAACCGGGCAATGCCAAGGCGCTGCCGGGTTGTGGCGTTGGTGGCAGCGCGGCGCACGGTGCCGCTTTCGATCACCCGGCGCATGTCCAGCAGGCGCAGGATCGCCTCGCCCTCCAGTTGCACCATGGTCGGCAGCGGCCCCTGCGAGGTCCGCACCCTGGCGGTCAGATAGGTGCCATCGCCCCTTCGGCGGCGGATCAGCCCCAGACCTTCCCAGCGGTTCAACGCCTCGCGGATGGTGGAGCGGCCAACGCCAAGCGCCGAGGCAATTGCCACTTCGGGTGGCAGGCGGTCGCCCACCTCCAGCCCGGCGCGTTCGATCATTTCCGCCATGGCATCCAGCACCGCCACCCCGCGCGACGGACTGTTGATCGGGTCCAGATAGTACAGCGCGCCACGGGTCATCGCTGGTCTCTCCTCAGGGCTGCGCTTTGCGAAAAGGGGGCGCAGGGGTCAGACCTTGGCTGATAGCTCTGGCAACAGCACTGTCAAGGCCGCAACCAGATGATCCATCTGAGCCTGGCTGTTGTAGCCCTGTGCCGACACCCGGACGATGCTGTGCGCCTGCCAGGTGAAACAGGGAATTTCAATGCCGAACCGGTCCAGCAGGCTGCGTTGCAGCGCCATGGAGTCACAGGCGGGCACCGGCATTGCAACCATTTGCGGGGCACAGAACTCCGGGCTGCAAAAACCAGGCAACCCGGTCAGATCGCGCACCCGGGCAGCGGTTGCCTGCACCAGATCGCGACATGCGGCGGCCACCGTGGGCCAGTCATGCTGGCGGGCGAAGTCGATGGCGGCAGGCACCGTCAGCCAGGCCGAGGGGTCGCGGGTGCCCTGCATCTCCAACCCGTCGATAAAGGGCGAATTGCCGAACGGACCCATGGCCCCCGGTTCCCTTGCAACTTCGGTCCAGCCATGGCTGATCACCAGCGGGTTCAGCATCGCCTGCAACGCGCGCCGCACATGCAGGAACCCGGCCCCTTTCGGTGCCATCATCCATTTGTGGCAATTGCCGGCATAGAAATCCGCCCCGAGGGCATCAAGGTTCAACGGGATATGCCCCGGGGTATGGGCGCCATCGATCACCGACCAGATCCCCCGCGACCGCGCCGCTGCCACCACCCGTTCAATCGGGAACAGCAAGGCCGTGGCAGAGGTGATGTGGCTGAGAAACAGCACCCGTGTCCGTGGCCCCATCCCCGCCAGAACCGCTTCGGTAAACTGCGGCTCTGCCGTCAGCGGCAGGGGAATTTTCACCACCTTGACCACAGCCCCGGTGCGGCGGCAGACATAGGCCCAGGTCTTTTCCAGCGCCGCATATTCGTGATCGGTGGTCAGGATCTCGTCACCCGGTTGCAGATCCAGCGATTGCGCCACGATGTTCAGCGCTTGCGTGGCATTGATCTGCCCCACCAGATCATCGGGCTGCGCCCCGACCAGCCCCGCCAAAGCCACCCTTGCATCCCGCATCCAGCAAGACAGGCCCCGGTTCGGGTCCAGAAACGCCACCGGCTGGCTTTCCAGTTGCCGCTGCCAGCGCTGCCAGGTCTCGAACACCGGGCGGGGGCAGGCACCATAGGAGCCGTGGTTCAGGAATGTCACCGCTGGGTCCAGAAGGAACAGCGCTGCCAGGTTTTCATCCATCTCAGCGGCCTTTCATCGTGGGGTCAAGCGCATCGCGCAGACCATCGCCAAACAGCGTGGTGGCCAGCACGGTGACGGCAAGGGCGGCGGTGGGAAACACCGCCAGATGCCAATAGAAATACATGAAATTCATGCCCACATTGATCATCTGGCCCCAGCTTGGCACCGGCGGCGGCACCCCGATGCCCAGAAAGCTGAGCGAGGCTTCCAGCATCATCGCCAACGGGATCGCCAGCACAAAGCCGACGATGATCGGCGATACCGAATTCGGGATCAGGTGGCGGCGGATGATGTAGCCGGGGCTGGCCCCCAGCGCCTGTGCCGCCCGCACAAACTCCTTTTCGCGGAACGCCTTGACCTGGGCGCGCACCAGCAGGCAGACCTGCACCCAGCCAAACAGCGCGGCAATCAGCACAATGGTCAGGAAACCGCCATTGGTCAGCGCCCCCAGCAGCATCGCCGCCAACAGCGGCGGCACCACCGAAAACAGCTCGATCAGCCGCATCACCCACCAATCGGCCATGCCGCCGTAAAACCCGGCAATCGCCCCCAGGGGAATCCCGATCACCACCGAAAACAGCGCCGCCGAAAAGCCGATCGACAGCGACACCCGGGCACCGAACACGATGCGGGTAAAGAAATCGCGGCCCAGATCATCAATGCCGAACCAATGGCTGGCCGAGGGGAAGGTCAGCGCTTCGGTCAGATAATCCTGATCGGCGTAGCCGGTCGGGGTGATCAGCGGTGCCAAGAGCGCCATCAGGATGATCACCGCAAGGATCAGGCCACAGACCAGCGCCGCCCGGTTGTCGGCAAAGCGGCGCACGGCAAAGTACAGCGGGCCATGCTGGGGGCCATGCTGCGGACTCTGCGGCAGGCCATGCAGCGCACTCATCGCTTGCCCCCGAACCGGATACGGGGGTTCAGCAGGGCATAGACGATGTCGGAGATCAGATAGGCCAGACAGAACATCATGGTGATCATCAAGATCAGCGCCATTTCAAGCGGATAGTCCCGCAGGTTGATCGAAGACACGAAATAGGCCCCCAGTCCCGGTATCCGGAACATCGCCTCGACAAAGATCGAGCCGGTGGCGGTGCCGATGAACATCGGCAGGAACACCGTCACCATCGGCAGTGCTGCATTGCGCAGCACATGTTGAAAGATGATCTTGCGCTCGCTCAACCCCTTGGCGCGCAGCACGGTGACAAACGGCTTGGTCATCACATCCAGCATCGAGGATCGTGTGTACCGGGCATAGGTCGCCATCGGAATCGCGGCATAGGCGGTGATCGGCAAGACCCAGCTGTAGGGCTTTTCCCACCCCCCGGCGGGAAACCAGTTCAGCCAGACCGCAAACACCATGATCAGCATCATCGAAATGACAAACACCGGGATCGTCAGCCCCAGCGTCGACAGCGCCGAGACCAGATAGTCGATCCAGCTGTTGCGGTGCAGTGCCGCCGCAATCCCCAGCAGGATGCCCACAGGTGCGCCAATCAGCACACCGGCACCGCCAAGGATCAGACTGGGCGGCCAGGCCCGGCCGAGGAGTTCCAGCACGGTTTCACCCGGACTTTGAAACGGCACGCCGAAATCAAAGTGAAGAACCCCCCACATATACTTGAAATACTGCACATAAAGCGGCTTGTCCAAACCAAGGCTGGCGTTAAGCTTGGCCTTGACGGCATCGGATACCGGCATGTCGTTGCCATCAAACGGGCCACCCGGCACCGCATGCATCATCAGGAACACGATCACCGACACCACGGTAAAGGTCAGGGCAATCGACAGCAGACGGCCCAGGATGAAGCGGATCATGGCTGTCCCCTCATTGCAGGATCGCCTCGACCAGATGGCCGGGGGCGACGGTGACCAGTTGCGGGGTGGTGGATGCAGGCCCTGCCCCTTGCAAGCGCGGAATGGCAGCATCAATCTCGGCGCGGGTCAGGAATGACCGCACCCGCCGTTCGCGCGGGTTCAGCACCGGGATCGCCGACAGCAACCCTTGGGTATAGGGGTGGCGGGCATCGGCAAAGATGGTCTCGGTGGCGGCCTGTTCGACGATCCGGCCATTGAACATCACCGCCACCTGATCGGTCAGAGAACGGACCACCGACAGATCATGGCTGATGAACAGGATCGACAGCCCCATTTCCAGCTGCAGATCCAGCAGCAGGTTGATGATCTGCGCCTTGACCGACACATCCAGCGCCGAGGTCGGCTCATCCGCCACCAGCACCGAGGGTTTCAGGATCAGCGCCCTTGCAATCGCCACCCGCTGGCGCTGGCCGCCCGACAGTTCATGCGGATAGCGCTGGCCATAACTCCGGTGCAGCCCCACCCGGTCCAGCAGCGCCAGCGCCTGTTCCGCCTGTTCCCCGGCGCTGCCAATTCCGTGGATATGCAAGGGTTCCGCCACGATCTGCGCCAGCGTCATCATCGGGTCCAGCGCGGAATAGCTGTCCTGAAACACCACCTGCATCCGGGCGCGATAGGGTTTCAACGCGGCGTGGCCCAAAGTGGTGATATCTGCGCCGCCAATCAGGATCTGCCCCGACGTCGGCTCCACCAGCCGCATTGCCATCAGGCCGGTCGTGGTCTTGCCCGACCCCGATTCGCCAACCAGCCCCAGAATGGCATTGGGCGGCAGCACCAGACTGACATTCTGCACCACCGGATGATCGACATGGCGCGCGATCCAGCCGCCCGGCTGGCGCAGCGGATAGCTCTTGCTCAGGTTGCGCAGTTCCAGCGCCGGTACCATCATTGCAGCCTCCAGCAGGCGGCGGAGCGGTTGGGGGCAAAGGCGGCGAAATCAGGGGCGGATGCCGCGCACTGCGCATCGGCAAAGGTGCAGCGCGGATGAAACGGGCATCCGGTCGGCGGATCAGCCGGGTTGGGCGAGGCACCGGGAATTTCCACCAGCCGCTGTTTGCCGGCGCTACGACCGGGGATCGAGGCCAGCAGCGCCTTGGTATAGGGATGCCGGGGGGTGTCAAAGATCGCCTGTACCGGCCCCTCTTCCATCACCCGGCCACCATACATCACCACAACCCGGTCCACGGTTTCGGCAATAACCCCCAGATCATGGGTCACCATCACCAGCCCCATGCCCAGTTCGGCCTGCAACTCCTTGATCAGCGCCAGGATCTGCGCCTGTATCGTCACATCCAGCGCTGTGGTCGGTTCATCGGCAAACAGGATTTTTGGCCGGCACGACAGCGCCATGGCAATCATCGCGCGTTGCAGCATGCCACCCGACAATTGATGCGGATAGCTGTTCAGGATCGACTGTGGCTGTTTGATCCTGACCCTCTCCAGCAGCGCCACCGCCTCGTCCTTGGCGGCCTGCACCGACAGGTCACGGTGGGCGCGGATGGTTTCAACGATCTGCTGGCCAATGGTGAACACCGGGTCAAACGCGGTCATCGGATCCTGAAACACCATTGCTGCCACCCGGCCCCGCATTGCCGCCAGTTCGCGCCGCGACGCCGCCAGCATGTCCACGCCATCCAGCGCCAGACGCTCGGCGCTGATCCGGCTGGGCGGTTGGCGCAGCAGCCGCAACACCGCCATGCAGGTCACCGACTTGCCCGACCCGGACTCGCCGACGATGCCGACGCTTTCCCCCGCCTCGACCTGCAACGACATGCCGCGCACCGCCTGCACCAGACCGTCGTGCTGCGGAAAGCTGACGCTGAGATTGCGGATATCGACCAGGGGCATCGGGCTTGCAGCTTTCGCAAAGGTCCTCTCCCGGCAGGGGCCGGGAGAGGTGGTCCGGGTTTACTTGGTCACATGGGTATAAAAGTACAGCCCCAACTGGCGCAGCGGGGTAAAGCCAAGGTCGTTCGGCAGCGTACCGTCGCCCTTGAGGTCCTTGCTGACCACGGCATTGGTGACCGGGTGAACCAGCGGTACGAAAGACGCATTGTCGATCAGCACCTGTTCGGCGGCGATGTAATCCGCCAGACGAGTTTCCCAGTCCGGGCCGCTGTCGGCCTTGGCCACCAGATCGTCATAGGCCTGGATGTGATGGCTGTGCCGCCCGCCGTTGTAAAAGATGCCAAAGAAGTTCGACGGGTCGAGATAGTCATATTCATAGGGGGCGAGGAACAGGTTGTTCTTTTTCTCCAGCAGCCCCGCCATCCAGTCTTTGGTCGGCATCACCTTGATATTCATCGTGATACCCAGGATATCCTTGAACTGCGCCTGCAGGTATTGCAGCATCGGCGCAGTGATCGCGCCGTTATAGCCACCCTGATCGCGGTACCAGATTTCCACTTCGGGAAAGCCCTCGCCACCCGGATAACCGGCATCGGCCATGAACTGTTTGGCCTTTTCGGGGTCAAACACCGCCTGGGCGGTGATGGTGTCATTGTAGCCGGGATAGCCGGGCGGCAGCAGCGATTTGCCGGGGATCGCCAGATTTTTCAACACCGTCGCGGTCATTTCATCACGGTTGATCGCATATTGGAACGCCTTGCGGACGTTGATATTGTCAAACGGTGCCATGTCGAGGCCGAACGACAGGTAGCTGGTGGCAAACACCGCGTTCTTGGCGACCTGCCCCGGGAACCGCTGTTCGACATAGGGAATCTGCCCGGTGTTCAGATAGGAAAAGTCGGATTCTCCCGCCATGAAGGCTGGCAGACCCACTTCGGGTGCGCCAAGCGAGGGGTCGATCACCAGCCGGTCAACCTGCGCCTGCCACGGCCCGGTATAGGCGGGGTTCTTGACAAAGGTCATCTTGTTGTTGGACTTTTCCCAGCTTTCCAGCAGGAACGGACCAGAGGTGACCAGGGTATCGACATTGGCGGCATAGTCATCGCCCAGCTTGTCAACAACGTGCTTGGGCACCGGATACCACAGCGACACCACACCCGGCAGATAGGGTTTCGGGGCAGCAGTGGTCACCTCGATGGTTTTGTCATCCACCGCCTTGATGCCAAGGGTCGCCACATCCATTTCGCCTTTGGTCACGGCGTCCCAGTTGGCGATGCCACCGGCATAGCCCCAGTACCAGGCAAAATCATAGCCGGTGGTGGCGGCGCGTTGCAGGGCAAAGATATAGTCGCCAGCGGTCAGCGGCGCCCCATCGCTCCACACCAGCCCGTCGCGCAGCTTGAAGGTCCAGACCAGCCCGTCGGCAGACTGGCTCCAGCTTTCGGCAGCCATGGCGCTGAGTTCGAAGTTGTTGTCGAAACTGGTCAGCGGCAGCATGACGATTTCCGGGTTACCGGCCCGGGCATAGACGGTTTTCATATAATCCATATAGGTGCCGCTGGTGCTGTCACCGGCACTGTAGACCGTGGTTTCTGCCACCAGTGGCGCGGTGGACAGCAGCGTTGCAGTGGCGATTGCCCCTGCAAGTCTGAACAGGTGTTTCATGGGTTCCTCCTTGCTGACATGTTTTCTTTTCAAGGCTTTGAATGGCACAATCTGCCACACGGGGCCTGCAGCGACGGATGGCCCCGATGCTGCGATTCCGGGGCCATTGTCATATGTCTGACAAATTAGCCCCAATCGCGCAAGCCTCGTTAACCGCCTGTGCCGGATCGGCCTTCAGGTGCGGATGGTGAAACCCCGGGCAATGTGGTTGCACACCAAAGCCGAAAACAGCAGGCTGCGGCTCACCCTCACCCGGATTGCGATGAACTCACCCCTTGAAGTCTGTCTGGCGCTGA
>JAYTDA010000265.1:0-7180 GCA_043736155.1 Paracoccaceae bacterium | reverse complement strand
GTTCCGGTGCTTTCCAGCGTCATCGCCGCCTGCAGTGCCGTGGCCAGCAGGGTGAGGCCGGTAACCGTCATCTGCAACGCACCGGCCTGAGTCACGGTCAACCCGGTCAGCAAGCCGCCGGTCAGCGCCGGAGTGCCGCCGATCAACCCGAAGGTGATACCGACGCCGGTTACATCATACTGGAACAGGACCCCTCCGGGCCCCACCTGGGTCAGCCGGACCAGTGTCGGGGTGGCAAGGGCAATGGTTGCCCCGCCTGTCAAGTTGTCAATTGCGGTGAACAGCGCGCGGGGAGAGCTGCTGACACCGGCAGCGAAAGTGACGTCTGGCAAGATCATTCCTCCTATTTTGAAACGGCATAATTCCGCTATTCTCGCCGGAAACCGGGGTGGTTCCAATGGGAATCTTTGTGGACTGTTGCGCGAGGCTCAATCGTCGGGCCGTTTGAGCGAAAATACCTCGCGCACCACAGTATAGTCGCGGTAGCCCAGTCGTGCCAAAGGCTGAAAACGGGTCACGTCAAACCGCCCGTTCACCACACAATCATCGCGCAGATGCACCCCCACCACTTCGCCGAACACCACGAAGTTCGCCGCGCCTGCCAGTTGCAGCACCTGGGTCAGGCGGCATTCCAGTGCTGCCGGGGCAGCCGCCACCCGGCTGCAGGCGATGGTCTGGCACTCCGCGCGGTCCAGCCCGGCAAGGCTGAACTCATCCACTTCACGGCCATAGGTGCCAGAGGTCGCATTCATCGCCTCGCGCAGCGCATATTCGACGATGTTGACGCAGAACACCCCGGTCTCTTCGATATTGCCCACGCTATCCTTGCCACGTGCCCGGTCGGGTTTGGGTTCAGTTGACGCGAACATGACCTGTGGCGGGTGATAAGCCACGGCGTTGAAAAACGAATAGGGGGCCAGATTGTCCTGACCGCCCGCGCCCCGGCTGGAAATCCAGCCGATCGGACGCGGCGTCACGATGGCGTTGAACGGGTTGTGCGGCAGGCCGTGGCCATCGGCGGGGCGGTAGAACATCGCGGTACCTCTTCTCGGATTTGATCCCGACCTAGCGCCGTGCTAGGGGCCATGCCAGCGAAATGCCGGTGGCGGGTGGGAATTTGTACCAGCTGGAAGAGGAAACCGCCGACGACCAGTGGGAAGTCGAAGCGTTGCTGGACCTGTGTTTTGCACCGGGCCGCGAAGCCTTGTCTTCCTATCGGTTGCGCGACGGTGTCGCCATGGTGGCGCCGCTGTGTCTGGTGCTGCGCGATGAATACCGGAGTCTGGCGGCATCAATCCGCTATTGGCCGGTGCTGGTGGCTGGCAGACCGGTGCTGTTGCTGGGGCCGGTGGCGGTTCACCCGACCCGGCAAGGCGAAGGGCTCGGGGCCTATCTGATCCGCGAGTCGCTGGCCGAGGCGCGCAGCCTGGGCTGGCACCGGGTGCTGCTGGTCGGCGACGCGCCCTATTACCGCCGGTTCGGCTTTCGCAAACACCCCGATGTCGAGATGCCGCCCCCCACCAACCCCGACCGGGTTCTGGGGTTTGAACTGACCACCGGCGCCTGGAGCGGGGTATCGGGCAAGGTGGTGCGGATGACGGCGTGAGGGCGCTTCGGCACCCGACACCGGCGGATCCGACCATCGCCTTGCCATGGGGCCGATCTGAAGTTCCTGGTCACAAACGGGGCAGTCGGCGCGGCGATTTCGGCGGGGCTGGCGTGGTTTGCGATCACGACGGCGGGGGATCATCCGGGGCCCGCCACCAACTGGCCGCTGCTGGCGCAGGTGGTGGCGGCGCTGCTGATCTTTGAGGCGGTGAACTATGCGCTGCACCGCGCGATGCACGAAATGGGTGGGCCGCTGGGGCGCTTTCTATGGCATGCCCACGCCGCACACCACCTGCCGCCGCGGCTGTATCTGATCATGCATGCGGTGTTTCACCCGGTGAATGCCGTTTTCATCCAGGGCTTTGCCATCATCGTGCCGCTTTGGGCGATGGGTTATTCGGCGGAGGCAGTGGCGATCTTTTCGATGATCAACGGGCTGCACGGGCTGATCAGCCATTTCAACGTCGATCTGCGGATGGGCTGGCTGTCTTATGTGTTTTCCGGCACCGAAACCCATCGCTATCATCATTCGGCAGATGTGAACGAAGCCAGGAATTACGGCGCAACGCTGATGATCTATGACATCCTGTTCGGCACCTTTGTCTATCGTCCCGGCGTGCCGCCTGCCGAACTGGGGGTCAGTGCCACAACCGGCTTGCCGCCCTATGACAGGTTCTTTGCCGTGATGGCTTTGCCGTTCCGGCGACCCAGGACCGGGTAACCCCGCGTGGCGGCTGGCCGGTCAGGTCAGCCCCGGCGTCACTCAAACCGGCACCAGTCAGTGCCCGGCGGTGGCCCGGGTTAGATGCGCCACGAACCGCCAGACCGGCGCGCGCATCACCCCGGCGCTGAACCGCGCCGGGTTTGCCGGAAGGCTCCAACCGGACCGGTCCCGGTTCCGGTCCGGTTTTGCAAAAGAGTCGTGGTTCCCAAGGGCGTGGTTCCCAAGGGCGTGGTTCCCAAGGTCGTGTCGCCTGAGAGGCGCACCATCGGGGGAACGCATCTGAGGCAGCCTCTCCCCTGGCCCCTCTCCGAAGCCGGAGAGGGGGGCGCTGGCGGGGTCGTTCCGCCGCTCTTTCCGGCTTCGGAGCGGGGATGGGGGGAGAGGGACTTGCTGCATCCCCGGCCCAACGCCGCGTTCCACCACCCGATCCGCATTCCGCCAAAGCGCCAGGCGAAGCGCCGCCTAGGGCCCCGGAAAACGCTCAATCTCCGGAAGGTCTTGCACTGTTTTCATCCAGCCGATCCGCTCCGCCACCTGAATGTGGATCTGCGCCGGTACCAGATCGGGGTCGTCAAAGCTGGCGCTTTGCACATCGGTGATCCCGGGCAGCATCACATCATTTTGGTAAAACACGCCGGTTCCGCAATCGCCGCAGAAATGCCGCCGCCCGTTCCCGGAGGAGGCGTAGATCTTTGGCGTCCCCTTTACCGTCCGCACCTGGCTGCTCTGGTACATCGCCCACCCCACCATCGGTGCACCGGAATGGCGGCGACAGTCGGTGCAATGGCACAACGCATGGGTGATCGCCTGTCCGTCAATCTCGTAACGCAGTGCACCACAGTGACAGCCACCGGTGATAACCATGAAGATGTTCCCAGTTTGTTTCCACCCCTTAGAAACCACATTCTGTCGGGCGTGGCAATTGGTAAGTGGCACGCCGTGACTCCGCCGAACCCGGTCACTCCCCGGATTCCGGGTCCATCCGATGATGTCCCCGCCGTCCCGGCAAACCTCGACGGACTGTCGGGGCCGAACCTCAGCACGGGCCGTTGGCCGCC
The DNA here is from genome assembly GCA_043736155.1 of Paracoccaceae bacterium. GTDB lineage: Bacteria > Pseudomonadota > Alphaproteobacteria > Rhodobacterales > Rhodobacteraceae > JANNRR01. The sequence goes on along the minus strand of JAYTDA010000265.1, from coordinate 3,790 downwards.
TTTGAGCGCACTGCTCAGGGCAGGCTGTGCTTGACCCCGGCGGGACCATTGGCTAGGCCACGCCCACCTGTTTTGCACCAACCTGTTTTGCAAAGGACACCCGAATGGCCAATCCTTCGATCCTTATCCTGCCCGGCGACGGGATCGGCCCCGAAGTGATGGCCGAAGTGCGCAAGGTGATCAGCTGGTTCGCCAGTGCCCGGAATATCCACTTTGACCTGTCCGAAGGGTTGGTGGGCGGCTGTTCCTATGATGCCCATGGCACGCCGCTGACCGACACCACGATGGAACGGGCACAGGCGGCCGACGCCGTGCTGCTGGGCGCGGTCGGCGGGCCGAAGTATGACAGCCTCGATTTCAGCCTGAAACCGGAACGCGGGCTGCTGCGGCTGCGCAAGGAAATGGACCTGTTCGCCAATCTGCGCCCGGCGCAGTGTTTCGACGCCCTTGCCGATTTCTCCAGCCTGAAGAAAGAGGTGGTGGCGGGGCTGGATATCATGATCGTCCGCGAACTGACCAGCGGCGTCTATTTTGGCGAACCGCGCGGGATATTCCCGGATAACGAAGGTGGCCGGGTGGGCATCAACACCCACCGCTACACCACCAACGAGATCAGGCGCGTCGCCCGCGCCGCGTTTGAACTGGCGCGGCGGCGCGACAACCGGCTGTGTTCGATGGAAAAAGCCAATGTGATGGAATCGGGTGTGCTGTGGCGCGAGGAAGTGCAGTGGGTGCATGACACCGAATATCCCGATGTCGCCCTGTCGCACATGTATGCCGACAATGGCGCGATGCAGCTGGTGCGCTGGCCCAAACAATTCGATGTGATTGTCACCGACAACCTGTTTGGCGATGTGCTGAGCGATTGCGCCGCGATGCTGACCGGGTCTTTGGGGATGCTGCCTTCGGCCAGCCTTGGTGCCCCGATGGCCAATGGCCGCCCGAAAGCGCTGTATGAACCGGTGCACGGCTCTGCCCCCGATATTGCCGGCACCGGCAAGGCCAACCCGATCGCCTGTGTGCTGAGCTTTGCGATGGCTTTGCGCTATTCGTTCGATCTGGGCGCTGAAGCGGCGCGGGTCGAGGCGGCGGTGGAAACCGTGCTGGCGTCCGGCCTGCGCACCGCCGATCTGCTGCCGCAAGGTCAGGGCGGCTGGATCGGCACCACCGCGATGGGCGATGCCATCGTGGCGGCGCTGGCGGCGGGAGTGTGACAGGGGGGATAACCGGGTCGCGTGGCACCTGCCGAGGTTCCCTCCCCACGGTGCTCCGGGCCTGACCCGGAGCCTCGCCGCCCCGCACCCTGGCGCGTCGCTGTAGCCACGTCAGCCGGGACCGGGCGGAAGTTGGTTGCCCTGGTCGTTTTCCGCTTGATCATTCCGCGTCAAGGCGGGATTGGTGTCAGGTCGCATCCTCTCCCCACCGCGCCCCCTTCGGACCCATCCCATGCCGATGTCTCCATCGAACCTTCGCGGGGCGCTCATGGCGCTGCTGGCCTTTGGCCTGTTTTCCACCAATGACGTGATCATCAAGTTTCTGGGCGGCACCTACAGCCTGTTCCAGACCATCTTCTTTTCCACAGTGCTGAGTTTCCCGGTGATGACGCTGATGTTGCTGTCGGACCGGACCGATGGCAATCTGATCCCGAAACATCCCTTTCTGGCGGTGCTGCGCGCCATTCTCATCATGATGAACGTGGTGGTCGGGTTCTATGCTTTCAGCGTTCTGCCCCTGTCTGAAGCCTACCCGATCTTCTTTGCCACGCCGATCCTGATCACCATTCTGGCGATTCCCACCTTGGGAGAGCGGGTCGGCATCCGGCGCGGCATCGCGGTGTGTGTGGGTCTGGTCGGGGTGCTGGTGGTGCTGCGGCCGGGGTCGGGGCTTCTTGGCCTTGGGCATCTTGCCGCGATCACAGCGGCGGTGCTGGGGGCTGTCAACGCCATTCTGATCCGCAAAACCGGCGCAACCGAGCGGTTCGCCGTGCTGATGCTGTATCCGATGACGGCGAATTTCGTGATGTCTGCCATTGCCTTGCCGTTTGTCTACCTGCCGATGCCGATCCGGGATCTGGGCTTGCTGGGGGTAATGGCGGCAACCGGCATGGCGGCATCGGTGTTCCTGATCGGGGCGTACCGCAACTCACAGGCGGTGGTGGTGGCACCGATGCAATATTCCCAGATCATCTGGGCCACGATCTTTGGAACCCTGATCTTTCAGGAAACCCATGATTTCTGGACCGTGGTCGGCACCGCGATCATCATCGCATCGGGTGTCTATATCGTGCTGCGCGAAGACAAACCTGCGGTGTCGCGGGTCCGCCCGGTGCTGGAAACCCCGGCACAGTTCAACCAGGGTCTGCTGCCCCGCGCCGCCTTTTGGCGCTGGAGCGGCAAGTCGCACCACCCTGACGCGTTATCCCCCCCTCCTGAATCCCCCTCCTGAATCCCCTTCCTGAATCCGCCCCCCCGAATCCGCCCCCTTGCAAAGACCAGCGTGACACGGTAACCCGCTGCCACGGTCGGAGCGTAGCGCAGTCTGGTAGCGCACCTGCTTCGGGAGCAGGGGGTCGGAGGTTCGAATCCTCTCGCTCCGACCAAATATCCCGAATGATAACAAGCACTTACCTAGCACCTTAAGCTGCGCGTGGTAGCGGTGCTTGCGCCGTCATGGTGGCATGATAGCAGGTCCGATTCTCGCTCAGTCGCAAGCGGCCCCACCTTGCTGCCGGGGCGCAGTGCAGCGTCAGGTCCTGACCACAACAACCCCGCTGCTGGTTGCGATGGTTTAACGAGGGTCGGTTTCCTTGGCCTCGGCGGGATGGCTCCCCGCACCACTGCGGCATGGGCGGCGCAGCGGATTTGTCTGTTCGGGCCGCGATTTGCACCTGCCGCACATTCGGAGGCGCGTTGCGTCCTCGCGCCGATGCGGGCGGGCGCAGGTGACGCGGATTCGCCAACCGGCATGCCGGTTGGCAGTGGCGGGTTGCGGTCAAGGTCCGGCACGGGGTTCGCGCTGCTTGCCACCGTCGCATGCCCAAGGGGGCCTGCCCGCGGAACCCGGCACTGAAACGCTGTGCTGCCGCCGCCGTTGTGCTGGCATGCCTGACGGTGCGCATTCGTCTGGCGCGCCGACCCCGACGATTTCATCGCCGCCAGAAACCGAGGGTTCCAAGTGTTGGAGTCAATCCAACGGTAATCCCGCGCGACGCAAAGAAAGTTGCTCCCTGGAAGCGCTAGCAGTTGATTTTCCCGCCACCAGCGTGCAAACGTATGCAAGAGAAGCCCGTGCCGGATCCGAGTCATCTCTACTGCCGAGCCGCATGAAGGTTGAAGGACTGGCTTTCTGACGGCGTTTTCTGTGTCATTTACGGCCCGAGTGAAGGGAAGGAAGAAACGATCATGAAGGGTTCACGACCTGAGCAGGCCTTGCTGAGCAGGGGCACCGATATGTCGAAGACCGAAGCGACCCGCGCCGTCATCGAAGGCATGGTGGACGGCCTGAACGATCACCGGATCGACGATATCGGCCAGTTCTTCACGGAAGGTTTCCGCTGGCTCGGCAATTATGGCTGCGGCACGAAAACGGGTTTGAAGCAGTTCCAGGAGAACTGGCAGCGGCCGTTCCAGGCCGCGTTCAGCGACAAGGTCTGCGTGGACGAGGCGCGTCTGTTCATGGGCGAATGGGCAGCGGCCTTCGGTCGGCAGAAGGCCACCCATTCCGGCACGTTCATCGGTATCGCGCCAACCGGCAAGCGGGTGGAGATCCGGTACATGGATTTCTGGAAGGT
>JAYTDA010000264.1:0-7658 GCA_043736155.1 Paracoccaceae bacterium | reverse complement strand
CTGGCGGGATGATTCCGCACTGGAAAATCAAGCGCGAGATGCAGCGGCTGGGCCAGCAATTGCGCGCCCTGCCAGAGGCGATCTGGGAACCCCTTGCGGGATACCTGCACAACCGGCGGGTGGCTGCGGGTTTGCCAACCACACAAGGCAATCAGGCGCTGCAATCCAAGGTGGCGATGGTCTTGATCTACCAACCCGCCGGTCTGGCAGAAAGCCTGCTGCGCCTGTGTCGGCATCTGGCCGGCAGTGGCTATGCCGTTCTTGCCGTGTCCAACGCGCCGCTGAGCCAGAAAGACCGCATCAGATTGGCGGGGGAGGTGTGGCGGATTATCGAAAGGCCAAACTTCGGCTATGACTTTGGCGGTTATCGTGATGGGTGGTTGCATCTGGTGAATATCAAGGTGCAGCCGCAGAGGTTGGTGATTGTCAATGACAGCATCTGGTTTCCCCTGTCGGACATTGACGATACGCTGAATCAGATGGAAACTGCGGCGTATGACATTACCGGCACGATCCTGCGTGAACGGGGAGCCGAGCGGTTTCTGGAATCCTATCTGTACTCCATCGGCCCGGGTGCATTGGCGCACCCGGCCTTTCGCGCCTTTTGGCAAAACTATCGGTTGACGTCCAACAAATACAAGGTCATCCGGCGCGGAGAGCGGGGGTTTGGCCAGGCGATGCGCGCAGCAGGATTGACCCTCGGGGGCCTGTATCCACCCGCTGAGTTCCAAAGGCGCATCGCCACAGCGCCCGAAGCCGTCCTGCGGCAAGTGCTGGCCTATACCGCTTCAGCCGATCAGCCATTTGTCAGCGAAGCCAGGGCATTGTCCCGGCTTCAGGGAGCAGGCTGGGTGGAGAGCGCCCGCAGTTTCATAGCTAAAGCGCTTAACCAGGGGCAGTTCTACAGCTTGTTTCCTGTAGGTGCCGTGCAGTTGATGGGCTATCCTGTGATGAAGAAAAGTCAGGAACCGGTCAGCGCCGAGTGGCGTGCTGCTTATCTTGCTGCTGTGATGGATGGCATTCTGCCTGCCCCGCCGCCGCCCCTGTTGACAGAAATGATGGCAGCCACCCGCCGGGTCGTAGAATGAAGCGTTTTGAGTTATGGAAAATCCGACGGGAACTTTACCGTATGCGCCAGCAGGTGGTCCATGGGGTAACGGGGGCGCTTTATGACCAGCCTCGGCAGTATTTCCATGATCGCAGCTTTGGCAACCACCTGCAGGTGACGGTCGGAGCCCGCAGCTTTGGCAACAAGATCGCGCTGTTCGTTCTGTACCAACCTGCGGGGATTGCCGCTTCAATCTGTTTTACCCTTGACCACCTGGCATCACAGGGCTGGTCGCCGCTGGTGGTTTCCAACGCGCCGCTATCCGCGCCTGACCGCGCAGCGCTCACAGCCCGTGCCGCGTTGGTAGTGGAGCGTCCGAATGTCGGCTATGATTTCGGGGCCTACCGCGACGGGCTCAGGGTGATGACAGAACGGGGCTTGCGGCCCGAACGGCTGATCCTGATGAATGACAGCACCTGGTTTCCGTTGCGTGAGGGAGACACGAGTCTGGCGCGGATGGAGGCTTCGGGGCTGGATATGATCGGCCACAACTTCAAAATCGAAATCGCCGAAGAGCCCAAGCACGACCATGTGGAATCACACCTGCTGATGTTTTCCGGAAAGGCGTTGAACCATCCGGCATTTGCGGAATTCTGGCGCACCTACTTGATGTCAAACTTTCGCGAACTGACCATCTGGCGCGGCGAAAAAGGGTTGACCGACGCGATGCGGCATGCGGCGCTGAGCTTCGGGGGGCTGTTGTCAAGGGATCGCATGGTCCAGTTGCTGGAGGTTCTGGACCCCGCAGAACTGGCCGAAACTGTTGGCCAACTTTCCCATTATCGCCCCGAACAACGCGCCATATCCGACGCGCTGTTGGCGCGCCAACCCCATGACGAGGCTTGGCGGCAGGCTGTGCTGAAAATGTGCCACGACTTGCTGACGGGCCGTCATCATTTTGTGTCGACAACATTCATCGAATCGGCGATGCGGCTTGGCGGGCTTGGTTTTGTCAAGAAAGACAAAGACCTGCGCCATAACCTTGCCCGGATCAGGGTTCTGGAGGCGGTCGATGCCGGGCGGCTGGCACCATTGCAAGATGACGTCAGGCGCGAAATGTGCCAGATGGTGGACCGTTGGGTAGAGCCGTTCGACTGGCGACTACCACCCGGGAAAAAGGAATAAGCCATGGGGCTGCGCAGGCTGTATAGAGACTGGGCGATCCGCACAGCAAAACGCATCGCCTATCGTGGCATCACTGTGCCGCTGACCGGCGATCACATGATCCGCCCGGTGGTAGTTCAGCTTTTCAGCGACGCCTACGAGGTGCCGGAAATTACCGCGCTGCAGGCTGTCGTGCGGCCAGGAGACCGGGTTCTGGAACTGGGGACCGGGTTGGGGATTGTTACGGCCTTGGCAGCACGGGCGGCGCAGGGCGGCAAAGTCCTGACCTTTGAGGCCAATCCGGCTTTGATTGCACCGGCCGCCGCGCTTTTTTCACAGAACCAGATTGGCAATGTCGAAGCGCGCCATGGTGTGATTACCGATGGTCCCGGTGGTGGAACACTGTCATTCCATCTGGCGGAATTTTTTCCGGAAGGGTCTCTTGCCAAGAAAGGCGTGGGTGTGATCGAGGTTCCAACATGGTCCGCTGCCGAGACCGTAAAGGACTTTCACCCCGATGTGCTGATCTGCGACATCGAAGGGGCAGAGGGCGATCTTCTTCCTGCGCTTGATCTTAGCAGCCTGCGCGCTGCCGTCATCGAACTGCACCCGCATATCCTTTCGGGTACGGCGGTGGCGCGGATCTATGGCCATCTGTTCCAGCACGGCCTGTTTCCGGCGATTGAACATTCCAGCGGCACCGTGGTCGTGTTTCAGCGAACTGAGCAGCCGCAGACATGACCCGTTCCCTTCTGTTCCTTACCGGAACCCGCGCCGATTTCGGCAAGCTGGAGCCGCTGGCGATTGCTGCCCGCGATGCCGGGTTCAACGTCAGTTTCTTTGTCACCGGCATGCATATGCTGGGCCGCTATGGCCTGACCAAGAATGAGGTCCGTCGCACCCCGGGGGTGACGGTGCATGAATTCCTCAACCAACGCCCGGGGGATCCGCAGGATATGGTGTTGGCGAAAACCGTGATGGGGTTTTCCGATTACCTCGCCGAAAGCCGCCCTGATCTGGTGATTGTCCATGGCGACCGGGTCGAAGCTTTGGCGGGGGCGCTGGTGTCTGCCACCAACACAATCCGCTCTGCCCATATCGAAGGCGGTGAAGTGTCCGGCACGATTGATGAGATGTTCCGCCATTGCAACACCAAGCTGGCATCGGTGCATTTCGTCTCTTCCGATACGGCAAAGGCGCGGGTGATGGCGATGGGGGAACCGCCGGAAACCATTCATGCCATTGGATCGCCGGAACTGGATGTGCATGGCCAACCCTCTGGTGTGACATTGGCCGAGGTGCAGGCGCGCTATGCCATTCCGTTTGACCATTACGGCATTGCACTGTTTCACCCGGTGGTGTCGGAAACTGCCACGATGGCGGCGCAGGCGCAGGCGCTGTTTGGGTCTTTGCAGCAGTCGGGGCGGAACTTCGTGGTGATCGACCCCAACAACGATCCGGGGTCAGATGCGATCTTTGCCGTGCTGGATCAGTTGCCGCCCGACCGGTTCCGCCGTTTGCCCTCGATGCGGTTTGCCTATTTTTCCGAACTGATGCGCAACGCCAGGGCGATGGTCGGCAATTCCAGCGCCGGGGTGCGGGAAGCGCCGTTTCTGGGGATTCCATCGCTCGACATCGGTACCCGGCAATCCAACCGCGCCACAGCGCCCTCGTTGCAGGTCTGCGCTGCCGGTGACAGTGCCGCGATTGCCCGGTTTCTGGCCGAAGACTGGGGCCGCACCCATCCGCGCCATACCGCCTTTGGCGAAGGCCGCGCCGCCGACCGGTTTGTGGCGGTGCTGCAGGATGAGGCGTTCTGGCACCAGCCCCTGCAAAAGGCGTTTCGCGACATTGGCTGACCGGATGACCAAAGGCGCGCTGTTGCGGCTGTATCTGGCGGCTTTGGTGCTGGCTGCACCCTTGCTGCGCCGCCATCTTGCCAGGCGGCTGGCACGCGGCAAGGAAGACCCTGTGCGGTGGCGCGAAAAGCTGGGGCAAGCCTCGGTGCCGCGCCCGGTTGGCCCACTGATCTGGCTGCATGCCGTGGGGGTGGGCGAGGTGCTGGCGCTGCCTGCGCTGGTCCGCGCGGTGCAGCGGCAGCGGCCGGGGGTGCAGGTTCTGATCACCTCGTCCACCCGCACCTCGGCGGCGGCTTTGGCCCCCAACCTGCCTGCCGGTGTGCTGCATCAGTTTCTGCCGCTGGATGCCGCGCCGTTTGTCCGGGCTTTTCTGGACCATTGGCGGCCCGATCTGGCGGTGTGGGCCGAGCGCGACATCTGGCCCGGCATGGTGGCGGCATTGGCGGCGCGGCGGGTGCCACAGGTGCTGGTCAACGGCCGGATGGATGCGGCGTCGTTTCGCACCAAGGCCCGGGCCGGACGGTTGTTCCGCGATCTCTTCGGGGCGATGGACCGCGTGGGGGTGCAAGACCCTGCTACCGCTGACCATTTTGCGGCTTTGGGGGTGGCGAAGGCGCGGATCAGCCTGGATGGGTCGCTGAAATCCGGTGCCGATCCGTTGGCTGATCTGCCCTTGGCCCGGGCGGAATGGCAGCGGCTATTGGCCGGGCGGCGGGTCTGGCTGGCGGCATCGACCCATCCCGGCGATGAAGCGGTGGTGGCACAGGCGCATGCCCTGTTGCGGCGCAGCGACCCCGATGCCTGCCTGATCGTGGCGCCGCGAGATCCGGGCCGGGCCGAAGCAGTGGCGGCAACCCTGCGGGCCAGCGGCTTTCGCGCCGGGTTGACCGAAGCGGCGGCTCCGGGGTTGGATGCCTATGTGGTGCCGGTGATCGGGCAAATGGGCCTGTGGTACCGGCTGGCCGATGCGGCACTGGTTGGGGGGTCACTGACCCCGGTGGGCGGGCACAACCCCTATGAACCGGCGCTGCTGGGCTGTGCCATCCTGCATGGGCCGCATGTCGCCAACTTTGCCGCTGATTATGCGGCGTTTGGGGCGGCTGGGGCGGCGCGGCTGGTGGGCAATGCCCGTGATCTGGCGGCTGCACTGGCGGACCCCCTGCTGCATCAGCAGTGCGCTGCGGCGGCCGAGGTGGCACAGCAGGGCCGCGCGGCGCTGGATTTGGTGGCACAACGGCTGTTGGCTGTGATGGCAGCCCGTGCGAACGGCACCGCCTGATGGCTTATGCCCTGGCTTTGGCGCTGTATCGGTTGCTGTGGCTTTTGGCGCTGCCGCTGGTGCTGGGCTATTTCTGGCTGCGTGGGCGGCGCGATCCGGCTTACACCCGGCATCTGGCGGAACGCTTCGGCTATGGCCCGTCGCTGGCCGGGGCTGTCTGGGTTCATGCGGTGTCCCTGGGGGAAATGCGGTCTGCGGCACCCCTGGTGCGGGCCTTGCTGGATCGGGGCGAGCGGGTGGTGACGACCCATCTGACCCCCGCAGGCCGCCGCGCCGCGGAAATGGCCTTTGCCGCCGATATCGCCGCGGGCCGGATGGTGGTGCGCTATCTGCCGCTGGAACTGGGCTGGGCCTATCGTCGGTTTCTGCGGCAGCGGCCCAAACTGGCGCTGGTGATGGAGATCGAGGTCTGGCCGGTGATGATCGCCGAAGCGGCGTGGGCCGGGGTGCCGCTGGTGCTGACCAACAGCCAGTATCCGGCGCGCAGCTTTGCCCGCGACCGGTGGTTGGCGCGGTGGATCGGCCATCCGGTGGCGCGGGTGGCGGCGGTGCTGGCGAAATCGGAAACCCATGCGGCGCGCTTCCGCGATCTGGGGGCGAGGGTGGTGGAGGTGTGTGGCGAGTTGCGGTTTGACCAGCCGGTTGCGCCGCATCTGCTGGCCGCCGCTGCAGCGCTGCGACCAGCGATTGCGGGCCGCAAGGTGGTGGCGCTGGCTTCGGTGGTCGAGGGGGAAGACAGGCTCTATCTTGGCGCAATCCGGGCTTTGCAGCAGGCAGCGCAGGGTCAGCCGCCCTTGGTGGTCTATGTGCCCCGCGCCCCGGAGCGGTTTGATCTGGTGGCGGAAGTGCTGAGCCGCGACGGGCAACGGCTGCTGCGCCGGTCTTTGGCGCTGAATGCCGGTCTGGCCGCTGATCCTGCACAAGACCTGCGCCAGACCGACATCCTGTTGGGCGATTCACTGGGCGAGATGTATTTCTATCTCGCACTTGCCGATCTGGTGGTGGTCGGCGGCGGGTTCCTGCCTTCGGGGGCGCATAATGTGATTGAACCTTTGGCGCTGGCGAAACCGGTGCTGACCGGGCCGCAGGTCTGGTCGATCGAATATCCCGGGGTCGAGGCGGTGGCGGCCGGTGCGCTGGAGATTTGTGCGACGCCAGAGGTGCTGGGGGATCGTTTGGCGGCGCTGTTGGGTGACACTGCCGCGCTGGCGGCCAAGGCAGCCAAGGGTCAGGCGTTTTTCGCCGGATGCTCCGGGGCAACCGGGCGTACACTCGCGGCGCTGGAGCGGCTGGGGCTGATCTGAGAGGCCAACGGCAGCCACCGATCCCCACTGCAGCGAATCCGGGCAAGGCCGAAGGCCATGGTTTTGCTTTGGCGATGCGTCGGATCGACTTTGGCACTGGCGGAATGTCCGGGCTGATCCCGGGTTGGCGGGTGGCGGGATGGTGGCGGCTGCGGCGGGCAGATGGTTGTTTTGGGTCGCATTGTCGCTGTTAGCCCGATGTTAAGCCTGCGGGCGCATCTGTAGCCGTGACCTCGGTTGTGCAGCAGAAAGGCGCATGATGACCATTTCCTCCTCTCTCAATGCCGGTGTATCGGGCCTGACTGCCAATGCGACCCGGCTGGCCACAATCTCTGACAATATCGCCAACTCGTCGACCTATGGGTACAAGCGGGCAACCACTAATTTCAACGCCATCGTGACCGGCGGCACCGGCAGCGGCTCCTATTCGGCGGGTGGGGTGCGGACCTCGACGTTCCGGCTGATCGATCAGCGCGGGCCGCTGATTTCCACCACCAATTCCACTGACCTTGCGGTGAACGGACGCGGCATGTTGCCGGTGACCAATATGGTGGATGTGCTGGGGGGCGGTGCCTTGCCGCTGCGGCTGGTTACCACCGGGTCGTTCCGCCCGGATGAGACCGGGATTCTGCGCACCGATTCCGGGCTGGTGCTGATGGGTTGGCCCGCCAATGTCGATGGCACCATCCCGAACTATCCGCGCGATACCGTCACCGGGCTGGAACCGGTGCAGATCACCCTGAATCAATTCGCCGGTGACCCGACCACCAGGATGCAGCTGGGGGTGAATCTGCCCGCCACCTCGACTGTGGCGGGTGCAGCCGGTTTGACGGAAACCACCACCATCGAGTATTTCGACAACATGGGGGCCCCGAAAACCCTGGCTGTGTCTTTCATCCCGGTGGTTCCCGGCACCGGCTCCTCCAACGCCTGGACGATGCGGATCACCGATTCCGCCAGCAACAATGCGGTGGTCGGGGAATATAATCTGGTGTTCGACACTG
>JAYTDA010000263.1:0-2458 GCA_043736155.1 Paracoccaceae bacterium | reverse complement strand
GCATCTTCGCGGTCCAGATTGACGGTCAGCGCCCAGTAAAGCGAACCTGTCGTGACCAACACCAGCGCAAAAGCCGACAGCCCATACCAAAGCGCCAACCGCACAGCGATGGAATTAAGCCTGCGCTGAACGACTACCAAGCCGCGCCTGACCCTAGCTGCGATGTTCAAGCGTATATCCAATCCCGCGCACCGTGTGGATCAGCTTATCCTCAAACGGATCATCCACCTTCAGCCGCAGCCGCCGCATGTGTACATCTACAATGTTGGAATCGCTTTCAAAATTGATGTCCCAGACCTGTTCGGCGATGATCGTTCGCGACAGGGCATCACCAGCCCGCCGCATCAGCAGAGCCAACAGCAGAAACTCTTTCTGTGTCAGATCAAGCGCCTTGCCCGCCCGCACAACCCGGTGTCGTTCCAGATCCAGTTCCAGATCGGCCACCTGAAACACCGTCGCTTTCCGGGCTGTGCGCCCCCGGCGCAGAATTGCCCGCGCCCTTGCCAGCAGCTCACTGAATGCAAAGGGCTTGACCAGATAATCCTCGGCTCCAAGCTCGATGCCGCGCACCCGGTCCTGCACATCATCGCGCGCAGACAGATACAGGATCGGCGTACTGACCCCGCGTTCCTTCAACTCTTTCAGCACACCCCAGCCATCAAGTTCCGGTAACATCACATCCAGAATGATCAGATCGTAGCGCGTAAGCACCGCCATATGCGCGCCCATCCCGCCATCACCCGCGTGATCGACAACATAGCCGTTCTCGCGCAGCCCCTTTGCAAGGTAGGCAGCGGTCTTGGGCTCGTCTTCGATCACCAGTATTTTCATTGTACCTTCTGTTTTACCATAACGTCGTCTTGGCCTTCCAGCATTCAATTGGCTTTCAGCCGATTTCGGCATCCGACCGGTACACCAAAAGAATTACGACATCCGGTCGGCCAGATGACCATTTCGTCATTTTCAAACGAAAAAGCTGGCTGGTAGCGACTTAGGCCAATGAGAAATCGGTACTACGTGCTTTAGCCGATAGCGCAGGTTTATCCGGCCCATCCACTTCACGGGCCAGCGGCAGGGTTGATCAACCGTTGCAGCATCGGGTTGGGAAACCGGCGGTCCAGCGTGACCGCATAAAACATCTCGGAAATGCCAGGCAGACGGTCTGCCTCAATCAGAATGCCTTGTTCCAGCTCGTCCTTGATGGCGATTAACGGCAGAACCGCCAGGCCCACATCCTCGCGTGCCAAAAGGCGCATCATCGCCATGTCGTCAACCTCGGCGACGATGTTTGGCCGGATACCCAGTTGGGCTACCAGCGCGTCAAAGCCGATGCGGATCGAGCTGTTCGTGCTGGGCAGGATGATCGGCAGGGTTGCCAGACGCTGCGCCAGGTTTTGCGTTGATTTCAGGCGGGTCGGCGTGCCCACCAGACTGACCGGCTGTTCCGCCAGCCGGTGCGAAACAAACGGTGTCGTCGTATCGCGCTGCGGCGGTTGATTGGTCAGCACCACATCGAGGTTCAGCGTTTCCAGCAGGGTCAACAGCTCTGCCAAGCTGCCGGAACGCAGGATCACTTCGGTCCCCGGCTGGCCTAAAACCGGGCGCAGAAACCCCAGTTGAAAATTGCGCGACAAGGTGGCGAGCGCCCCCACCCGCAAAACCTGCAACCCGCGGCCCGCGTCGCGCAGGGTGCCGAGCAGTTCATCGCCTACCGCAAAGATCGCGTCGGCATGGTCCAGCGCGATACGCCCGGCTTCGGTCAGGTGCAATTGTCGGCCGCGCCGGTCAAACAGCGGGTGTCCCAGCCGATCCTCCAGCTTGCGGATCTGAACCGAGACGGCGGATTGCGAAAGATGCAGCTTTTCCGCTGTGCGGGTCAGATTGCCGTCATGGGCCACAGCCCGGAACAGGTGAAGGTGGTGATAGTTGAGATCCGCCATACGTTCTGTTTAACAGAACGATTTGTGGCAAACAATGAATTTTACGCGGCTTAGTGCGACGGTTACCACCGCCACACAAAGCGCCCCGGAAAGGACACGTCCATGACTCCAGCCCTGCTTCCCTACCTCGCCCCCGTTGTCGTGTTGCTCTGTGCGGCATTAGGGGCAAAGCATTCAGGGCGGCGGCCTGCGGGACCGGCTTTTGCCGCCGAAGCGGGCGGCATGATCGCCATTGCAGTTGCGATCGGGTCGGTAGTGCTTTTGATCTTGCAGGGGCCATCCACGGCGAAGCTGCTGCCCGGCCTGTCAGTGCGGCTGGATGTGATCAGCGCGGTGATGCTGTGTCTGGTCAGCTTTATCGGCTGGGTCGTGCTACGGTATGCGGCGACCTATGTGGACGGCGAGGCGCGGCAGGGCGCTTTCATGGGCTGGATGTGCGCCACACTGGCTGCAGTCATGCTGCTGGTGACGGCGGGGCATCTGGTGCAACTGGTGCTGGCTTGGATTGCGACCAGCCT
>JAYTDA010000262.1:0-1575 GCA_043736155.1 Paracoccaceae bacterium | reverse complement strand
GCTGACAAGGTTGAAAAACCCGTATGCCGTGCCGCGCAGGTCGATGGGGGCGGTATCGGCAACCATCACTGCCAGCAACCCTTGGGTCATTCCCATATGCAGCCCCCAGACGGCCACACCTGCCAGAACCACGGCCCACTGCGACGAACTGGCAAGGATCAGATCGGCCACAATCAGCAATCCCAGACCCCAGCCGAGCAAGGTCTGGTGACTAACCCGGTCCGACAGCCGCCCGAACGGATAGGCTGACAGCGCATAGACGACATTCATCGCGACCATCACCAGTGGAACCAGCGCCAGCGCAATGCCGCTTTGCTGAGCACGCAGGATCAGAAACGCCTCACTGAACCGGGCCAGCGTAAACACCGCCCCCATCGCTACGACCCGCCAGTAGGCGGGTGACAGGCGCGCCAGATTGGCCCGGCTGATCGGATTTTGCCGGGGGGCACCTGGGGTGCGGGGTGGTTCCTTGATCCCGAATGCCAGCAGGGCCACGGCCATTGCGCCGGGGATCACGGCGACCCAGAATACCGCCTGAAAGTCATTGGCCCACAGCAGCATCAGCCCCACCGCTATCAGCGGCCCGGCAAGGGCCCCAACTGTATCCAGTGACTGGCGCAGCCCGAACGCCGCCCCGCGCAATTCCGGCGGCGCAATGTCGGCGACCAGCGCATCACGCGGCGCGCCGCGAATGCCCTTGCCCACGCGGTCCAGCAATCGCGCAGTCAGGACCACGCCCACCGAGGGGGCCAGCGCAAACAATGGCTTGGTCGCCGCCCCCAGCCCATAACCCAACAAAGCCAGCCCCTTGCGCCGCCCGAACCAGTCGCTCAGCACGCCCGAAAAAACCTTGGTGATCAGCGCTGTCGCCTCGGCCGCCCCTTCGATCAACCCGATCATCAGCGCACTGGCCCCAAGGCTGGTGACCAAAAACAGCGGCAGCAGGGCGTGGATCATTTCGGACGAGATATCCATCAACAAGCTGACAAAACCCAGAACCCAGATGCCGGCGGGAATTTTACTGCGGCTGCGTTCGGACATTCTGGCGTCTCCGGTCTTTGGCGGGGTCTGGCTTGGCTGGACGCTGACGAGTACGTCGTTCAGTGAACCCGCACAACCGCCCAGGCCAAAACGCAACTTTTCAGAAGGGTTCGACCACGGTTGACACAATGTAGAAATGCTATTGTCAAACCATGTATTAACGTTAATCTTGCCGGCAGGTATAACTGGAGATCAATGACCAATGCGACCTGTGGGTGCCCGCCGTCTGTTGCCAAGCCAAATTTGTGAGATTGTAGTTTGTGATCGTAGTGGCGGCCGCAAAGATGTGATTTTCGAGACGTCTGAGCTGATAGAGGCGCCAAACTGGTCTCCTGATGGCCAATGGCTGATCTACAACGCCGATGGCCGCCTGTTCCGGATTTCGCCCGACGGTCATGACGGGCCGCACCGGATCAACACCGCGCCGATCGAGAACCTGAACAACGACCATGTCATCTCGCCAGACGGCAAAAGCCTGTTCGTCAGTGCCAATGATGGCCACCTTTACACCTGCCCGATCAGCGGCGGGGTGCC
>JAYTDA010000261.1:0-3817 GCA_043736155.1 Paracoccaceae bacterium | reverse complement strand
CTTGCCCGCCAGATGCGCCAGCAGCACCTGTGCCCCCTGCCTGCGCAGATCGGCGGTGCGCTCCACCACCGGCCACGACCGTTCCACCCGGACAAACAGCGTGTTCCGGCTGGCCTTGCGCAGGGTCAGGTTGCCCCGCCCCGCATTCTGTACACCCCCACCCTGATCGCGTCCGTCCTGCGCCATGCCGCGCAAGACCACCTCAACCAAATCGGGTCGCACCTGCACATGGCCTTGGTCGCGCAGGGCCTGACAGGTCTCGGTCAGGTGCAGCGGTTGCGCCTCGGCCCCTTGCGCCTCCGGCACCGCCTCGCGCATCAGGGCGATCAGGTCCGCCTCCATCCGAGCCGCCAGATCGAGGCGGCGGGGCGAGGCATCTTCGACGCCCAGATGCACAAAGACCGTGACGGCGGTATCGTTGCTGGCGATCCCCAGCGTTTCCAGATCGGCCAGCGCCCGGTGCAGCGACCGTCCCGACAAGCCGCAAGCGCCGGTCAGATCGTCGGTCGAGACACCCTCGCCCGGGGCCGCGTTCATCACATGGCGCACGAGGTCCAGAAGTTGCATGCGGCGCGTGCCGGTGATTTGCGCGCCGTCCAGAATCGCCGCCGCCTGATCAACGGTGTGGATGCGCAGCGAGGACGGAAACACCTGCACCCGGTTTTCCTCGCGCGACAACAGCTTTGCCTCCTCCAGCCAGGCGACGGCGGTCTTGACCCTTGTGTCATCGGTTGCGCGGTCACGCTCGAACTCCTGATCTTTCTCCTCGCGCACGATCTCGCCTGGGGTGGCCACCACCTCACCCGACTTCTGCCGGTCCATTCGCCTGAGCGCCTTGAGGATTGCCCCTATCTCGTGCCGGGCCAGGCGCGAGCGGGCCGAAAGCGAGAATTGCCGCTCCACATCGTCGGCGGCGAACAGCAGCACGCAGGTGGCGGGGGCCTGGTCACGGCCCGCGCGTCCGGCTTCTTGCAGGTAGTTCTCCAGTGAGCCTGGAATATCGCCATGCACGACAAGACGGATATCGGGCTTGTCGATGCCCATGCCAAAGGCGTTGGTCGCAGCGATCACCCGCAGGTCGCCGACGCGAAACGCCTCCTGAACCTCGCGCTTGCGTTCGGATGTCAGCCCGGCGTGGAAATGGTCGGCCGCCAGCCCCTGGCCTTTCAGGAACTCGGCCACCTTTTCTGTCGTCCCGCGCGTGGCGCAATAGACCACAGCGCCCGACGCGCCTTCGGGCGGCAGGTTGGCCGCGATCGCGGTCAGGATATCGGTCAGCTTGGTCGCCTTTTGCGTCGGCAGCACGGCGAAGGACAGGTTGGTCCGCACCGCCCCGCCGTCCAGCAGCAGCAGATCCACCCCGAGGCGGCTTTGGAAATGGTCGCGGATGTCACGCACCACCTCGGGCTTGGCCGTGGCAGTCAAGCAAAGCACCGGGGGAACCTGATCACCGGAGAATTCCTTGATGAAGCGGCTGACATAGCGGTAATCGGGGCGAAAATCATGGCCCCATTTCGACACGCAATGCGCCTCGTCCAGTACCCAAAGCCCGACCTCGCGTTGTTGCAGCACGGTGCGGATGGACGGTGAGCGCAACTGTTCGGGGGAAATCAGCAAGATCGCCGCGTCGCCCATCCGCACCTTTTCCAGTGCGTCATGGCGTTCGGGCAGCGACAACATCCCGTTCACCGTGACAGCCGCCGATATCCCCGCCCGCGCCAGCCCCTGCACCTGATCGGCCATCAGCGCGACAAGCGGCGAGATCACCACCGTCAGCGCGCCCGTCTTGTCGAACCGCGACAGCGCCGGGATCTGATAGCAGACCGATTTTCCCGTTCCTGTGGGCAGGATGCCCAGCACAGAACGGCCCGCCATCGCCTCGGCCACAATACGTTCCTGCAGGGGGCGGCCCATGTCATCTACCGGCTGGGGGCGGAAAGCCGGAAAGCCAAACCAGCGTTCCAGTGCGGCGTTGGGGTTGCTCTTTTCCGCACACCAACCGCAGGCTGGATCGCCGCAATTGGTGTCGCGAAGATGGCGCACCATCAGCCCGGCCTCGCGGAACTGCATCCGCACCCAGGGCGGCATTACGGAATCCCCACCCGCAACCGAGATCCACGACAGCGCATAGGCCATTGGCCAGCCATTGCGCGGATCGGACAGGCGACCCAGCGTCTGGTCCAGCCGATGATTACAGGTCAGACCCGCCAGCAGACCGCGAATTGCGGCATGGGCCACACCCGCGTCCGGCGCGGCGGCCCCGCGCAGGTGTTGGAAAAGCGCGTCAAAGCCCCCTGCCACCTCGCCCCGCGTGGTCAGGTGATGAAAAGCCAACAGGGCATCCGGCACCTCAAGCCCAAGCTTGCTGAAAGCGGCGATCTGGTCTGCCAGAACCTGAAGCACCAGCCGCGCGTCCAGTTCAGGGTCGTTCACATGCCCCGCCTGCAGCCGCCCGTCCTGATAATGCTTCACCAGATGGTGGTAGGGGTTGCGCGGAAAGGCGAGCGGGTTCAGCCACAGCGTGTCGATCGGGGCCGCGCCTAGGTGCGCCAAACGCGCCCGGTTGGCCACCAGATGCGGTAAATCATGGCGCAGGATGTTGTGGGCGATCAGATGCCTTGCGTCGTTACAGAACGCCTCCAGCCGATCCAGCCCTGCGTCGAGCGACCCGCTTGTGTGAACCAGCGCCTCCCCACCCCCACCGCGCACCGCCGCAAAAGCAAAGACCCTCGCCGTTTTGGGATCGACTTCCAGATCAACCGAAACGCAATGCGGCAAGAACAAGGAGAGGTCTGAATTCACGTCGTCAGCATCCGAATTCCAAGGCACAACTACAGGTATTCCAAGCCTTTGATAACCTTGCACCGGTCCGCTGCAAAGTACCATGATTTCAACTGGTTTCCCCAGGTCGATCGCCACCACTGTGGTTTGGCATATCGGGTGTGCCCCCGCCCGTGCCCGTGCCCGTGCCCAACCACGCGGACGTCGCCCGTTGGGCAATCCCTGCATTTCGGCCCGCAACCCCCGTTCTTCGTTGCCCGCAAGGATCGGTTGGAGGCAGCAGCTCTGTCTGGAATAGGGCATCCAATCGGAGCATGACCGCGGCCACGATCGCGCCTGCCGCGTTCGGCATCCCAATGCCCGGCAACGGCCCAAACAAGCTTTAATTATCGGGCACAGCTAACGCGTTCAACGACAGCGCGTTGCGTCAGTGGAGAAGATCAACCAGCCCCATCCCTTCGAACGCCTCCTTCATCGCCGGGTCAAACCCCGGATCGATCCGGGCCGGGTCGTAGCCCTGCGCCCGGTTCCAAGCATCAATCTCCCGCAGTTCCTCAGCGAACTCCTCCGGCGACGCGGCCTCCATCAAGGTCGTGTCGCCCTCGCAGTAGCTGAAGATCATCAGCCGGGTCGGATTGGCCCATGTCCCAAAATACGAGGCATCCTGCGCCGTATCGACCTGCGCCCAACCGTTCCGGTAGCTGCAGAGCCCGAAATCGTAGACGTAGCGATCAGCGGGGGCGAACTCGCGGGTGATCTTCATTCCGTCACCTGCGCGCGGGCGGTTATGGCGATGACGCACAGGTCGCGGTAGTGGGCCATCGCCTTCGGGCTGGACGAGACCGGATTGATCTCGAAAGCCTGCAGGGCCGCAACATCGCCCACTTCGGCCAAGGCGACGATCTGGGCCAGCTTGGCGCGAAACCGGGCGTGGGTCGGTTTGGAGAAATCCGGTGCGGGGGGCAGCGCGCCGGTCTGCGCCTGATCGAGAATGGCTTGGCGCTTGCCGACCACCGGGGCGGACGCGGCCTTCGGT
>JAYTDA010000260.1:0-38026 GCA_043736155.1 Paracoccaceae bacterium | reverse complement strand
CGGAACAGGGCGACGACGCAGCGTGAGGGATGTGGCGCTGCGGGAGTGGCTGTTGGGTCTGCATCGGCCCGTGACCTATGCCGAAGCAATGCAGGCTTTGGCGGTGCCGCACATGAGGGATTTGACGCAAGCGCTTGAAATACTGATGGAACAGGATGTCGCGGCGGGGCGCCCACTGGTGGCGGCACTGGTGGTCAGCCGTGTCGGGCCCTTGCCCAACCGCGGGTTTTTCGACAAGGCGCGCACGTTGGGGCTGGTGATCGGGGATGCGGCCGGTTTCATTGCTGATCAACAGGCGAGGCTTTTCAATTCGCAGCGGCAGGGTTAGTGGATAGGAAAGCCGGGGGGATTTCCCATCCCCCCGGAACCCCCCAGTGGGATATTTGTGAACAGAAAATGAACGAGGCGATGGACAGGCTTCATATCATCGGCGGCGGCATGGCCGGATCGGAAGCGGCGTGGCAGGCGGCAGAGGCCGGGGTGCCGGTGACGATCCATGAAATGCGCCCCAAGGTCGGCACCTTTGCGCACCGGACCGGGTTGCTGGCCGAAATGGTTTGTTCCAATTCGTTCCGCTCGGACGATGATGAACAGAACGCGGTTGGTCTGCTGCATTGGGAAATGCGGGCGGCGGGCGGGTTGATCATGGCAATGGCTGACAAGCACGCGCTGCCTGCCGGGGGTGCGCTGGCGGTGGACCGCGAGGCGTTTGCCGAAGGTGTGACAGAGCGGTTGCGGGGCCACCCGATGATTTCCGTGACGGATGAAGAGGTTACGGCGCTTCCCTCAACCGGCCAGTGGATCGTGGCCACCGGGCCTTTGACCTCTGGTGCGCTGGCGGATAGCATCCGCACCGAGACCGGCACCGAGGCGCTGGCGTTTTTCGACGCGATTGCGCCGATTGTCTATGCCGATAGTGTCGATATGACCCGGGCCTGGATGCAGTCGCGCTATGACAAAGGCGAGACCATCGAGGACCAGACCGCCTATATGAACTGCCCGATGACCCATGAACAGTATGATGACTTCATCGTGGCGCTGCTGGCAGCGGACAAGACCGAGTTTCATGACGGCGAGGCTGCTGGTTTCCCCAATCCCACCCCTTATTTCGACGGCTGTCTGCCGATCGAGGTGATGGCCGAGCGCGGCCATGAAACCCTGCGGTTCGGCCCGATGAAACCGGTGGGGCTGACCAATGCGCATGATCCACAGGTGAAACCCTATGCCGTGGTGCAACTGCGCCGCGACAATGCGCTGGGCACGCTGTATAATATCGTCGGGTTCCAGACCAAGATGAAGTACGGCGCGCAAACCGCTGTTTTCAGGATAATTCCTGGGCTGGAAAATGCCGAGTTTGCCCGGCTGGGCGGCATTCACCGCAACACCTTCATCAATTCCCCGACCCTGCTGGACCGCCAGATGCGGCTGAAATCGCGGCCCAACATCCGCTTTGCCGGCCAGATCACCGGGGTGGAAGGCTATGTGGAATCTGCCGCGATGGGGCTGTTGGCGGGCCGGTTGGCGGTGGCGGACCTGACCGGGCGCAGGCTGGCGGCGCCGCCGCCCGAAACCGCGATCGGGGCGCTGATCAGCCACATCACCGGCGGGGCGGATGCAAAGACGTTTCAGCCGATGAATGTGAATTTCGGTCTGTTCCCGCCGATTGATGCCAAGGGCGGCAGGCGTGGCCGCAAAGACCGCTACAAGGCCTATACCGACCGTGCCAAGGTGGCGTTTCTTGACTGGCTGGGTCAGGCGAAAGCCGATGCCGCCTGAGTTCCGCACCCGGTTTGCGCCATCCCCAACCGGGCCGCTGCACCTGGGCCATGCCTATTCCGCCATCCTCGCGCATGACATGGCGCTGCGCCACGGCGGCCAGTTTCTGCTACGGATCGAGGATATTGACCGATCACGCGCCAAGCCGGAGTGGGAACGCCAGATTTATGATGATCTGCGCTGGCTGGGTCTGGCTTGGCCCGAACCGATGATGAGGCAATCCGACCGGCTGCCCGCCTATCATGGCGCATTGGACAGACTGTGGGACCAGCGGCTGATCTATCCCTGTCACTGCCGCCGCCACGATGTCCAGCAGGCACTGGCGGCACCGCAAGAAGGCGTTGTAACCCACGGGCCGGACGGGATGATTTACCCCGGAACCTGTCGCCCGCAGATGCATTTGCCGCTGGGGCCAAGACCACGGGACCAGACGCTGCGGCTGGAAATCGGGCGGATCACGGGGGGGCCGTGGCACTACGCCGAAACCGGCTCTGCCCAAGCTGGCACCCATAAAATCACCGCTGAACAACTGGCGCGGGACGCCGGTGACATCGTTTTGGCGCGCAAGGATATCGGCACCTGCTATCACCTGTCGGTGGTGCTGGATGATGCGGCGCAGGGGATCACCGATGTGGTGCGCGGCGCGGATCTGTTTGAAGCCACCAAAATCCACGTCGTTCTTCAGAACCTGCTGCAGCTTCCCACGCCAACCTACCATCATCACAGACTTATCCGCGATGAGGCAGGCAAGCGCCTTGCCAAGCGCGATGACGCCCGGGCGCTGGCGCTGTACCGTGCCGAAGGGGCCAGCCCGCAGGATATCCGCCGGATGGTGGGGCTATAGCGGCTCGGCAATCACCACCGCTTCCCCCTGCCGGACAGCGGTGTAAAAGCAGGAGCGGCGGTTGGTGTGGCAGGCGGGGCCGACCTGTTCCACCAGCACCAGCAGCGCATCGCCGTCGCAATCCACCCGCAATTCCACCAGCCGCTGACTATGGCCCGAGGTTTCGCCCTTGACCCAGAACGCCGCGCGCGACCGCGACCAATAGGTGACGCGGCCACTGGCAAGGCTGCGCGCCACCGCCTCGGCATTCATCCAGGCCAACATCAGCACTTCGCCGGAGGCATGATCCTGCGCCACCACCGGCAGCAGGCCATCGGCGTTATAGGTCAGGCTGGCGGGGTCAAACGGGGCGGACATCTGGGCGGGGCCTTTGCAGGATGGAACCGGGACCCTATCTATGGCACAACGGTGCAAGTGGAAAGCAGCAGGCCCGCCGTGAACGCCGAATCCGATCTTTTGAAGCTGTATTCCGGCCGGATTCTGGCGCTTGCTGCCGATATCCCGCACCATGGCCGCTTGATTGCGCCAACCGCCAGCGCCCGGCGCCGCTCGCCCTTGTGTGGCTCCACCGTGACGGTGGATGTAACGGTGGAAAATGGCCGGGTCAGCGATTTTGGCCAGGATGTGAAGGCCTGCGCCCTGGGCCAGGCTTCGGCCTCGGTGGTCGGTGGGGCGATCATCGGCTGTACCCGCGCCCAGATCGAACAGGCGCGCGATGAACTGGCCGCGATGCTGAAAGCGGGTGGCCCTGCCCCGTCGGCGCCGTTTCAGGGGCTGGAGGTGCTGTTGCCTGCCCGCGACTACAAGAACCGCCATGCCTCGATCCTGCTGGCGCTGGAGGCGGCGTCCGAGGCGATGGCGGCGGCGGAACAGGTCGCGGCATAAAAAAACCGCCGCACATCTTGGCGATGGCGGCGGCAAGTGGCGTGTCTGTGATTGTCGGGGCGCGAAATGCCATAGGGCACGAGGTGCCTTAGGCAGGGCTTGAACAAGCGAGCATCTTCGGGGACACGAGGATGCGGGGCGCCCCGGCACAGACCGCAGGCAGAGACGGAAAGTTCAGGAATAAAGCGGCAGATTGAGCCCGACCACCAGCATCACGATCAGCGCGGCGGCACCAACCGCATCCTGCATCAGCGTCGGTGCAGTCCGGCACAACAGGCATTTCAGGTCGGTCAGCATCTGCACGCTCCTTGCTGGGATGTTGCTGATTTGTTCTCACTATTCGCAGGCGATGTAAAGAACTTTTTAAGAACATTCGGGAACAAACTGAAAACTTGTGTCACGCCGCTCCGGGCCTGACCCGGAGCCCCGACGCGACCCGGCGAGGGTGTGCAGAAAGACTCGGGGCCCCTGCCTGCGCAGGGGCGGCGCGGAGTTGGTGGCTCGGTTGGCAATGAAACCACTGCCGGGAGCCTACCCCACTTGCATCAAGGCCATCGCCCGGTCCTGTTCCATCAGCCACAACAGCTGCCGCGCCGCCTTGCCGCGCGCGGTGGTCAGACCGGGATCAAGCGCCAGCAGCGTGCGTGCATCCGATTGCGCCAGCGCCATCAGGCTGGTTTGCCGTTCCAGATCGGCGATGCGAAACCGGGGCAGGCCGGATTGCGCGGTGCCGATCAGATCTCCGGCCCCCCGGATCGCCAGATCTTCCTCGGCGATGCGAAAGCCATCCTCGGTATCGCGCAGCAGGGTCAGGCGCCGCATCGCGGTTTCGCCAAGCGGCGGCTGATACAGCAACAGGCAGGTCGATGCTGCGGCCCCGCGCCCGACCCTTCCCCGCAACTGGTGCAACTGCGCCAGCCCGTAGCTTTCCGCCCGCTCCACCACCATGATCGAGGCGTTGGGTACATTGACCCCGACCTCGATCACCGTGGTCGCCACCAAAACCGCCAGATTTCCGGCGACAAACCGCGCCATCACTGCATCTTTTTCGGCCGCTGGCATCTGGCCATGCACCAGACCCACCTTGTCCTCGCCCAGCACCGCCCGCAGTCGCTTGAACCGCTCCTCTGCCGCTGTCAGGTCCACCGCCTCGGATTCCTCGACCAAAGGGCAGACCCAATAGGCTTGCCGCCCATCGGCCACCGCCTGGCGCAGATGCGCCACCACCTCATCGATCCGGCCGGTGGTGACCAGTGCTGTTTTCACCGGCAACCGCCCCGGTGGCTTTTCATCCAGCACCGAGAGGTCCATATCGCCATATTGCGCGAGGCTCAGACTGCGCGGGATCGGGGTCGCGGTCATCACCAGCACATCGGCAGCTGTGCCCTTGGCCCCCAGTTCCATCCGCTGTGCCACGCCAAAGCGGTGCTGTTCGTCAATCACCGCCAGCCGCAGATCGGCAAACACCACGTCTTTCTGAAACACCGCATGGGTACCGACCAGGATCTGGATATCGCCTTTGGCAAGGGCTGCCAGCTTGGCGGCCCGCTCGGTGCCCTTGTCGCGCCCGGTCAGGATCTCCATCACCACGCCTGCGGCTTCGGCCAAAGGCTGCAACCCCTCCAGATGCTGGCGCGCCAGAATTTCGGTCGGGGCCATCAGCACACCCTGGCCACCCGCCTCTGCCGCCACCAACAAGGCCATCAGCGCCACCAAGGTCTTGCCGGAACCAACGTCGCCCTGCAACAAGCGGTTCATCCGGCGGTCTGATGCCATGTCAGCGGCGATTTCCCGGATCGCGCGCTCCTGCGCATTGGTTTGCTGATAAGGTAATTCTGCCAACGCCTTGCGCTGCAAAGCTCCGTTAGAACGCGAGGATGTACCCTTGCCGCGCTGCAGTGACCGCCGCGCCAGAGCCATCGTCAACTGGTGCGCCAGCAACTCATCATAGGCGAGGCGCTGGCGTGCCGGATGGTCGGGGGTGGTCTCGGCGGCGGATTGCGGCGCATGGGCGGCACGAATCGCCGGGACCCAGGCCGGCCAGCCTTCGCGTGCCAGCAGCGCCGGATCAATCCATTCCTGCAATTGCGGCACCCGTTCCAGCGCCGAACGGGCCGCCTTGGCCACCAGTTTTTGCGTCAACCCGGCGCCGAGCGGATAGACCGGCTCAAATCCCGGCAGGCTGGCGGCATCTTCCAGCCGCAGGACGTGATCGGGATGCGGCATCTGCGCCACACCGTCAAACAGTTCGACCCGCCCCGACACCAGCCGTCGCTGCCCGGTCGGCAGCAGCTTTTGCAGATAGTCCCCCTTGGCGTGAAAAAACACCAGCTGGAACTCGATGCGGGCATCGCGCACCATCACGCGGGTTGGCCGCCCCTTGCTGCGGGGCGGGAAATGGCCGGCCACCTCGACTTCCACCGTCACCACGGCAGGCAGGGTCACATCCAGAATGCTGGATTTGCGGCTGCGGTCGATGATGGAATGCGGCAGGGTAAAGATCAGATCGCGTGGAGTTTCGACCCCCAAAGCGCTGAAAAACCTGGCGCTTTTCGGCCCTACGCCTTCCAGCGTTTCGAGGTCGGCATACAGCGGAAACAGCAGAATCGGGCGGCCCGGCGTGTCCATCTCAGGCTTTTCCATCTCAGGCTTTTCCATTTCAGGCGTCGCCAATCAGGGCCAGCCACTGATCCTCATCCATGATGGTTACGCCATGTTTTTCCGCATCTTTCGCCTTGGACCCGGCACCGGGGCCCGCGATCAGCAGATCGGTCTTGGCAGAGACGGAGCCTGCCACCCTGGCCCCCAGCGCCTCGGCCCGCGCCTTGGCTTCGGCCCGCGTCATCTTTTCCAGGGTGCCGGTGAACACCACGGTTTTGCCCGCCACCGGGCTTGCCACCGGGCCACGGTGCTCGATATCCTGCACCATCAGATGTGCTACCAACCGGTCGATTGATGCCCGTTCCGCCGCCTGATGAAACGCCTGCACCACCGAGGCCGCCAGCACCGTGCCGACCCCGTCAATCGCGGTCAGTTGTGCCCAGGGATCGCCGCTGCCAACCTCGGCCGTGGTCATCGCCGCCTCGAACGCTGCCCATGATCCATAATGGTTGGCCAGCAGATTGGCCGAGGTTTCGCCGACATGCCGGATCCCCAGCGCAAAGATCAGCCGGTTCAACAGGATGCGGCGCTTTTGCGCGATGGCGGCGAACAGATTTTCGGTCGAACGTGCGCCGTAACCATCGCGGTTGGCCAGTTTGGTCAGCGCCGCCTGATTCCGGGCTTCCAGCGTGAAAATGTCGGCGGGTTCGCGGATCGGCAGTTGGTCATCGTGGTAGAACGCCTCGATCTGTTTCGCCCCCAGCCCTTCGATGTCGAACGCTTGCCTGCTGACAAAATGTTTCAGCCTTTCAACCGCTTGCGCAGGGCAGATCATGCCTCCGGTGCAGCGCCGCACCGCATCGCCCGCCTCGCGCACCGCATCCGACCCGCACTGCGGGCATTTATCAGGGAAACCATAGGGTTGCGCGGTATTGTTGCGCCGTGTCAGGTCCACATCGGCCACTTTCGGGATCACATCACCGGCGCGGAAAACCTGCACCCAGTCGCCTAGGCGAATATCCTTGCCGCCGCGAATCGCCTCCCCCTTGGAGGAGCGCCCGGCGATGTAATCCTCATTGTGCAGGGTGGCGTTCGAGACCACGACGCCGCCAACCGTCACCGGCACCAGCCGCGCCACCGGGCTGAGCGCGCCGGTGCGGCCGACCTGAATATCAATCGCCTCCAGCCGGGTCCAGGCCAGTTCGGCCGGGAATTTATGAGCAATCGCCCAGCGCGGCGTGGCGGCGCGAAACCCCAGACGGCGTTGCAGCGCCAGATCGTTGACCTTGTAGACCACGCCGTCGATGTCATAGCCCAAGCTGGCGCGGGCAGTTTCTGTCTCGCGGTAGGCCGCCAGCAGGTCCCCCGGGTTGTGGCACAGCCGGGTGCGCGGGTTGGTGGCAAAGCCCAAAGCGGCCAGCCGGTCCAGCGATCCCTGCTGGGTTTGCGCCAAAGGCGCGCTCAGGCCCCCCCAGGCATAGGCAAAAAACCGCAAGGGCCGGGCGCGGGTGATGCCGGCATCCAACTGGCGCAGGCTGCCCGCAGCGGCGTTGCGCGGGTTGGCAAACCTCTTGTCGCCCGCAGCCACCGTGCGCTGGTTCAGGGCGGCGAAATCGGCGTGGCGCATGTAAACTTCGCCGCGCACTTCGATCAGATCGGGGGCACCCGGCAGGCTTTGCGGGATATCGGCGATGGTCCGGGCGTTTTCCAGCACTGATTCGCCGACTTCGCCATCGCCCCGGGTCAGCGCCTGCACCAACTGCCCGCGTTCATAGCGCAGGCTCAGCGACAGGCCGTCGATCTTGGGCTCGGCGGTATAGGACAGCGGCACCTCTGGCCCCAGCCCCAGGAACTTGCGCACCCTGTCGTCAAAATCGGCGACATCGGCATCATCAAACGCATTCTCCAGCGACATCATCCGCTGGTCGTGCCGCACCTTGGCAAAACCCTCCGCCAATGCCCCGCCCACCAGATCGCTGGGGCTGTCGGCGCGGCGCAGATGCGGGAAGCGCTGTTCAAGGGCGTGGTTGCGCGCCTTGAGCCGGTCATAGTCGGCATCGGATATTTCGGGGTCATCCAGCGTGTGATAGGCCCGGTTGGCGGCGGCGATCTGTTCCGCCAGCCGCGCCAGTTCGGCCTGTGCGACCGCGTCGCTCATCTGGTCAATGGCGGTTTCCGGTTCCATTCCCCCCCCTTGGCGCTGCCCCTGCGGATCATCCAGTGATAGGAGGCGGCTTCGGCGAGGTCCAGACTTGAGTGGGGCCGAGGTTTGGGGCCGGGGTGTGAAGGTCGGGGTGTGAAGGTCGGGGAGTGAAGGCCGGGGAGTGAAGGTCGGGGAGTTGGTCAGGTGAAGGCCAAGGTATATGGGCCGGAGTCTCGGTCAGGCGAAGGCCGGGGTGTGGGGGTCAGGGCGCGAAGGCGAGGTTGTACGGCTGGCATGTGGGACCAGTGTGGGGGACCAGTGTGGGGGACCAAGATGTGGGGCCGGGGTGTGACGCCCGGGGAGCCGGGCGGTGGCGCAAGGGACCAGAGGCCCCGGCCTTCGCCAGGGCTACCTTGGCGATGGAGTCACCGTTCGGCGCCGGAAGTTTACCCTGTCAAACCGCTTTGGCTTCGCTGAAGTCTGTCCGCCGGTGATAGAAGCGCCAGGCAGACTCTGGACCCTTGATTTTCGCCTGTCTTGCGGCAAAACCGGTCGCCACCCCGGATCTGGTCCGGGGCTGGCATTTTGCCGGACCGGCTTTGATCCGGCCCGGACCGGGTTTTCTGGCAAGGGTCCGGGACCGGCGGACCCACCGGGTCGCACGACAGGGTTGTCGCTTCGGCAGCCCGGTCAGGCCCCGACTGCCAACCGACGGCTGACCTCGACCGGGGTCGGGTCGCGCAGCACATAGCCGCGGCCCCAGACGGTTTCGATGTAATTGTCACCCCCCGTCGCCTCTGCCAGCTTTTTGCGCAACTTGCAGATGAACACGTCGATGATCTTCAGTTCCGGCTCGTCCATGCCGCCATAGAGATGGTTCAGGAACATTTCCTTGGTCAGGGTGGTGCCTTTGCGCAGGCTCAGCAGTTCCAGCATCTGATATTCCTTGCCGGTCAGATGCACCGACTTGGTATCGACATCGACCGTCTTGGCATCGAGGTTGACGCAGACCTTGCCGGTGCGGATCATCGATTGCGAATGGCCTTTTGAGCGGCGGATGATGGCATGAATGCGCGCCACCAGTTCTTCGCGGTGGAACGGTTTGGTCAGATAATCATCGGCCCCAAAGCCGAAGCCCTTGATCTTGTTGTCGGTATCGTCGGACCCCGACAGGATCAGGATCGGGGTGTCGATCTTGGCCATGCGCAACTGGCGCAACACCTCATGCCCGTTCATGTCGGGCAGGTTCAGATCGAGCAGGATCAGATCGTAATCATAAAGCTTGGCAAGGTCGATCCCCTCCTCTCCCAGATCGGTGCAATAGACGTTGAGATTGGCATGGCTCAGCATCAGTTCGATGCTGCGCGATGTGGTTGGATCATCTTCGACCAGTAGAACGCGCATTTATGCCTCCGCTAACAGCCCTCGTTGATACAACCTTGGCGATCAATGGTTAATCACAGGTTACTCTGACCGGGCGGAATGAAAATACAATCTAAAGTTGTCGAAATTTTTGGATTGTCGTCACTTTTAGCGCAGAGTCGCCGTGCTGTTCGACGGCGGCGCGCCACAGATCGAACTCTTCCTCCGACAAAGCGTAGCGGTCACGCGCTTCGGCTGCGGTCATCAGGCCGTAAATCACCGCCCGCACCACCCTGGCCTTGCGGCTGGCGACCCAGCGGCGGGTGTCTTTGGCCGGAAGATCGGCACGGGTCATCACCGTGCCGTCGGGCAAGGTCACGGCACGCGGGCCATCGACTTTCTTCAGATACATCGCACACCCTCTCAGCGTTCCGTGCCAGAGTCGCCGATCACGCTTAAGGACCGGTTTAGCCGGGCCTTCAACGGGGGTTGAGAGTAGTTAGAACTTTCCTATATTGGTTGGCTTCCCAGTGATCCCGGATCCGCCATGCTCGACGCCCCGACCCACCCGCTCAATTCGCTTGGCTTTGCCAAACCGCCGGCCCAAACCCGGGTGGTGGTGGCGATGTCGGGCGGTGTCGACAGTTCGGTGGTGGCGGCACTGCTGGCAGACCAGGGCTATGATGTCGTCGGTGTCACCTTGCAGCTGTACGATCACGGTGCCGCGCTGGCGAAAAAGGGCGCCTGCTGTGCCGGCCTCGATATCCACGATGCCCGCCGCGTCGCCGAAACCATGGGGTTCCCGCATTATGTGCTGGATTATGAAAACACGTTTCGCGCCGCAGTGATCGACGAATTTGCCGATGCCTATCTGGCGGGTGCCACCCCGGTGCCCTGTATCCGTTGCAATGAACGGGTGAAGTTCACCGACCTGATGGCAACCGCCCGCGATCTCGATGCCGACTGCATGGCGACCGGCCACTACATCCGCCGCGAAAATGGCCCGGTGAAGGCAGAACTGCATGCCGCCGCCGACCCGGGGCGCGACCAGAGCTATTTCCTGTTTTCCACCACGCAAAGCCAGCTGGACTACCTGCGCTTTCCGCTTGGCTCTCTGGCCAGCAAGGCCGAAACCCGTGCCTTGGCGGTGAAATACGGCCTCCCCGTCGCCGACAAACCCGACAGCCAGGACATCTGCTTTGTGCCGAACGGCAACTACGCCGCCGTGATCGAAAAGCTGCGCCCGGGTGCCGCCGAACCCGGCGACATCGTCGATCTGGATGGCACCGTGGTCGGCACCCACCGTGGCATCATCCACTATACCATCGGCCAACGGCGCGGCCTTGGCATCGGCGGTCTGGAAGACCCGCTGTATGTCGTCCGGCTGGACCCGGGCCTGAAACGCGTGGTGGTCGGCCCGAAAGCCGCGCTGTCGACCCGAACCGTCCCATTGCGGGAAATCAACTGGCTTGGCGATGACCCCCTTCTCAGCCGCCCCGAATGGCAGATCCGCGCCCGTGTCCGCTCCACCCGCCCGCCGCGCGAGGCGATCCTGCGCCCGCTGTCAGCCACCGAGGCCGAAGTCGAGTTGCTGACCCCCGAAGAAGGCGTGTCCGCCGGTCAGGCCTGCGCCTTTTACGCCGGCGAAGGCAGCCGGGTGCTGGGTGGCGGCTGGATCTGGTCGGGGCGCAAGGGCTGAACGCGCGCACCAGACTGACCTGCTTTTCGCTCCATTTTCTGTTCCCAAATATCCCACGGGGGGTCCCGGGGGGTGTGAAACCCCCCGGCTTCCTTAAAGAGGCAGCGGGGTCCCGGGGGGTGTGAAACCCCCCCGGCTTTTGCTGGAAATCACAGTGCTGACAGAACCGCCCGTGCCGCTCGCAACCCCGGGGCTTCGCCGCCTGCCCCAAGCCGCTCCATCGTCAATGCCATCGCCTGTACCTGAGCCATTCGGGCAGCCGACGGCCCCAACAGCCCGGTCAAAGCCGCCGCCATCGGCGCGGGCTGACAGGCGGCCCCGAGAAACTCCGGCACCGCGCGGGTTTCCGCCACCAGATTGACCAGCGTCACCGTATCGACCCGCATCATTCGCGCGATGATCTGGCGACTCAGCCACGCCATGTCATAACCGATCACCATCGGGGTGCGGCTGGCGGCCAGTTCCAGCGACACCGTGCCAGAGGCGGCAAGGGCGACATCGGCGGCGGCAAAGGCGGCGGCTTTGGTGGCGGGGTCGGGCGAGGACAGCAGGACTGGCGCACCCGGCCAGTCGGCAATCGCGGCGGCCACCTGATCGCGGACCGCGTCCAGCGTCGGCACCACCACCCGCAATCCGGGGTGCCCGAAAGCCACCAGCGCCAGCGTCGCACCGAACCGCCCCGCCAGCCGCGCCACTTCACCGCGCCGCGATCCGGGCAGGGCAAGGACCAGCTTTGCCGCACCGATCCCATGGGCGGCGCGAAAGGCCAGAGCCTCCGCCGCACTGGCTTGCGGCTCCGCCACCACCGGATGGCCGACAAAGCTGCAGCCCATCCCGGCCGCTGCCATATAGGGCGGCTCGAACGGCAACAGCGCCAGCACATGGTCGATCACTTCCGCCATCCTGGCTGCCCGACCCGGCCGCCAGGCCCAGACCGAGGGGGCAACATAGTGGATGGTCCGGATGTCCCCCGCCGCTTTCACCAGCCGCGCCACCCGCAGACAGAAATCCGGGCTGTCGATGGTGATCAGCGCATCGGGTTGCAACGCACCAACAGCGGCAGCACATTCGGCGATCCGCCGTTTCAGCGCAAAATAGCGCGGCAGCACTTCACTGATGCCCATCACCGACAGGTCCTGCATCGGGAACTGGCTGACCAGCCCCTCAGCCGCCATCAACGGCCCGCCTACCCCGTGAAACGCGCAGCCGGGGTCCAGCACCCGCAACCCCGCCATCAGCGCCGCCCCCAGGCGGTCGCCCGACGGCTCGCCGGCGATCAGATAGAATCGGTGCGGCGTCACAGCGCTTTGGACCAGAGAAACATCCCCCATTGATCGGCCTGTGCCACCATTTCGGCGCGGTCGAGCAGCAGCACGCCACCCGCCTGAAAGGCGATGCCGTTCAGCCCGGCCTGATGCGCCATCCGCAGGGTCTGCATCCCCAGGGTCGGCAAATCGATCCGCCGGTCCTGCCCCGGCTTCACCGCCTTGAGCATCACGCCGCCGGAGCCATGCGGGTCTGGCCGCAGACCGCCGTGGCGTGCCGCCTCGGCCAGCATGGCATCGGTGCCCGGCAGGGCCTCGACCGCCAGACACAGGCCCTGTGCCACCACCGCCCCCTGCCCGACATCGACAAACCCCAGTGCGGCAACAATGGCTTCGGCACGCTCGACATCGGCGCGGTCGGCATCGGTCGGGTCGTACCGTCCCAGCACCCCTTCGCCCGGGACCAGATCGGGGGCGATCCGGTCCGCCCCAACCACCTCGAACCCGGCTTCCTCAAAGATCGCGATCACTTCGCGCAGGGTGGCATCATCGCCCGACTGCATTGCCCGCAGCAAGCGCGGCACCATGGCGGCGGTAAAGGGATCGAACAGCGACGGGTCGAGATGGGGGCGGCGCACCGCCCCGGCAAACACCACCCGCCTGATCCCCAAATCCTGCAACCGGTCGATGAACAAAGCCAGCCGCTCGACCCGGAACCGCTCCGTGGGCCGGTCCAGTTCAACCGGAAAGCCGTCAATCTCGGCGACCAGATAGGGCTCCCCCCGCGCCTCCAGCGCCAGTACCAGCTGCAGCGGCAGCGATCCGGTTCCAGCGATGAGGACAAGATCGGGCCGCATGGGATCGGGGTTGGCCATCGCCGCCTACTTCGGCGTCAGGAAATTGCGTTCCGTCGCCGACAGGATAAAGCCGGTGATCTGGCGCACCATCGGGCTTTGGGTTGCAGCGGCCAGCCGCTCTGCCCGTTCGGCAAAGGCGCCTTCGCCGCTGGCAAGCACGGCATAGGCGTCGCGCAGCGCCGCAATCTCGGCCCGGTCGACGCCGCGCCGTTTCAGACCGACCAGGTTCAACCCTTCCAGCTCGCCGCGCGGCCCCTGCACCAGACCATGCGGGATCACATCATTGGTCACCATGCTCAGGGCTCCGATGATCGCCCCTGCCCCGATTCGGACCCATTGGTGAATGCCCGCCAGACCGCCGATGATGACATCATCGCCAATCAGGCAATGACCGCCAAGGGCGGCCTGATTGGCCATGATCACCCGGTTGCCGACTTGCGCATCATGGCCGACATGGGCCCCGGTCATGAACAGGCAATCATCGCCCACCCGGGTGATGCCGCCGCCGCCTTCGGTGCCGGTGTTCAGCGTCGCGCCTTCGCGGATGCGGCAGCGGGCACCGACCACCAGCCGGGTGCGTTCACCGTGGTATTTCAGATCCTGCGGCACTTCGCCGACCGAGGCAAACGGGAACACCACGCTGCCCGCGCCGATCTCGGTCCAGCCGGTGACAACGGCATGGCTTTTCACCTCGACCCCGGCACCCAGGGTCACTTCACCACCGATCAGGGCAAAGGGGCCGACCACGGCACCGGCACCGATCACGGCACCTTGGGTGACAATGGCGCTGGGGTGGATGGTGGCTGTGGCGTCGATGCTCATGGTTTGGGCAAATCGATCATTGCGGTAAACTCGGCCTCGGCGGCCAGTTCGCCATCGACCTTGCCGGCGCCATGAAACTTCCAGATCCGGCCGCCGGCGCGCCGCACCGTGACATGCAGTTCCAGCACATCGCCCGGCACCACCTTGCGGCGGAACTTGCCGTTGTCGATATTCATGAAATAGACCAAGGGTTCCTTGTCGACCAGATCAAGGGTGATGCCAACCAGCACCGCAGCGGTCTGCGCCATCGCTTCGATGATGGTGACACCGGGCATGATCGGGGTCTGGGGAAAGTGCCCCTGAAAATGCGGTTCATTGACGGTGACGTTCTTGATGCCCAAAGCCGAGGTGTGCGGCACGATGTTGCGCACCTTGTCGATCAGCAGAAACGGGTAACGGTGCGGAATGATGCGTTTTATCAGATGGATATCGGCATGGTCCGCCGGATAGGGCACCGGTGCCACTTTTGGTGCAGCACTTGCGGGACTCGCTGTCGATGATGCGTCGTTCATGGATCCTCCCTTGGCCGCTTTGCCTGACTAGCAATCTCCACCGGCGCTGGCAAGGCAGCGGCATGCACCGGGGATGCCCGCGTCAGGGTGCCGCCGGTTGAGCCGGATCGGGGGTTGCAGCGGGCACGGGGGGCACCGGGGTCTCTGGCACCACCGGGGCAATCGGCCCAGCCCCCAGCAACTGGTCGATCCGGGCAATGGCTTCATCGGTGATGTCGATCCGGTCGGCCGACAGGAACACGGCGCGGGCATCCAGAATGGCAACGGCCCCGGCTTCCCGCACCAGATCGCCCAACACCGGTGCCACCGCCTGATAAAACACCTGCCGTTCCAGATCGCGGCGGCCATTCAGGGTTGCCAGCTTTTCATCCTGGACCCGCCGGATGTCGACAACCTTTGCATCAAAGGCATCGGCCAGCGGGCGGAACCCGGCGGCGGTCAGGGTGGCGCGGCGGTTGGTCAGGTCTTTTTCCTCGGCTTCCAGTTGCGCCTCGATCTCGCGGTTTTCCGCCGCCAGCGCCCTGGACGCCGCCTCGATCTCGCGCATCACCCGTGCCCCATAGGCCGAGGCCAGAAACAGCCGTTCCTGATCCAGGGTCAGAACCGGCGAGGATTGCAGCATTGGCGTCGCCGCTTGCAAGGGTGCGGGTTCGTTCTGGGCCAGGCCAGGCCCTGCCGCCAGCCAGACGGCAGCCAAAAGCAGCCCTTGCAACAAGACCCCCGCCGCTGGTACCCGCGGCCGCACCATCAGAACCGGGTCGAAACGGTCAGATCAAAGGTCTGTTCGCGGTCATAGGTTTCCTTGGCCAAAGCCTTGGAAAAGTTGAACCGCAACGGGCCGATCGGGGTATTCCACAAGACCGAAACCCCGATGGCGGAGCGCAGCCGCAGACTGTCATCCACCGCTGTGGCACCGGTGGCGCCGCCATTGGCATTGTCCAGCGACCAGACCGAGCCGACATCCAGAAACGCCCCGCCGGTGATGCCATATTCTTCCGGCAGACCAAGCGGAAAATCGGCCTCGAACCGGGCGACGGCAAACAGGTTGCCCCCCAGTGCGTCCTGGTTATCCACCGCCAGATCGCGCGGACCGATGCCGTTGGGTTCAAAACCGCGCAGCTTGCCATTGAGGAAAAACCGGTCGGTGGACCGGCTGTTGCCGCCGAAACTGGTCAATGCCCCGCCTTCGAGGATGGCGCGCAACGTCACCTCTTCGGACAGCACCCTGGTTTCCGCCAGAAACTGCGCCGTGGTGGCGATGGATTGGGTATCGCCGCCCAACCCGGCAAAATCCTGACCAAAGCGCAGCACCAACGCCCCATTGGGGTTCAACCCGCCGCGCCGTGTATCCCAGCTGTAACTGTAGCCGACTGCCGAACTCAGCACCGTCCCCTCTTCCAGCTTCAGGATGCTGGAGGAACCGGTGGTGCCTCCGGTGCCCTGATCGACATTCTTGATGGTATCTTCCGCCACGGCATAGCGCAGTTCCAACCGGCCATTGCGGCTGACGGGGAATTCGAACGACGGGCTGATGCCGATGTTCTGCGTATCATACTGGGCAAAGGAATTGTCGGATTGCCGGTAATAGGCATTGAACCGAAACTTCAGATCACGCCCCAGAAACGCCGGTTCGATGAAGTTGATCGCGGAACTGGCGGTTTCAGAGGCGGTATCCACATCCACCGACAGGGATTGGCCCCGGCCAAGGAAGTTCGATTCCGAAAAGCCGATGCCAAAGCCGACACCGGTTGAAACGCCATAGGACACACCGAACGACAGCGAGCCGGTCGGTTGTTCGGTGACGTTTACATCGACAATCACCTGATCGCTGGCAGAGCCTTCGCGGGTGTCAACGGCGGCATCGGAAAAATAGCCCAAGGCGCGGATCCGTTCGGCGCTGTCGCGGATTTCGCGCGGGTTGAACGGGTCGCCTTCGACAGTGCGGAACTGGCGGCGCACCACCTTGTCCAGCGTCGTGGCATTGCCTTCGATGTCGATGCGTTCGACAAACACCCGTGGTCCTTTGACCAGCACAAAGCTGACAGCCAGGGTCTGGTTGCGGTCATCGCGGGTGACGCGCGGGTCGATCCGCACGAAATTCAGCCCCTGTTGCAGCGCCAGAGCTTCCAACCGCTGGATGGTGTTGTCGATCAGGGTCGGCGAGTAGGTGACACCGGGGCGCAGCCGCACCACCGCCTGATAAGCGGCGGCATCGACGCCTTCGACCTCCGAGGCGACCGAGATTTCACCGAACCGGTAGGGGATGCCTTCGCGCACCGCAAAGGTGACGAAAAAGCCGCTGCGGTCGCGCACCACATCCGATGTGGCAGACAGCACCTGAAAATCGACATAGCCGCGCGACAGGTAAAAATCGGTCAGGGCGCGTTTGTCAAACTCCAGCCGTTCCGGCACCAGGGTGTCGCGCTGGATCAGTTGGCGCAGGAACCCGGCCTGTTTGGTTTCCAGCACCTGCCGCAGCCGCCGGTCGGAAAAGGCCTGATTGCCGACAAACGACAGCCGCTCGATCTCGACCACCCTGCCTTCGCGGATCTCGAACACCAGATCGATCCGGTTGTCATCGCGGTTGATGATGCGCGGGGTGACCGATGCGGCAATCCGCCCCTTGGCCTGATAGGCCTCGATGATCGCTGTGGCATCCGCTTCGGCCTGGGCCGGGGCATAGACCCGGCGCGCGGCGGAGCCGATGATTTCCGCCAGTTGCTCATCCTTGATCCGCAGGTTGCCTTCAAAGCTGATGCGGTTGATGGTGGCAAATTCCGCCACCCGGATCACCAGGGTATTGCCGTTCGGCACAAACTCCACCGAGGCAAACAGGCCGGAGCCCAGCACCCGCTGATAGGCGGCATTCAGCGCTGCCGCCGAAACCGCTGTGCCGCGGTCAATCGCGGCAAAGGCCAGAATCGAGGCCGCCTCGATCCGCTGATTGCCTTCGACCTGAATGGCGTTGAAGGTGAAGCTTTGCGCCGCCGCAGGCTGTGGCACAAGCCCCAGACAGGCGCACAGCGTCAGTGCCATCAGGCCAAGGAACCAATCCCGCAATCCATTCCGCATCTTCAGCCCCACACCCCGGTTACCCACCCTGACTAACGGCTGGGCGGGGGCTTGTCAAAAGGCAGCAGGGGCGGTTTCAGCGCAAACCGGCATTGGGGCGGGAAACAGCCGTGGCGCGGGTCAGGAAAGCGAGGGATCACCCGAAATCGGCGATTCCCGGAAATGGACAAAGCCAGGTTGTCG
The DNA here is from genome assembly GCA_043736155.1 of Paracoccaceae bacterium. Lineage (GTDB taxonomy): Bacteria > Pseudomonadota > Alphaproteobacteria > Rhodobacterales > Rhodobacteraceae > JANNRR01. The sequence goes on along the minus strand of JAYTDA010000260.1, from coordinate 20,005 downwards.
GAGCAGACCGCTGCCGGGTCGATGTCTGGCCGCCGGTCGAGCAGAGCAAGCGGAGTTTTTGCAAACTCCGGCTCGATTTCTGAAGAGAAATCGGGGATCCAGCGCGGGGTAGCCTTGGAATGGTTTCGCGGGACTGACCACGGTTGCCTTTTGCTGACCACAGCACCGAAACCCTCAGTTCAACAGCACCAGATTGACCCGCCGGTTCAGTTTGCCCTTTTTCTCGATCTTGCCCAGGGCGACATGACCGATTTCGGCGGTACGGGCGACATGGGTGCCGCCGCAAGGTTGCAGGTCGATCTGGCGGGCACCGGCGCCGATGCGGATCAGCCGCACCCGGCCCTGACCTTTGGGCGGTGCCACTGACAGCGTCTTGATCAGCCCCGGGTTGGCGGCAAGGGCGGCATCGGAGATCCAGTCTTCGGTCACCTCCAGATCGCGGTCGATCAGGGCGTTCAGCGCCTGTTCAATGGCAGCCAGATCGGCTGGCGGCTCTGGCATGTCGAAATCCAGCCGCCCCTTTTCGGCGCCGATCTGCCCGCCGGATACCGGCAAAGGAATCACCACCGACAGCAGATGCAGCGCGGTGTGGACCCGCATGTGGCGGTACCGGCGGTCCCAGTTCAGGGTCTGGGTGACCTCTGTCCCCACCTCCGGTAAGGGGAGTGGCAACGCAGGCACCAGCACCACCTGCCCGGCTTCACCCTTGATCGCGGTGGCAATCTCCAGCGTCCCACCTTGCCAGCGCAGCCACCCGGCATCGCCCGGTTGCCCCCCGCCGGTGGGATAGAACAGCGCGGCATCCAGAATGATGCCGCCTTCACCGGTGTGGCCGATGACGCGGGCCGGGGCTTCGCGCCGGTATGGCTGGGTGCGGAACAGGGGTTCGGTCATGGGTTGGGCTTCATGGGTTGGGTTTCATGGTTTGGGCTTCATGGTTTGGGCTTCATGGGTTGGGTTTCATGGTTTGGGCTTCATGGGTTGGGCTTCATGGGTTGGGTTTCATGGGGTGCGTCCCGGTTTGCGTACCGGGCGGGGGCGGCGGGTTCGGGCGGGTTTGGCCCAGACCATGGCGGTGGCGCGGGGTGCCGGGGGCGGTGTCGGTTCCTCGCCGTCGCGGTGCGCCATATAGCGGCCAAGCGCGGTCAACCCGTCGGGGTTGCGGACCCAGAACGGGAACACGATGCCAGCCGCTTCAAACCGCCGGACGATCTCGTAGTTGATCGCTGATTGCACATCGGGTTTGAAATTCACGTCGCGCAAAATCACCCGCAGTTCGAATTGCAGCGAATCCGGGCCGATGGTGATGAAATGCGCGGTGGGTCGCGGGTTCAGCACCACCAGCGGCTGCGCCTCGGCTATGTCCAGCAGCACCTTTTCCACCAGCTTGGGATCGGTGCCATAGGCCACCGCCACCGGCACGATCAGACGGCCATTCAGGTTGAACCGGGTCCAGTTCGTCACCATCCCCGACACCAGATCGGAGTTTGGCACAATGACATCGGTACGGTCAAAGGTTTCGATCCGGGTCGAGCGGACCGAGATCGATCTGACGATCCCCATCACCCCGCGCACTTCGATCCAGTCGCCCTCGGACACCGGGCGTTCGACCAGCAGAATGATGCCGGAGACGAAGTTCGACACGATGTTCTGCAAGCCAAAACCGATCCCGACCGACAGGGCACCGGCCACGATGGCCAGCGAGCTGAGGTCGATGCCGGCGGCGGTGATGGCGATCAGCGCCGCCAGAAAGATGCCGATATAGCCGGTGCCAGAGACGATGGCATTCTGGCCGCCCTTGTCCATCGCGGTCTTGGGCAGGATCGAGGTGCGCAGCGCGCCTTGAAACAGCCGTGTCAGACCATAGCCGATGCCGAACAACGCCAGGAATTTGACGAAATCGATCGGAGAGATGCGGGCACCGCCCAGCGACAGGCCCTGATTGACCCTGACCCAGATCTCGGAAATGTCGGTGGGGCGGGCCCCCCAGATCATCGCAAACACCGGCAGCGATGCCACAATCATGCCAAAGCCGACCAGCACCGGCACCAAAGCCTCGCGGGCGCGGTCTTCTGCCCGCAAGATCAGCCCGTAAATCTCTGACACCAGCCGCTGTGCGACAATCAGCGCCGCAATCAGCGCCAGCGACAGCGCCGCCGGAAACAGGAACGCCTGTGCCGCTGCAACATAGCCCACCGCCGAAATCAGCGGCCCGGCGATCCCCATCAGCATCGCCGCCCGCCCGATCAACCCAATCAGCCGGTTGCGATAGTTGGTCGCCTCGCCCGGCACATCATCATTGGCGACATGCAGCCGCAGCAACTGGCCGATGCGAAACACCAGCAGACCCGCCAGCGCCATGATCGGAAAGATCACCACGGCATTGGCGGCTTCGACATCGGTGGTGGGCACCACCAGCACCTGCCGCACCAGGTTCAGTGCCAGCACCACCCCCAGCATCCCGGCATGAAACCGCCCTTCGGCACGACGCTCGGGCGGCAGTTGCAGCAGGGCATCGGGGGCAGTGCCCTTGGGAAACACCAGCAGCCCCAGCCAGCGCCCGGCAAACAGGCTGAACCCGGCCAAAGGCAGCACTTCCAGCACCGCATTGCCGGTCAATCCGATCAACCCGGTCAGGCGCAACGCCGCCACCAGCAGATAAACCCCGGCCAGCGGCAACAGCACCTGCCCCAGCGACATCAGCATGCCCCAGGCATTGCGGCCATGCGCCGAGGTGCCGGTCAGCCGCAGGGTCAGCCGCTCCATCCAGCGGCGGCCCCGGTTCAGCAGCACCAAAGCCGCCGCCAGATAGGCGAGAATCGCCGGCAGGTTGGCCGCCAGCACGATCTGCGGCACCCCGGTGGCCCAGGCATTGCCGACCTCGGTCGCCAGCCGCACCAGCGCCTGGCTCAGCGCGGCAATCCCGGCAGGCCAGTTGGCGGGGTTGACCGGTGCCGGCCACACCGTCATCAGCGCATCGGCCTGACGGTCACGGGCGATGCGGTCGATATCGGCGATCAGCCCTTCGGCATTGCGGTATGCCTCTTCCGCCTCCAGCCCCGGGGCCTGCAACAGACCAAGGGCGCGCGTCAGTTCGGCGCGGCGTTTGGCGATCTGCGGCGGGTCGGTGGTGCCTTCGGTCACCGGGCCAAGCGCGTCGATCTGGCTGCGGACGGTGTCGATCTGGGTGGTGTTTTCGGTCTGGCTCTCCAGAAAGACGGCACGCCACTCTGCCACCTGCGCCCGCAACTGATCCAGCGCCAGATCGGTGGTGCGCCTGTCATCAAGCGCCGATGCAGCGCGTTCCGCCACCAGGGCCCATTCTTCGAAATCGGGCGCTGCGGTCTGGGCCCATGCGGCAAACGGCAGCCACAAGGCCACCAACCCGGCCCAAAGCCACGGTTGGCAGGCACGGCGCAAGAGTGCGCCGCGGGCCATGTCAGTCCTCATAAACCGCCGGAAGATCGCGCGGCGGCGCATCCAGCCAATCGGGGACCGGCAAACCCTTTTCCTTCAGGAAGGCCGGGTTGTAGAGTTTCGACTGATAGCGGCTGCCATAGTCGCACAGGATGGTGATGATCGTATGGCCAGGGCCAAGATCGCGTGCCATCCGGATTGCCCCGGCGATGTTGATGCCGGTTGAGCCACCCATGCACAGCCCCTCGTCGGCCAACAGATCAAACACCAGCGGCAAGGCCTCGGCATCCGGGATGCGATAGGAGAAATCGGGGGTGAACCCTTCCAGATTGGCGGTGATGCGGCCCTGGCCGATGCCTTCGGTGATCGAATTGCCGGGGCTGTCGAGCTGGCCGGTGGTGTAAAAGGCATGCAGGGCGGCGCCTTCGGGGTCGGCCAGACCGATCTTGACGCCTTTGGGCTGCAATGCCATGCCGATCCCCGCCAGAGTGCCGCCGGACCCCACCGAACAGATGAAGCCATCAACTTTGCCGCCGGTCTGGTCCCAGATTTCCGGGCCGGTGGTTTCCACATGGGCCTGGCGGTTGGCGACATTGTCGAACTGATTGGCCCAGATCACCCCGTTGGGTTCGGTTCGGGCCAGGGCTTGCGCCAACCGGCCGGAATAACGCACGTAATTGTTCGGGTTCTTGTAGGGTGCCGCAGGCACCTGCACCAGTTCGGCCCCGGCCAGCCGGATCATGTCTTTCTTTTCCTGGCTTTGGGTTTCGGGGATGACAATCACCGTCTTGAACCCCATCGAGGCCCCGACCAGCGCCAGACCGATGCCGGTATTGCCGGCAGTGCCTTCGACAATGGTGCCGCCCGGTTTCAGCGCGCCACGCGCCACGGCGTCGCGGATGATATAGAGCGCCGCCCGGTCCTTGACCGATTGGCCGGGGTTGAGGAATTCCGCCTTGCCCAGGATCTCGCAGCCGGTCAGCTCACTGGCCCGCTTCAGGCGGACCAGCGGGGTGTTGCCAATGGCCTCTGCCAAATCCCTGTAGATGCGCATGGTTGCCCCTTTCATCGTCTGCCTCCTTACTAGGCGGGGCAGCGGCGGAACTCAAGGTGGCGGGAGGGGTTGCAAAGCGGCCCGGAGGGCAGGCCGCTTTGCCCCCGTTCAGTGCCCGCTGGCGCGCTGCCGGCGCCCCGCCACCGCCGATTTTTCTGCGAAAAATCCCAGCTCTGCCCGGCTGACGCACCAGAAACGGCTGTCGACCGGCACCGGCCGGGCAGTCGGGTCAACTGCCGTAGATCGACAGGACGTAGTTTTTGGTTTCCTGATAGGGGGGAATGCCGTCGTACTTTTCCACCGCTTCAGGCCCGGCGTTATAGGCCGCAAGTGCCAGCCGCCACGAGCCGAACCGGTCATACATCTGGCGCAGATAGCGCGCCCCGCCGTCCAGGTTCTGCGCCGGATCGCCCGGGTCCACCCCCAGCACCTGTGCGGTGCCCGGCATCAGCTGCGCCAGCCCGGTTGCGCCCTTGACCGATGTGGCCTGCGGGTTCCAGCCGCTTTCCTGCTGCACCAGCCGCAGGAACAGGTCTTCGGGAATCGCATGGCGGGCGGCGGCAGACTTGGCCAGATCCAGATACTGGCCGCGATAGCGCCCGGAATATCCCGGGACCGCCGCATCAGGTGGCGCCTTGGCAGCGGCGTTCGGGCGGAGCCGCGCCGAATCCTCATATTGCACCGCCAACCGGGTATCCAGCAGCCGGGTCTGGGCGCGAAACAGCGCATCGCGTGACCGGGATGAGGTGGATATGGTCAAGCCCTCGGCCAGACTGCCCGATGGCATCGACAGGCTGGCTGCCGCTACACTGGCCACAACGGCCCAAACTGTCACCCGCATGTCCCTGCCCCAACCCCGGTGTTGGGGTGACTATAGTCAAATTCCTGCCTGACACCAGCCCCGCAAGCCCCCCTTCGGCACCCTGCCCCCTTTGAGATCCGGGTCTGCCCCGGCACCTCTGCGCCACTGGCGATTTACTGCCGATGGCCTGGCTCCGGCCTGACCCCGGCCCGGCTCTAGCCCGGAACTGCCGCATTCTTCGTCGCAGAGGTCTGGCCAACGGCGGCTTCTTGCGCCAGCCAAGGCCGATACCGCCAATCGGGCCGACGCGATTCACCGGTTCTTAACCATGAAACGGTGGTGTAACGATGTGCCAGCAGTCAGAATCAGGGGGAACCATGGCGGGGTCAGTCAACAAGGTCATCATCATCGGCAATCTCGGGCGTGACCCGGAAGTGCGGACGTTTCAGAACGGCGGCAAAGTGGTGAACCTGAACATCGCCACGTCAGAGACCTGGCGTGACAAGGCCAGCGGTGAACGCAAGGAACGGACCGAATGGCACCGGGTTTCCATCCTCAATGAAAACCTGGCCAAGGTCGCCGAACAATACCTGAAAAAGGGGTCAAAGGTCTATATCGAGGGCCAGTTGGAAACCCGCAAATGGCAGGATCAGTCGGGAGCCGAGAAATACACCACCGAAGTGGTGCTGCGCCCGTTTCGCGGTGAACTGACTTTGCTGGATGGCCGCGATGGCGGCAGTTCCGGTGGTGGTGGTAGTGGCGGTGGCGGTGGCGGCGGTTATGATGACCGTGACGCCGGCTATGATGGCGGCGCGTCGGGTGGCAGTTCTGGCGGCGGGGCCAGCAGCGGCGGTGCCCGTGCCCCGGCGGGTGGCGGCGGCGGCAACCGCGACATGGATGATGAGATTCCGTTCTGATCGGGGCCGTGCCCGGCGCCTGATACCAGCGGCCCCTTTGGTTGACCGATTGGCGTCCCGTCCCGGATGAAACACAGGGTGTCGTGCTAGCACGCACCTTTTGTCGGGTTTGGTGCGTGCAAGCACGACACCCTCCTTCCAATTCCCCTCCTCGGCTTCCGGTGAAAGTCGCGGCAGGTCGGCTGGAAGGGCCGTTGGTATGAGAGACCCCGCGCCCTGCACCGGGCGGACCCGACGGGCCCCGGCTCGGGGGCCGGGGCAGCGTGGTCCATGAGGGGACAGGCTGGGTCGCAGATTGCCCGCCCGGACTTCAGGGTGCGTCTGCCAGAATGATCTCTGCGCCTTTCCATCCCACCATCATCGCCGGCGCATTGGTGTTGCCGGCAATCAGGTTGGGAAAGACGCTGGCGTCACAGACCCGCAGCCCCTGCAGCCCATGCACCCGCAGCCGGGCATCCACCACCGATGTCGCTGCATCCGGCCCCATCCGCGCGGTGCAACTGGGGTGATAGACGGTGCCGGAGCGGGCGCGGAAATCGGCGATCAGGGCGTCATCGTCCTGCACCGCGGGGCCGGGGCGCAACTCTTGCGCGATCAGGCTGCGCAACGGCTCCGCCGCCGCCAACCGGCGCAGAAACTTCACCGCATCCAGCATTTCACCCACATCATTGTCGGTTGAATAGACATTGGCGCGGATCACCGGATGCGCCATCGGGTCCGCTGATGCGATGTGGATCGAGCCCCGGCTGGTCGGTCGGCAATTCGACAGCCCCAGCGACATCCCGGCAAACGGGTCCGGCGTCAACAGCGGGCGTTCGCCATTCCGTGGGATCAGTGTCGAAAACGCCTGCATGTACAGTTGCATGTTGGGCCTTGGCTGCCCCGGATCGGTGCGAAAGAAGCCGCCGCCCTGATTGATCGACTTGGCCAGCGGCCCCTGCCCGCGCAGCATGTAGTCTACCCCGTGCCACAGCTTGCCCCACCAGGGCCGCAGCGCCTGATTGAGCGTCGGCACCTTCATCGCCCAGGTCTAGTTCAGCCCCTGATGGTCGTTCAGATGATTGCCGACATTGAGGTTGTGCTGCACCACCGCGATGCCCAGACCCTGCAACAGCGCACTGTCACCGATACCGGACAGCTCCAGCAGTTGCGGCGTGTTGACGGCACCGCCACACAGCACCACCTCGCGCCCCGCCAAGGCCCGCAGACCCTGACCATTCTGTCGGTAATCAACGCCAATTGCCCGCCGCCCCTGCATCACCACGGCGCTGACATGGGCACCGGTCTGCACCACCAGATTGCCCCGTGTCATCGCCGGGCGCAAAAAGGCGCGGGATGCCGAATTGCGCCGCCCGCCCCTGACCGTCAGTTGATAGGATCCGGCGCCTTCCTGCTCTGCCCCGTTGAAATCGGCATTATAGGGCAGCCCCACCGCGCCTGCCGATTTCACATAGGCCTCGACCAGCGGATGCAACCCGCGCTTGTTGTCCGAGATGAACAGTGGCCCGCCGGTGCCGCGCCATTGATCGGCCCCGGCCTCGTTATCCTCCATCGCGCGGTAAGCCGCCAGCACCGCATCCCAGCCCCAGCCCGGATTACCGGCAGCTTGCCAGTCGTGGTAATCCTCGGCATGGCCCCTGATATAGACCATGGCATTGATCGAGGATGACCCCCCCAGGATCTTGCCCCTTGGCCAGAAATCGCGGTTGCCCGCCAACCCGGGATCCGGTTCGGTTTCATACAGCCAGTTCACCGCCGGGTCATAGAACAGCTTGCCATAGCCCAGCGGCATATCGACATAGAACCGCCGGTCACTGCCGCCCGCTTCCAGCAGCAGTACCCGGTGGCGACCCGATGCCGTCAGCCGTTCCGCCAGCACCGATCCGGCAGACCCGGCACCAACGATGATATAGTCATATTGCTGCATTCCAGCCCAAGCCTTTGCCCTTGCCTGCTCTGGCTAAGCCGCGACCCTGCCTGCGGCTATCACAAATGCGACGCGATACCGGTGAAATCAGCGCAGGTTTTTCTGGAAGTGCCCATGATGCCGGGTTGGATGACGGGACGGCCCTTTCCTCTCCGGGTGAAAGAAGGTTCAGGGTGGGCAAGCGAGGCTCAACGGCCCCCCACCCCAGCCCTCCCCACGAAGGGGGAGGGAGCGCGGGTGCGCTGTATTTCAGGGGGGCGACAACATCGGGGGCGGGCCGGTTCCACGGTCCTTGCAGAGCCGTTGACCGGCAAACCCCGGTTTCCCCGCTTGCCTTTGGCCCAAAGCCCCGCATCATGGAGCCAAAGGAGACCTGGGATGAGCGAACCGGTGCTGATGTGCGAAACCAAGGGCAAGATCGCCGTGCTGACCCTGAACCGGCCTTTGGCGCTGAATGCGCTGTCGGATCAGCTGTTGGCGGCGCTGTCGCAGGCACTGGCGGATCTGGCGGCCGACCCGGTGGTGCGGGTGGTGATATTGCGCGGTGCAGGCCGCAGCTTCTGTGCCGGGCATGATCTGAAGGAGATGCAGGCGGCGCGGTCCTCGGGTGACAACGGGCGGGATTATTTCGCCGATCTGTTTGCCCGCTGCAGCGCCGTGATGCTGGGCTTGCGCGCCTTGCCGCAGCCGGTGATTGCCGAAGTCCAGGGCGTTGCCGCCGCCGCTGGGTGCCAGTTGGTGGCCAGTTGCGATCTGGCCGTGGCTGCCGACACTGCGCGCTTTGGGGTGAACGGGGTCAACATCGGGCTGTTCTGTTCCACCCCGATGGTGCCGCTGAGCCGCAACATTCCTGCCAAACCGGCGCTGGAGATGCTGCTGACCGGCGAGATGATCGGGGCGGCGCGGGCCCGCGAACTGGGGCTGATCAACCGCATCGCCGCCCCGGACCAGTTGCAGGCAGAAACCATGGCGCTGGCAGACACCATCGCCGCCAAACTCGGGGCCGCTGTGCGCATCGGCAAACGCGCGTTTTACGACCAGATCGCGCTCGACGAAGCCGCGGCCTATGACCTTGCTGCCCGCGTCATGGTGGAAAACATGGCCTGGCGCGATACCGGCGAAGGCATCGACGCCTTTCTGGCCAGGCGCAAACCGGATTGGCCCGCCTGATTGGCCTGATTGACTGGCCTGATTGACTGGCCTGATTGATTGGCCTGATTGATTGGCCCGACAGATTGGCCCGACAGATTGGCCCGCCTGACCCGGCAATTGCGCCACAGTCCGCAATAGGCTACGCCGCCTGAAACATCGGATGGAACTGATCTTGTACCGGGTATCGCGCTTTATCACCACCTTTGCCCTGTGCCTGCTGGCAGGCACCATCATTGCCCAGCTTTGGGCCAATCTGGCACCCGAAACCTACCGTGACATGGTGGAACTGCGGCTGTTTGACCGCTTTGCGATCGGCTATGCCAACCCCGACGAGGTCGGCCTGATGACCCGCACCCTGACGCTGGAATATCTGGTCAACAACCTGTTGATGGCGCTGTTCTTTCTGCTGGTGGGCAAGGAATTGTGGGAGGCGCTGGTGCAACGCCCCGGGCCGTTGCGCGGCAGCGGGGCAGCGGTGCCGGTGGCAGCGGCACTGGCGGGGATGGCGGTGCCGGTGGCGCTGTATCTGGCGATTGCCGCGACCACGCGCCATGCCGAACGGGTCGATCTGCTGGCAGGATGGGCGGTGCCTGTCGCCTCGGATCTGGTGCTGGCCTATGTGATCGGCCGGTTGGTGTTCGGACGGCGGCACCCGGCGCTGAAGCTGTTGATGCTGGTGGCGATCCTGTCGGAAATGGCGGGGCTGCTGAGCCTGCTGCTGTTCACCCCGCTGCGCCAGCCGCTGTGGCTGGCAGTACCGGTGCTGGCACCGCTGCTGGCGTGGCTGCTGTTCAACCATCTGCCGCGCCGATCGGCCGGTTTTGCCCGGATCAGCCGGGCGGCTGGCCCGCTGCCGTGGCTGGTGGCGGCGGCTGCCAGTTGGTTCGGTCTGCAACAGGCCGGGTTGCACCCGGCGCTTGGGCTGTTGACGGTGATCCCGGCGATCCCCCGGGCCGACCGGTCCTATGGCTTTTTTGCCGAGGCCGAGGAATATCTGAATGACCCGCTGAACCGCTTTGCCCATCTGCTGGTGGTGCCGGTGGCGGTGGGGCTGTTTCTCTATGGCCTGATCAATGGCGGGGCGGAACTGGCAGCTTTTGCCCCGGCAACCACGGTGACCTTGTTTGCCCTGCTGCTGGGAAAGCCGTTTGGCGTGGTCATCGGCGGGGTGCTGGCGGCGCGGCTGACCGGCCGGGGGTTGCCCGACGGCATCACCACCCGTGATCTGCTGCTGCTCGGCATCGTGGCAGGCTGCGGCTTTACCGTACCCTATCTGGTGGCCAACGCCGCCTTGCCCGGCGGTGCCGCAGCCGAGGCGGCAAAGCTGGGGATCGTGGCGACGCTGGGGGTGGTGCCGATTGCCGTTGCCCTGGCGCGGCTCGCCGGAATCGGCCGCTGGGACAAAAAGCGGAGCCCCTGACCGCTCGTCCCAAAACCGACTGGCCAAAAAATCGATGACGCGGCGATGTAGCCCTATCCTGCCCCGGCGATCCGACATAATATCGCCCAAAAGGCGGAATAGGGCCGGTCGTTAACGAACCTTCGGTAAAGCGGGGGCAAGGCAAGCAGTGCCAGTTGGGTGAAATGCTCGAGTTTACCAATGTCAGCAAGTCCTTCTGGACCGGCAAGCAACGCAAGATCATCCTTGATCAGGCGTCGTTCCGGGTGGAACTGGGCAATTCTGTCGGTATCCTGGCCCCGAACGGCACTGGCAAAACCACCATCATCAACATGATGGCGGGCCTTGAAAAACCGGATGAAGGCACGATCCGGCGTGGCTGCCGCATCTCTTTTCCGCTCGGATTCATGGGGGGCGTGGTGTCCAAGCACACCGCCACCGAAAATTCCCGTTATATCGCGCGGCTTTACGGCCTTGACCCCGATTATGTCGAGGCGTTCTGCCGCTGGCTTTGCGGCATCGAAGAATATTTCGACATGCCGCTGGGCACCTATTCATCGGGGATGCGGTCGCGGTTTTCGTTTGCGCTGATGCTGGCGCTGGAGTTTGATATCTATCTGATCGACGAAGGCATGCCTGCCACCACCGATGTCGAATTTAACCGCAAGGCCGGTACCATCCTGAAAGACCGGCTGAAGAACGCCACGGTGGTGATCGTGTCGCATCAGGCCTCGACATTGGAAAAATTCTGCCGCTCTGCTGCCGTGTTGCGGTCTGGCAAGCTGCACATGTTTGACACTTTGGAAGAAGCGAAGCTTTTGTATGAATACGAAGCTCAGAGCTAGAAAGTTCCGCATCCGCCGCGCACAGCCCTTGTTCATCGGGGGTCGGGCGGTTGCCATCGCCCCAGTGATGGCGGTGGATGTGGCACAGATGGCCCCGGTTTCGCGCGTCGCCGGTGAAGCGCCGGGCCGCGCACCGCTGGTGATGCCGCCCGCTGCCGAGGACCGCCCGCGCCGCCCGACTCTGGTGCCCCCCGGGCCCAAACCGGGGACCGAAGAAAGCGACGACGGTTTCGGCGATCTGCGGTTTTCCAATGCCGCCGAACCGGACCACAGGCCAGGGGCAAGGACAGTCGGCATTCCCGGGGCCAGCCCCAGCATCGCCACCCCACAGGACATCGACAGCGAAGCCGAAGAGGATGCGATCCGCCGCGAAAGCCTGACCGGGCGGCAGTTGCGGCTGGCCCGCCGCATGGCACAAAAGCATGGCTTGCCCGCCACGTCGGATTTCGACGCGGTGCGGTTGCTGCGCCGCGCCGGGATCGACCCGTTCCAACGCTCCAACATGCTGGAACTGGTGATGCCGGATGACGCCTCGAAAGGCACGGCGATCCAGGTCAGCGATCCGCCGGTCAGCCAATTGCCGCAAACCGTGCGCCAGGCCCCGCCCCCGTCCAGGGATCTGCGCCTTGATGGGCCGCGGCTGCAGGATATCATGGCGATCCAGCGCGATCTGTCCCGGCGCCGGCGGCTGCGGATGCTGCTGCTGATGGTGCGGCTGGCGTTTTTTGTCGGTTTGCCGACCGTGCTGGCGGGGCTGTACTTTTACACCATCGCCACCCCGCTTTATGCCACCAAATCGGAATTCGTGATTCAAAAGGCCGATGGCCCGGCCGGTGGCGCGATGGGTGGCCTGCTGGCCGGTACCGCCTTTGCCACCACGACCGATTCAATCACAGTGCAGAACTATCTGGAATCGCGCGACGCCATGCTGCGGCTGGACGCCGATCTGCAATACAAGACGCATTTCAGCGCCCCCGGGATAGATGCCCTGCAACGGCTGGAAACCGGTGCCACCAATGAGGCCGCGTACCGGCTGTACAAGCGCAACGTCAAGATCGGCTTTGACCCGACCGAAGGCATCATCCGGATGGAGGTGATCGCTGTTGATCCCCAGGTCTCGATGGCCTTTTCAAAGGCGCTGATCGCCTATGCCGAACAACAGGTCGATCAACTGACCGCCCGGGTGCGCGACGACCAGATGACCGGTGCCCGCGAAAGCTATGACGGGGCCGAGGCCAGCATGCTGGCGGCGCAACGCCGCGTGGTGGATTTACAGCAGAAATACCGGGTGTTGAGCAGCGAAGTTGAAGTAACGATCATCACCAGCCAGATCACCGCGCTGGAAGCGCAACTGACCCAGGAAAAGCTGCGGCTGGATGAATTGCTGGCCAATCCCGAACCGTCGGCGGCCCGGGTGGAACCGCTGCGCAACCGGATCGCAGCGCTGGAGGCAGAGATTGCCACCAACCGCGCCAAGATGACCGAGGATGACGCCGCAGGCCAGTCACTGGCGGGTATTCAAAGCGAACTTCTGGCGGCCCAGGCCGATGTGCAGACCCGCCAGCTGATGCTGTCATCATCGCTGGCAGCGATGGAAACCGCCCGGTCCGAGGCGAACCGCCAGGTGCGCTATCTGTCGATGGCGGTCAATCCGGTGGCCCCGGATGAACCGACCTATCCGCGCGCCTTCGAGGATACCTTCATGGCCTTCATGATCTTTGCCGGGGTCTATCTGATGCTGTCGATGACCGCCTCGATCCTGCGCGAACAGGTTTCGGCATGAGCGCTGGTCCGATGCGGGATGTGGCGATCGGCTCGGTCACCGCCAGCAATGACCGGGCACTGACGCTGATCTGCGGCCCGTGCCAGCTGGAAAGCCAGGACCATGCCCAGATGATCGCCGGCCGGATCCAGGAAATCTGCAAAGCCGCCGGGGCGCAGCTGATCTTCAAGGCCAGTTACGACAAGGCGAACCGCACATCGCTGACCGGCAAGCGCGGTGTCGGGATGGCGGCGGGGCTGGCGATCCTGCAATCGATCCGCAAGGTCTTTGCCGTGCCGGTGCTGACCGATGTGCATGAACCGGGGCACTGTGCCGAAGTGGCGGCGGTGGTCGATGTGCTGCAAATTCCGGCGTTTCTGTGCCGCCAGACCGATCTGCTGCTGGCCGCCGGTGCCACCGGTGCCGCGATCAATATCAAAAAGGGCCAGTTTCTGGCACCATGGGATATGGCGAATGTGGCGGACAAGGTCGCATCAACCGGCAACTTCAGGATTCTGCTGACCGAACGCGGCACCACTTTCGGCTACAACACCCTGGTCGCCGACATGCGTGCCCTGCCGACGATGATGCAGACCGGCTACCCCGTCATCATGGATGCCACCCATTCGGTGCAGCAACCCGGCGGTCTTGGTGGTGCCTCGGGTGGTCAGCGGCAGTTTGCCCCGGTGATGGCCCGCGCCGCCCTCAGCCTCGGGATTGCCGGGGTGTTCATCGAAACCCATGAAAATCCCGACAAAGCGCCGTCTGACGGGCCGAACATGATCCCGCTGGACCAGATGCCCCGGCTGATCGACACGCTGATGGCGATTGACCGGCTGGCCAAGGCCGACCCGTTCCGCCTGTAGATGCGTGCTGGCATGCACCGCCCCTTTTGCCGCAGTGGTGCGTGCAAGCACGCACCCTCTGCGGTTCCGACGAAAGGGGCTGTCACACCTTTTTACACATTTGCCAAGATTGCCAACGCTGGATTGACCCCATAGGCTTGCGGGCAACGGAGGGATTCCATGCAGCTTGCCGATCACCGCGATATCGCCGCTGCGCCAGAGATGGTCTGGTCGGCGATCCTGAACCCCGAGGTGCTCAAAGCCTGCATTCCCGGCTGCGAAAGCATGACGGGCACCGCCGAAGCCGGCTATGAAGCGGTGGTGGTGCAAAAGGTCGGCCCGGTATCCGCCCGCTTTACCGGCATCGTCCATCTGAGCGACATCACCCCCGGTCAGGCGGTGACCCTATCGGGCGAAGGCAAGGGCGGTGCCGCCGGGTTTGCCAAAGGCGGTGCCAGGGTGACCCTGGCCCCGGAAGGCGACGGCACCCGGCTGAGCTATGCAGTCGAGGCGAATGTCGGCGGCAAGATCGCGCAACTGGGCAGCCGGATCATCGACGGCTTTGCCAGGAAACTGGCGGATCAGTTCTTTGAAAACTTCAAATCCGCAGTGGAACAACCGGTCGAAGCCGCCAGCGCTGATTTGGCCGAAGCGGACGAAACCACAAGCAAAAAAGGCTGGTTCCGCCGCATCATCGGGGCGTGAACCGATAAACGACACATGGGAGGACTGGATGACCAAGGTGAGCATGGTGGTGAACGGCCGCGCCGTTTCCGGCGAGGTGGAAGGGCGAACGCTGCTGTCGGCCTTTTTGCGCGAAGGGCTGGGGCTGACCGGCACCCACATCGGCTGCGATACCAGCCAGTGCGGGGCCTGTGTGGTGCATGTCGATGGCAGGGCTGTGAAAAGCTGTTCGGTCTTTGCCCAGGATGTCGCAGGCGCCGAGGTGAAAACCATTGAAGGCATGGCCAACGCCGATGGCAGCCTTGGCACCATCCAACAGGCGTTTCAGGACCACCACGGGCTGCAATGCGGTTTTTGCACCCCCGGCATGGTGATGTCTGCCGCCGCCTTGTTGGTCGAAACCCCCAGACCGTCCGAGGCAGAGGTGCGCCACTATCTGGAAGGCAACATCTGTCGCTGCACCGGGTATCACAATATCGTCAAGGCGGTACTTGCCGCCTCTGGCCAGACAGTCGCTGCGCAATAGGGGAACATCATGCCGAAAGACCATGGAATTGGCGCATCATCCAAGCGTCGCGAAGATATCCGCTTTCTGACCGGGCGGGGCAATTATACCGATGATATCAACGTGCATGGCCAGACCTATGCGGCGTTTGTCCGCGCCACGGTGGCACATGGGCGGATCGTCAAGGTTGCCACCGACCGCGCCGCCGGAATGCCCGGGGTGCTGGCGATCTTTACCGGCGAGGATTTCAAGGATGTCGGCGGCAACCCGGCCGGCTGGCTGATCAATTCGCGCAATGGCGAACCGATGCGCGAACCCAAGCGCCCGGTGCTGGCGCATGGCAAGGTGCGCCATGTCGGCGACGCCTATGCCGCTGTGGTGGCCAGCACCTACAATCAGGCCAAGGATGCGGCCCAGGCCATCGCCGATGACAGCGACATTGAGGACCTGCCGGCGATTGTCGATATGGCCGTGGCGCTGGCCAACCCCGCCAACCGGGTGCATGACGAAATCCCCGACAACCAGTGCTTTGACTGGGGCTGGATCGAGGATAACCGGGCATCGGTCGATGCCGCCATCAAGGCGGCCCCGCATGTCACCACGCTGCAGCTGATCAACAACCGGCTGATCCCCAATGCGATGGAACCGCGCGCCAGCATCGGCGAATACAACCCCGGCACCGGCGATTACAAACTGACCACCACCAGCCAGAACCCGCACCTGACCCGGCTGCTGGTGGCGGCCTTTGTGCTGGGGATCCAGGAAAACAAGCTGACCGTGGTATCGCCCGATGTCGGTGGCGGCTTCGGCTCAAAGATCTATCACTATGGTGAAGAGGCTCTGGTGCTGGCTGCGGCGAAAAAGCTGGGCCGCCCGGTGCGCTGGACCGCCGACCGCTCGGAATCGTTCCTGTCGGATGCCCATGGCCGCGACCATGTGACCAAAATCGAACTGGCGTGCGAGAAAGATGGCACCTTCATCGCCTTTCGCACCGAAACCATGGCCAATGTCGGGGCGTATCTGTCGAACTTTTCCACCGTCACCCCCACCTTTCTACACGGCACCCTGATGGCAGGCCCCTACAAGGTGCCCAATGTCTATGTGAATGTGAAAGCGGTGTTCACCAACACCGCCCCGGTCGATGCCTATCGTGGTGCCGGAAGGCCAGAGGCGACCTATTCGCTGGAACGCGTGGTTGACAAGATGTGCCGCGAACTGGGGCTGGACCCGTTCGAGGTGCGGCGGAAAAACTTCATCACCCCCGACATGTTCCCCTATACCACCCCGGTCGGCCTTGCCTATGACACCGGCAATTACCACGCGACGCTGGACCGGGCGATGGCGATGGCCAATCTGCCGGGCTTTGAGGCGCGGCGGGCCGACAGTGCCAGACGCGGCAAGCTGCGCGGGATCGGGCTGTCAACCTGGGTCGAGGCTTGCGGCATTGCCCCGTCCAATCTCGTTGGCATCCTCGGTGCCCGGATCGGGCTGTATGATGCCGCAACGGTGCGGGTGAATGCCACCGGCAATGTTTCGGTGATGGTCGGCGCCCACAGCCACGGCCAAAGCCATGAAACCGTGTTTGCCCAGATCGTCTCCGACAAGCTGGGGATCGCGGAATCTGCGGTGGAGATCGTGCATGGCGACACCTCCAAGATCCCGTTCGGCATGGGGTCCTATGGCTCGCGTTCACTGGCGGTCTGTGGTCAGGCAATGTCGAATGCCACCGACAAGATCATCGCCAAGGGCAAGAAGATCGCCGCCCACATGCTGGAGGCGGGCGACGGCGAAATTCTGTTCAGCAACGGCGTGTTCAGCGTGTCGGGCACCAACCGGTCGAAAACCTTTGGCGAAGTCGCGTTTTCCGCCTATGTGCCGCACAATTATCCGCTGGCGACGCTGGAACCGGGGCTGGAAGAAACCGCGTTCTATGACCCCAACAACTTCACCTATCCGGCAGGCGCCTATATCTGCGAGGTTGAAGTTGACGAAGGCACCGGCAAGGTCGATGTGCTGGCGTTCCATTGCGCCGACGATTTCGGCAATGTGATGAACCCGATGGTGGTGCATGGGCAGGTGCATGGCGGGGTTGGCCAGGGCATCGGTCAGGCGCTGTGCGAAAGCACCACCTATGATGAAACCGGGCAGCTGCTGACCGGGTCTTACATGGATTATGTGATGCCGCGCGCCGATGATCTGCCGTTCTATTCGGTCGATCTGTCGTGCCAGACGCCCTGCACCCACAATTCGCTGGGGGTCAAGGGCTGTGGCGAGGCCGGGGCGATCGGGTCACCGCCTGCGGTGGTCAATGCGGTGATCGACGCGCTGCAACGCGGCGGCCACAGCCATGTGACACATATCGACATGCCGGTCTCGCCGCAGCGGGTCTGGGCAGCGATCAACGGTTAGGGAGGGTCAGCGATGTTTGATTTCGAATTTGTGAAGCCCGCCACTCTGGCCGATGCCGCCCGGGCGATGGCGCGGGACGGGGCACAGGCGCTGTCGGGCGGCCAGACCCTGCTGCCGACGATGAAACAGCGGCTGGCGCAACCGGCGGTGCTGGTCAGCCTGACGGCGGTGCCCGAGATGCAGGGGGTCTGCATTGGCGATGGCGGCCTGCATGTCGGCGCTGCCACCACCCATGCCACCGTCGCGCGTGAAGCTGCCGAAAGCTACGCTGCGCTGGCCAGACTGGCGGGCGGCATCGGCGATCCGGCGGTGCGCAACCGCGGCACCATCGGCGGCTCGCTTGCCAACAACGACCCCGCCGCCTGCTATCCGGCAGCAGTACTGGCATCGGGGGCCACCGTGATCACCAATCAGCGCCGGATCGCCGCCGCCGACTTCTTTCAGGGCCTGTTTTCCACCGCGCTGAAAGACGGCGAAATCATCACCTCGGTGATTTTCCCGGTTCCGGCCAAGGCCGCCTATGTCAAGTTCGACCAGCCCGCCAGCCGGTTCGCGCTGACCGGGGTCTTTGTCGCCCAATATGCTGACGGGGTGCGGGTCGCTGTCACCGGTGCCTCGCAGGACGGCGTGTTCCGCTGGACCGAGGCAGAGGCGGCGCTGTCACGCAGCTTTACCGCCGACGCGATCAAGGGGCTTGCGGCCGACGCCTCCCATCTGATCAACGACCTGCACGGCACCGCCGCCTACCGCGCCAATCTGGTCAAGGTTCTGACCGGGCGGGCTGTTACAGCGGCACACTGAACATCCAGCGGAAGGCCCGGGCGCAAGATCCGCCCGGGCCCTGCTCCGCTGCCGGCAATTCTCATTTTCTGTTCCCAAATATCCCGGGGGTCAGATATTGGTTTCGCCATTGGTCCAAGAAACCAACGTCTGGGGGGGGCTGGCCCCCCGCTGCTGGTATGCCAACCACCCGGCTTCACCCGATCCGCTCACCGCTGTCGCCGTCAAACAGATGCGCCATCCCCGGTTCCGGGGCCAGATGCAGCCTGTCACCGGGGCGGAACGCATGGCGTTCGCGAAACACCGCCACCAGTTCGCGCCCGCCGGTGCGGGCCACCACATGGGTTTCCGACCCGGTCGGCTCCACCACCACCACTTCGGCGGGAATGCCGCTGTCCGCCAGCCGCAGATGCTCCGGCCTGATGCCAAAGGTCACCTTGCGCCCCGCCGCCACTGCTGCCCGGTCAAGATCAAGCGAAAACCCCTCGGCCCGAAACAGGGTGCCATCCGTCTCGCCGTCAAACAGGTTCATCGCCGGAGAGCCGATGAAGCCCGCCACAAAGATGTTGGCGGGGCGGTCATACAATTCCAGCGGTGCCCCGACCTGGGCAATCCGGCCATCGCGCATCACCACGATCTTGTCGGCCATGGTCATCGCTTCGATCTGGTCATGCGTCACATAGACCGTGGTGGTTTTCAGTCTTTGATGCAGTTCGCGGATCTCGGCGCGCATCTGCACCCGCAGCTTGGCATCGAGGTTCGACAGCGGTTCGTCAAACAGGAACACCTGCGGATCGCGCACGATGGCCCGCCCCATCGCCACCCGTTGGCGCTGCCCGCCCGACAATTCGCGCGGATAGCGGCCGAGATAGGGGGTCAGCCCCAGAATACCGGCGGCGCGGTTCACCTTGGTCTCGACATCGCGTTTCGCCATGCCGCGCATTTTCAGCGCAAACCCCATGTTGGCGGCCACGGTCTTGTGCGGGTACAGGGCGTAGTTCTGGAACACCATGGCAATGTCGCGTTCCGCTGGGGGCAGGTTGTTCACCACCTTGGCGCCAATGGAAATGCTGCCGGAGGTGATCGCCTCCAGCCCGGCGATCATCCGGAGCAGGGTGCTTTTACCGCAGCCCGAGGGGCCGACCAGCACCACGAATTCGCCATCGGCAATATCCACATCGACGCCATGCACCACCTGTTGCGCACCATAAGCCTTGCGCAAACTGCGGATCGTGACCTGTCCCATCCTCGCGTCCCCAGACTGTGCGTTCCGCCCGTTGTCCCTGGGCCGTTCCCCTTGGGATAACGAAAGCACAGGGGCCTGTCCACCGGATAGACATGCTAACATCAGGGGAATCGGGTGAAGGATTATGCTTTGATGAGGCTTGCGAGATAGTCGTCGTCCCAGGCGGCGGTTTTCAGGCGGAGCCGGATTGAATCGCGGCCTGGGGTTTTGCGTGCGAGGTTGGCGGCCATGTGTTTGAGTGTGACGAAGTTCTCCGGGGCC
>JAYTDA010000259.1:0-4282 GCA_043736155.1 Paracoccaceae bacterium | reverse complement strand
GAGCGCAAAAAGGCATAGTGGCCCTTGCGGTTCTTGTTGATCTTGTAGGCCATCGTCTTGACGCCCCAGTATTCATGTTCAACGATCTTGCCGCCGTTGTCCGCGATGACTGTGGAGAAATGTTCGATAAGGGCCTCGG
The DNA here is from genome assembly GCA_043736155.1 of Paracoccaceae bacterium. Lineage (GTDB taxonomy): Bacteria > Pseudomonadota > Alphaproteobacteria > Rhodobacterales > Rhodobacteraceae > JANNRR01. The sequence continues at coordinate 4,143 of JAYTDA010000259.1, read as the reverse complement.
CTTGCGTATTGGACAAGTCCTGACGCGAAATGAAGACATGCTCGTACAGCGGCATGCGGTCTCCGATCTTTTCAGGCGCATTTCACAGACGGGGCCAGACCTTCCGCGGCCCTGTCACGAGGGGATGCGCCGGTTCCGTGATGTGCGGAAGGATGCGGCGTTATACAGGGACCGGGCAGGGATGCAAGCGGCAATGCCCGGCAGTTGAGGCGCCGCTGGCGTTGTGCCGGGTTTCAGACCAATGGATCGGTGGCGGGTTTTCTGGCGGGTTTTCTGGCGGGTTTTCTGGCGGGCATTGGGATCAACCCTGCTTGCAACTGTCGATGATGTCCAGCGGGGCCTGGTGAACCGCCGTTTCAACACCGGCCATGCCAAGAACCGTGTGGAACAGGTTGTCATGGCTGAACGGTTCGGCGGTTTTGGCGCGGACGCAGGCCTCATCCAGACCAAACGCGGCTTTGTAGGCATCGGAAAACCACATCACCATCGGAACATGGGTCTGTTCCGGCGGTGCCAGAAAATAGGGTGCCCCATGCAGGTAAAGGCCGTTTTCGCCCAACGATTCGCCATGATCGGAGACATAGACCATCGAGGCAATCACGTTGTCTTGCCGGGCCAGCAGATCGATGACCGAACTGAGGAACTTGTCGGTGTAAGCGATGGTGTTGTCGTAGGCGTTGACGATTTCCTGGTTGGTGCAATCGCCAAAGGTCGCGGTCTGGCATGCCGGGGCAAAGGGCTCAAAATCCGGCGGATATCGCAGGTAGTAGGCTGGACCGTGGCTGCCCATGGTGTGGAGGATGATCACGGTATCCTCGGTTGCAGTATCAAGCATGTCTTGCAAGGGTTTGAACGCAATGGAATCCTCGCACTCGCCTTTGGCGCAGGACAAAGGGTCGTCCCACTGATACAGCAAGGTGAATGGCACCCGGTCGGCGACGCCAAGGTGGCCACCGTTTGCATCGAACCAGTGAATTTTCTCGCCGGCGCGCATCAGAACATCCATCAGGTTTTCCTGCGATCGTCCGGCACCGTAGGAATAGGTATCACGGGTCAGCAGCGAGAACATGCAGGGCAAGGAGACCGCTGTCGCGGTGCCGCAACTGGTGACATTGGTAAAGTAGATCACGTTGCGCGCGGTCAGTTCCGGGTTGGTGTTGCGCCCATAGCCGTTCAGGCTGAAATTGGCCGCCCGCGAGGTTTCGCCAGCGACAACGATGGTCACCACCGGTTTGCCCGCTTGCAACAGCGCCGGACTTTTGTGGGCATCGAGGCCAATCGGCTGCAGCACAATATCGCGGCTGCGGTAGATCATCTTGGCAAAGCCAAAGGCCCCGGAAAGTGGCGCACCGGGTTGCAGGCTCCATGCAAGCTCCTGATGTTCCCGCACCACCGCAGAGTAGGTCTTGAAATCGGTGAACAGCAACCCGAGGAACAGGGCAAAAGCCCCCGCTGCGGTCAGCAGCCAGACCAACAGCCGGCGCCACAGCGGTGGCGCAGACAAACGCAGCCACAGGACAACAACCGCCGGCAGCACACCATAAAGCGCAACATGACGGATCAGATCAAAGGTCAACAGGTGTCTGGTCTGCATCCATTCGGAATCAAAGGCGTTCTGAACCATGTCGCGGTCAATCGTGGCACCCAGGGTATCCTGAAAATAGGCGGTGGCAGCCGACAGGATCAGCAACAAGGCCACAACCGGCTTTTCCAGCCCGGGCACCGACAGTAACGCCAGGCTGAACAGGATGGTGGCAAAACCCACACCGCCATAAGTCACCAATCCAACCGGATTTCCGGCAAAAACCAGCTGAGCGCGGCTGAAAAACGTTGCATTGTCCACAGCCAGGATGAACAGGGATGCCAGAACCAGCAGGATGAAAACCGGCATTCCCCGACGGTGGCTGGTTGATGCCGGGTTCAGACCGGTGTTTCGCGTCATCTTGCACGGTTTCCTTCGATGTACGGATCAGAGAGGGGTACGGATCAGACAGGCGATGCGGATCAGTGAGGCGATGCGGATCAGACAGGCGATGCGGATCAGACAGGCGATGCGTGTTGGATAAAACATCGACACTGGGTCCACAAGTTGCATCCGGCAAGCGGCTGGCGCTTCGGTCATGGAGCCAGGTGCCTGCAGGGCGGGTCGCAGCGTTTTGTTCAGGTTGCGAAAATGCCGGACACGCGGTATGGGCGAACTTTCACATCGTGGAGGTGGAACGTGACCCGCGCATTGGTATTTCCCGGACAGGGGGCGCAGTCCATCGGCATGGGCCGCGCGCTGGCCGATGCTTATCCTGCCGCGCGGGCGGTGTTTGACGAGGTGGATGCGGCGCTGGGCGAAAAGCTGTCGGCGCTGATCTGGGACGGGTCACAGGATGAGTTGACCCTGACTGCCAATGCGCAACCGGCGTTGATGGCGACCTCGATCGCCGCGTTGCGGGCACTGGAGGCCGAAGGGGTCACCGTCGGCTCTGCCGCCTATGTCGCTGGCCATTCGCTGGGGGAATATTCGGCACTGTGTGCCGCAGGGGTGATCGGGCTGGCCGATACCGCCCGGCTGCTCCGTCTTCGGGGCCGCGCGATGCAGGAGGCGGTGCCGGTGGGGGTCGGGGCGATGGCAGCCCTGCTGGGCCTGGATTTCGCCGCTGCCGCCGAGGTCGCAGCCGAAGCGGCGCAGGGGCAGGTGTGTCAGGCTGCCAATGACAATGATCCGGGCCAGGTGGTGGTATCGGGCCACCGCGAGGCGGTGGAGCGGGCGTTGGAAATTGCCAGGGCCAAAGGGGCGAAACGCGCGATTCTGTTGCCGGTCTCTGCCCCATTTCATTGCGCGTTGATGCAGCCCGCGGCCGAGGTGATGGCAGAGGCGCTGGCGGGGGTGGCGTTTGCAGCACCCGTGGTGCCGGTGGTGGCCAATGTGCGGGCCGAGGCGATCAGCGATCCGGCGGTTTTGCGGGCGCTGCTGGTCGAACAGGTGACCGGGTCGGTGCGCTGGCGTGAATCGGTACTGTGGATGGCGGGGCAGGGCGTGACGGAATACTGGGAAATCGGTGCTGGCAAAGCACTCGGCGGCATGATCCGCCGGATCGTGAAAGAAGCCGAGTGCAGGGCGGTTGGCACGCCGGAAGATGTTTTGGCGGCATCGAGTTAGGGACGATTTTTCTGCGAAAAATCAGGGGCGGCAGTCGTGGGAGACAGCATGTTTGATCTGACAGGCAAGACAGCACTGGTCACCGGGGCATCTGGCGGCATCGGCGGGGCGATTGCCACGGCGCTGCATGGCGCAGGGGCAACCGTCGGCCTTTCCGGGACCCGGGTGGCCCCGCTGGAAGAGTTGGCGGCGGGCTTGGGCAGCCGCGTTCATGTGCTGCCCTGTGATCTCGGCAACCCGGCATCGGTTGAAGCTTTGCCAAAGGCGGCGGTGGCGGCGATGGGGTCGGTGGATATTCTGGTCAACAACGCCGGGATCAACCGGGACAACCTGTTCATCCGGATGTCGGACGACGACTGGGATCAGGTTCTGGCGGTCAACCTGACCGCTGGCTTCCGGCTGTGCCGGGGGGTTGTGCGCGGCATGATGAAGGCGCGGTGGGGGCGGATCATCAATATCACCTCGGTGGTTGGCCATGGCGGCAACCCCGGACAAGCCAACTATGCCGCTGCCAAGGCCGGGATGGTCGGTCTGTCGAAAAGCCTGGCCAAGGAAGTGGCAACCCGGGGCATCACCGTCAATTGCGTGGCACCGGGCCTGATCGTCACCGCGATGACCGACAAGCTGAACGACGATCAGAAAGCCACCATCCTGCGCGACGTGCCTGCCGGGCGGATGGGCGACGCCGCCGAAGTGGCCGCCGCCGTGCTGTATCTGGCCAGTGTCGAAGCCGCCTATGTCACCGGGACCACGCTGCATGTGAACGGCGGGATGGAAATGATCTGACCCTGGACGGTGACCCGGTCCCTTCTGTTGCAGCAGCTTCCGACGCGCAGGGGAATCGGGTGAAGGATTATGCTTTGATGAGGCTTGCGAGATAGTCGTCGTCCCAAGCGGCGGTTTTCAGGCGGAGCCGGATTGAATCGCGGCCTGGGGTTTTGCGTGCGAGGTTGGCGGCCATGTGTTTGAGTGTGACGAAGTTCTCCGGGGCC
>JAYTDA010000258.1:0-1988 GCA_043736155.1 Paracoccaceae bacterium | reverse complement strand
GGGGTGCTGGCGCTGTTGCACGACGTGTTCATCACCATCGGCATTTTCGCGCTGTTCCAGTTGAAATTCGACCTGACCATCGTCGCGGCGCTGCTGACCATCCTCGGCTATTCGATCAACGACACGGTGGTGGTCTTTGACCGACTGCGCGAAAACCTGGTCAAATACAAGACCATGCCCCTGCGCGACGTGATGAACCTGTCGGTGAACGAGACGCTGAGCCGGACGTTGATGACGTCAATTACCACGCTGATTGCGGTCGGCTCGATGCTGGTCTTTGGCGGCGACGTGATCCGCGGGTTTTCGTTTGCGATTTTCATGGGGGTCATTCTGGGCACCTATTCGTCGGTCTATGTGGCCAAGAACATCGTGCTGATCATCGGCATGGACCGCAGCGACAAGCCAAAGCCCAAGGGCGGCGATCACGAATTTTCCAACATCGACGCGTGACGCGATGCGGCTGACCGAGGTTACCTATGGCGCGGCGCAGGCGATCGAAGGCTATGGGCCGGGATTCTTTCGCGTCTCCGGTCATGTGCTGCGCGGTCCGGCGCTGATCACCCCCTGGGAAGCCGGGCCCTGGGGCGGATACGCGGACACCGACGCGCCGTTGAGTTTGTTGGGGAAAATCGACGTGCTGTTTGTCGGCACCGGCGCGGAAATTGCCCATGTGCCGCAGGCGTTCCGCGCGGCGCTGGAGGCGGCTTTCATCGGGGTCGAGGTGATGAACTCCCCCGCCGCCGCGCGCATCTACAACGTGTTGCTGGGCGAGGGCCGCCGCATCGCCGCAGCCCTGATTCCGGTGTAAGCCGTTGGGAAAGCGCCAAATTTTTTCGAAAAAATTTGCAAATTCCTTCGAAGGAATTTTGCTTTTGACCCCGGCACCGCGATGGATCTGATCGTTCGGAACCTGTCCTGCGCGCGGGGTGGGGTGACGCTGCTGGCGGGGGTGTCGTTCGGACTGGCTGCCGGGCAGGCGCTGGTGCTGCGCGGGCCGAACGGCATCGGCAAGACCACGCTGCTGCGGGTGCTGGCCGGGTTGCAGCCCGCCGTGTCCGGCTCGGTGGTGATGCCGCCGGACAGCGCCGCCTATGCCGGCCATGCCGATGGGGTGAAGGCGGTGCTGTCGGTGGCCGAGAATCTGGCGTTCTGGGCGGCGGTGCATGGGGTTTCGGGGATCGACGCGGCATTGGCGGCGCTGAACCTGACGACGCTGCGCGACCGGCGGGCGGCGGATCTGTCGGCGGGGCAGCGTCGCCGGCTCGGGCTGGCGCGGCTGTTGGTCACCGGGCGGGCGGTCTGGCTGCTGGATGAGCCGACTGTATCGCTTGATGCTGCCTCGGTCGGGCTGGTGGTGGCGGCGCTGCGCGGCCATCTGGCGGCGGGCGGGATGGCGGTGCTGGCGACCCACATCGACCTTGGCCTGCCGGAAGCACAGGAGATGGACCTGACCCCGTTTCGCGCCACGCAGATGGCCGCGCCGGGTGGATTTGACGAGGCTTTCACATGATCGCCCTTTTGACCCGCGATCTGCGGCTGGCAACGCGGGCCGGGGGTGGGTTCGGCCTTGGGCTGGCGTTTTTCCTGCTGGTGGCGGTGCTGGTGCCGTTGGGGGTTGGGCCAGAGATGGCGGTGCTGGGCCGGATCGCGCCGGGCATCCTGTGGCTGGGGGCGCTGCTGGCCTGCCTTCTGTCGCTCGACCGGCTGTTCGCGCTGGATTGCGAGGATGGCTCGCTCGACCTCTTGGCCACCGCGCCGATCCCGATGGAGGGCGTGGTGGCCATCAAGGCGCTGGCGCATTGGCTGGTGACCGGGCTGCCGCTGGTCGCGGTGTCGCCGGTGCTGGCGCTGTTGATGAACCTGCCCGGGCCGGGATATATGTGGCTGGTGGTGGCGCTGGCAGGGGGCACACCAGCGCTGTCGGTGATCGGCGCGTTTGGCGCGGCGCTGACGGTGGGGGTCAAGCGGGGGGGCTTGCTGATGGGGCT
>JAYTDA010000257.1:0-1537 GCA_043736155.1 Paracoccaceae bacterium | reverse complement strand
GGCCCCGGCCAGCAGGCCGAACAGAAATGCGGTGCCGGTGGCCCAAAGCGCCGCCCAGGCCCAGCGTTCCTGACCCGACCACCAATACAAAAGGTCCGCGCCAAAGGCGCAGAAGGCCAGTGCCACCGGAAAAGCCACGGTCATGGCATGCAGCGGATGACCCCAGATCGCGACCCGGCTTTCGGTTTGCTGAAACGCGGGATGATCGACAATCGGATCCTCGAACGGGCGACTATCCTCCGGCCCTTGCGTCATTTTCTGTGCCACCCGAGGCCCTTTCACGGTCTTGCCATGGCGACAACGCTTCAGATCACAACCGGTTGCCAGGATCGGCTTTCGATGTTGCACCCGGCGGGCCCGGCCGCCCAAACCATCGCGGAAGTGTGGTGGATCATGCTGGTTTGCGGGTCGGCGATCTTTTTGTTGGTCATGGCGCTGCTGGTCGCGGCGCTGCACCGCCCTGCCAATCCGTCAGGGCTGAACGACAGCGCGCGTGGCACACAGGTCTGGATCTGGGGCCTTGGCCTTGGCTTTCCGCTGGTAACCCTGGCAGCACTGACCGGATACGGCCTTGTGATCGGCGAGCGGTTGTTGCCGCGCGACACGCCTGATCTTGTGACGGTAAGCGCCGAGGCGCGGCAATGGGCCTGGACGTTTCGGTATGCCGAAGTGCCCGGACTTGTGACCGAAGGCGTGCTGCATATTCCCGCAGGTCGCCCGGTGAATGTCGAGATTACCAGCACCGATGTGATCCATTCGTTCTGGGTGCCGCGCCTCGCGGGCAAGCTGGACGCCATCCCCGGCCATGTAAACCTGCTGCGGATCGAGGCGGCACGCCCGGGCACCTATGCCGGGCAAAGCGCCGAGTTCAGCGGGCGGGGCTACCGCGAACATGTGTTTTCGGTGCAGGCGCACGATGCGGCGGCGTGGACGGCGTTTCTGCTGGAAGGTTCCCCATGACCGATCCAACCGACAAACCCCCCTTACCGCTGCGAGGCAAAGCACTGCCATTACACCGCGCGCTGGCGCGAATCTGGGGGTCCGACTTGCGGCTCAGGGGCTGGTTCAGCACGTCCAACAATAACGATATCGGCAGCCTGTTCCTGATCTTCGCAACCACGTTTTTCGTCATCGGCGGCATCCTTGCGATGCTGATCCGCGCCCAGCTTGCCACGCCGGACTCGGCCTTCATGGCGCCACAGGTCTACAACCAGATCTTCACCATGCATGGCACCGTGATGATGTTCCTGTTCGCGATCCCGTTTTTCGAGGCGATGTCGATGCTGCTGCTGCCGGGGATGCTCGGCACCCGCGACATGGCTTTCCCGCGGCTGGGGGCTTACGGGCTGTGGGTCTATATCTTTGGCGGCAGCGCCGTGATCATCGCCATGCTGATGGGACTGGCCCCCGATGGTGGCTGGTTCATGTATCCGCCGCTGTCCTCGGCGGCGTTTTCGCCCGGCATCGGGGCCGATGTCTGGCTGTTGGGCATCACCTCGATCGAGGTGTCGGCGATTGCGACGGCGGTCGAGGTTGT
>JAYTDA010000256.1:0-23505 GCA_043736155.1 Paracoccaceae bacterium | reverse complement strand
TCGCTTGCCCCCGGTCGCTTGCCCCCGGTCACTTGCCCCCGGTCACTTGCCCCCCGGTCGCTTGCCCCCGGTCACTTGCCCCCGGTCGCTTGCCCCCGGTCACTTGCCCCCGGTCACTTGCCAAGGTTCGGCCAATTGCGGTCGGCATCCGTCACCATGCGGGAAAAGTCGGATTCCATTGCAGACCGGGTGCGCGGGCTGCTGTACAGATACAGCCGCCCGTTGTGGATCACGAACACCTGCGGGTCGGAACTGGCGGCCAGCCCTTCGCCAGCGCCATAGGCGCAGTAGCCGCCATATTGCGGCACAAAGGCTGACGGGTCCATTTCAAAGGCTTCCAGAGTTTCGGCGCTGGAAAACAGCCAGATCGCCCCCTGCCATTTCAGCATGAAATCCTGACTGCCGGGAATGGCACGGCCTTGGGTGAAATAGGCCACCGGATCATAGCCGCCAATGGCGATGCCCCCCGGCGCAAACAGCCGCGGCCGGTCCGCCAGGGCAGGAGTGACTGCACCCAGCATCAGGCTACAGGCGACAATCAGCATATGTCGGCGCGACAGTGGCATGTGTTTCCCCAAGATCCCCGGTCCAGACCATGACCGACAGCGCGGGTTTATGAAAGGCGTCTGACGCAACAGTGATCAAGAGTAACGTTGTGGTGTGGCGGCAGTGTCCCCTGGGGGGATCAGACCCCGCCCGCCGTGGCAGCATAGAGCGCCACCGCCGCTGCGGTGGACACGTTGAGCGAGGCAAACGGGCCTGCCGGTGCAATCCGCACCAGCTTGTCACAGGTTTCGCGGGTCTTTTCGCGCAGGCCCGGCCCCTCTGCCCCCAGCACCAGCGCCACCGGGCGCCCGGCTGCGGTGGCAACGGCATCGGCCAGCCGGGTTTCGGCGTCGCCATCCAGACCCAGCAGCACATAGCCCATGTCGCGCAATTCCACCATCGCCTCTGCCAGATTGCGCACCCGCAGATAGGGCTGGCGTTCCAGTGCGCCACTGGCCGCCTTGGCCAGCGCCCCGGTTTCCGGGGCCGAATTGCGCAAGGTGGCAATCACCGCCCGCGCGCCGAACACCTCGGCCGAGCGCAGCACCGCGCCGACATTGTGCGGGTCTGTCACCTGATCCAGCAGCACCACCAGCGGCCGCCCCGCACCGCTGATGCAGCGGTCTGCCAGGGACCCCCAATGCAGCGGTTTGGCCTCCAGCGCCGCCCCCTGATGCACCGAACCGGGATCGATCGGCACCGAAAAGCTGCGGGGGTCAACGATCTCGGGCTGCATCCCGCTGGCTTCGATCGCCTCTGCCAGCCTGTCATGGGCATTCCTGGTCACCACCAGCCGCAGCCGCTCGCGGCCTTGGTTCAACAGCGCATCGCGCACGGCATGCAGGCCGAACAGCCAGACGGTTTCCGCCGACGACGCCCGTTTCTGCCGTTCCTTGTCGATCACCCAATCCGGTTTTTTCAACGCCTTGTGCCTTTCGTGAACCGCGCGCGACAATGATGCCGGAACCGGTGCTGCGCAAGGGTGTTGCTGCGGCTTTTCCACCCTTGACGCCCCGGTCCCCCTTGGGTATCCACCCCCCTCAGTGGGCGACGCGCTGCAAGGTGCGGCAGGAGACTGTAACTCTCCCGGGGAGACCCGTGCCTGGTTCGATTCCAGGGTCGCCCACCATTTCCTGCAGATACGGGTTGGTTTGTCAGTATTGGCAGCTGAAATTCCGGGCGTTGGGGCAACCTGACCACTCTCGCGACCGGATGATCGAAAACCATCAAGGCCAGCCTGTGTTGTGGGCCCCAGGCCCCTGTCCTGCGTGTTGCCCGGCATGGCGAACCCGGATCAGGTCGATACGAATCTGGCCTGCAGCGACGGTGCCGCCTATCCGGCAGCGTTGAAAGCCGCCGATGTCCGGCCGCGCAACTGTTCCCAATAGGCCCCAATCAGAAAGAACCGGGATGACCCGCCAACTGGAATTGCTGCGCCCCGGCCAGGATCGGCGGGGAAATCGCCCGCTGCCCACGCATCTGGCTGCCGCCGGGCAGCATCGAGGATCACAGTTCCCATCTGCCGGTGGGCTTGGATGGATTGCAGGCCCATGGACTATGTCTGGATGCCGCCGATCTGGTGGGTGGGCTGGTCTGTCCGCCGCTGTGCTGGGGCACCGGCGGCGGGCATGGTGCCTATCCTTGGACAGTGATGATGCCGGAGGCGGCGGACATTGCCGCGATCCTGCGGTTCACCCTGCACCGGCTGGAACAACTCGGGGTTCGGCAAGTGGTGCTGTTCACCGGGCATTTTGCCGATGAACAACCGGCGATGATTGCGGGGTTGGCCCGCGACTGGACCAGCGGGTGCAGCGCCATGCGGGTGCTGGCCCTTGGGGTGAATGGCACTGCCGGCGCGCCCCTGCCGCCCGGCCACGCCGGGCGGTTTGAAACCACGCTGCGGGCCGCCTGTCACCCCGAAACCGTCGATTTGTCGCTGTTGCCAGCCGCAGGGCCGCAGGAAGCGGGGGGCGACCCTTGCGGACCCCAGCGCCACGACCCCCGGCCCACAGCCTGCCCACAGCCTGCACGGCGTCTTCAGGGCAGACCCCCCCCGCGTGATTTTCCGGCCAAGGACGCACCCGCCTTGCGCAGGGTGATGGCGCGGTGGCTGGCGGATCAGGCCGGGGCGATCTGATCACTCCGGCAGGGTGTCGGGCAGGTTCTCGGGGCCGTACAGCACGATCGGAACCGACGAGACGTAAGGCGGGGTGGCGTGGGTTGCCCCGTCAAAGCCGAAATGGTTCATCAGCACCTCTACCGCATATTGCGCTTGCAGTTCCGGGCTTTGATCTATCGTCAGTGTCATCAGCCCGTCGCGCAGACAAGCATAGGTAAAAGCGGTCAATTCATGCCCGATGAAGATCGGCCTTTGCGGCAGCAGATCGGCACGCATGGCGGCAATGACTCCCCGGTTGCCTGCCCCGGCATTGTAGATGCACCGGGTTTCAGGGTGGCGCTGAAACGCCGCTTTCAACTTCATCTCTGACAACAGCGGATCGTCACCCCCGCGCACGATTTCGGCCAGAACAAGGTGCGGTGCCTGGGCCGCCAACTGATCGGACAATCCGCGCACCCGTTCGGCATGGGCCTGAAACCCCAGATGGTGGCACAGCACGATAACCTTGCCCTGCCCCGGCCCGGGTCTTGTCATCCGGCCCAGAAAATACCCGGCAGACCGGCCCGCCTTGTAGTGATCTGTCCCGGCATAGGCCAGACGGGCCGACCCCGGCACATCCGAGATGATGGTCACCACCGGGCGGCCCAACGCCGCCAGATCGGCAATGGCCTGATGGATTACAGGATGATCCGGGGCATCCACAATCACCGCGTCAAATTCGCTGCGGGCCATCGCAGCCGCAATCGCGTCGGGCGCTTCGGATTTCAGGGTGGTCCGGTGGATCGAGATGGTACGGTCAAGCCGCTGGCCCAGACGGTGAAACTCCACCCCCATGCGGTTGATCAACGGGCGTTCGGGGCGGGCCAGAACCACGTTCACCCGCACCATGCTGCGGTAGCTGGAGGGCAGGATACGGCGCAACCCCAGGATACGGGCGGCATCCAGTACCTTGCGGGTCACCGCTTCACTGACCTGGCCGCGTTCATTGATCACCCGGTCTACGGTGGCACTTCCCACCCCTGCCCGGTCGGCTACATCCTGCAAGGTCACCCGGGGAGGTTTCATTTTGTGTCGCTATTTCCGCAGGTTGCACCAACGTCTGGTGAAGCGCTTCCGGCGCTTGATTGAAACCCATCAAGATTGTGATGCGCCAATTTGTCAAGGCCGGTTAGAACCGCGACTCAGAAAAGGACCGCGGGGCCGCAGCTGAACCGGGACCGGGCATCAAGTCCTTTGGGTCATTCGGTCGCCGCATACGAAACAGATCAAAAGGCGGGCGCCGTCGCGGCTGTAACGCTGGGCTGCAAAGTTCCCTGGCCGCAAGGTCCTGGTCGGTGCGCAAGGAGACAAGCACGGTGGATGATCTGCAATTCGGCATACGCAACAAGCGCGGCGACTATACCCCCAATGCACCGCTGACCGTTGCCCCCATCGTTGTCTGGCCGCCGCAGCCTTTGAGGTTTCTGGCCTGGTTGCCGGGCTATTTCTTCCCCTGGAACCTCTTGTTCATGGCAACGGCTGTGGTGTTCTGGCTGTACCTCACGCCCTCCCGGGAAACGCTGCAAACCCTCGACTGGCGCTGGATCGCGTTTCTGCTGGTGCGCAATTCGGCCATCGTGTTCATGCTGTACGGGCTGTTGGAACTGCGCCTGTATATCCGCCGCGCCCAGGGCAACCGGTTCAAGTTCAATGCACTTTTCCCGGCAGACAAACCGTCGGATCTGTTCCTGTTCAAAAGCCAGAACATCGACAATGCCATCCGCAGCTTTGGCACCGGGGTGCCGATCTGGACGGCGTATGAGGTCGGGATGCTGTATGCTTGGGCGCATGGCTGGGGCCCCTGGGCGACCTTTGCCGACCATCCCTATGCGCTGATCGCGCTTGGCCTGCTGCTGCCGCTGTTCCACGAGGCGCACTTTTTCTGCATCCATCGGCTGATCCACACCCGGTTCCTGTACAAGTGGGTGCATTCGGTCCACCACAACGCGATCAACCCCAGCCCTTGGTCATCGCTGTCGATGCACCCGGTTGAACATCTGCTGTATTGGTCCGACATCCTGATCCATCTTGTCGTGCCCTCGCATCCGTTGCTGGTGCTGTACCATCTGCAAATCACCGGAACCGGGGCGGTGGTGGGCCATATCGGGTTCGACAAGATTGAAACCGGACAGGCAGCCATCGGCACCCATGCCTTCGCCCACTACCTGCACCACAAGTATTTCGAGGTGAACTATTCAGATGGCATGGTGCCGTTCGATCAGTGGTTCGGCACCTGGCATGATGGCACCAAAGACGGCGAAGCCCGGATGGATGCGCGGTTTGCGAGCAAGCGGGCACGGCTGAATGCAGGCAAGTGACCAACAGCAATCGAATTCAAAGCAACTTTCCTGCCCTAGCCCCGCAACACCCCACCCGTCGCTTTGGCCACCTTGTCGATGATCCGCGCCGACACCGCCTCGATCTCGTCTTCGGTCAGCGTCTTGTCTGCCGGTTGCAGCCGCACGGTGATTGCCAGTGATTTCTTGCCGGGGCCCATCTGCGCCTCGGCCTTGTCGCCGGTGAATTCGTCAAACAACCGCACCGCCTCGATCAGCAGCTTGTCGGCCCCCAGGGCCGCATTCACCAAAGTCAGCGCTTCGACGCCGCGATCCACCACAAAGGCAAAGTCACGTTCCACTGCCTGCAACCCGCTGATCGTCAGCGCCGGGCGGGCCGGGGTTTTCACCTTGGGCAGCGGGGCATTGGCGACCAGCACGCTAAAGGCCACCGCCGGGCCTTTGACATCCAGCGCCTTCAACACCGCCGGATGCAGTTCGCCAAATGTCGCCAGCACCAGTTTCGGCCCCAGCGTCAGCTGCCCGGCGCGGCCGGGGTGGAACCACGACGGCACGGCGCGGCCGATCTGCACGCGGGCAGGTGCGCCGATGGCCGACAGCACCGCCTCGGCATCGGCCTTGGCGTCATACAGATCGACCGGGCGGCGGCTGGCGAATGGATCGCGGGGGGCAGAGGCACCGACCAGCAGACCGGTGGCCTGCAGAAGCTGATCGCCCGGTTCACCGCCATGAAACACCTGCCCGACCTCGAACAAGGCCATATCCGCGACCCCCCGCGCCTGATTGCGCGCGGCGGCGCGCAGCAGACCCGGCAGCAGGTCGGGGCGCAGATGGCTCATGTCCGATGCAATCGGATTGCCGACCATCACCGCATCGGTGCCGCCGCCAAACAGCGCCGCTGCCGGTTGGTCGATGAAGCTGTAGGTGATGCATTCGTGATAGCCGAGCCCCGCCAGCATCCGCCGCGCCGCCTTTTCGCGCTGTTGCAGCGGTGTCAGGATCGCCGCCGGAACTCCGGCGATGGCACGCGGCAACGGCTTGCCTTTCAGTTTGGTCAGGCTGGCGATCCGCGCCACTTCCTCCACCAGATCGGCTTCGCCTAGAATGTCCGGGCGCCAAGACGGTGGAGATGCCATATTTGGCTCAAAACTTCCGAACTTTCCGAAACCTGGAACCTCGCCATAGCTCTGAGCCTCCTCGTCAGGAGCAAAGGAAAGAGCGAAGCCCAGCGCCGTCAGGGTGGCGCGCTGCACATCGGCGGCAATCTCCATCCCGACCAGGGATTGCACCCGCGCGGTATCCAGCCGGTAGGCGCGGGTGGTATCCGGCACCGCGCCGTCCATCACCAGATCAGAGACTTCACCGCCACACAGATCCAGCACCATCTGCGTCGCGGCATCCAGCCCCGGCAGGGTGTAGGCCGGATCCACCCCGCGTTCAAACCGGTAGCGCGCATCGGAATTGATCTTCAGCGCCCGACCGGTGGCAGCCACGGTGATCGGGTGCCACAGGGCGGATTCGATGAACACCGTGGTGGTGGCTTCGGAACAGCCGCTGGCGGCACCGCCCATGATCCCCGCCAGCGATTGCACCGCTGCGTCATCGGAAATCAGCAGCATCCCGGCGGCAGCCTGATAGGTCTTGCCATCCAGCGCCGCCAGCACTTCGCCGCCCAATGCCGGGTGAATCCGCAAGCCGCCCTGCAAGTGCTCGACATCAAACACATGCAACGGGCGGTTCTGGTCATAGGTGAAGAAGTTGGTGATATCGACCAGCGCCGAGATTGGGCGCAGCCCGATAGCACGCAGCCGCTGTTGCAGCCACTTCGGCGACGGGCCATTCCTGACGCCCCGGATCACCCGGCCGGCAAACAGCGGGCAGCCCAGCGCCTTCAGCGCCGGATCAATCTTCACCGACACCGGGCTGGGGAAATGGCTCTTGATCGCCACCGGGGCCAGCGCCTTCAATGTCCCCAACCCGCGCGCCGCCAGATCGCGGGCAATGCCGCGGATACCCAGCGCATCGGGGCGGTTCGGCGTCACCTTGATATGGATCATCGGGTCATTCAGCCCGGCATGGTCGATATAGCGCGCCCCCAGCGGCGCATCGGTCGCCAGTTCGATGATGCCATCGTGGTTGTCGCTGATTTCCAGCTCGCGCTCTGAACACAGCATGCCGTTCGAGGCGACACCCCGGATCACCCCCGGTTTCAAGTCAACCCCGGTGCCCGGCACATGGGAGCCGACCGGGGCAAACACGCCCACCAACCCGGTGCGGGCATTCGGGGCACCACAAACCACCTGTACCTCCTCGATCCGGCCACCCGGCCCATCGGGGTACGTCGCGACCCGGCACAGTTGCAGCTTGTCGGCATTGGGGTGGGGGCCAGCCTCGATCACCCGGCAAATGCGGAATGCACCCAGTCGCGCCACCGGGTCGCTGACCGCCTCGACCTCCAGCCCCAGATCGGTCAGCGCATACAGGATGTCGGCCAGCGGTGCCCCGGTTTCCAGATGATCCTTGAGCCAGGACAGGGTGAATTTCATCGCGGAACCTTTCGGGTCGGACAGGGGGGCTTGCGAGATGCGGCTTAAAGCGCAAAGGCAGGCAAGTGAAGGGGGGCAAGTGAGGGGAGTTTGCGAAAAAACCGCAACCAGCCAGCAGCAACAGCCGGTCCGGCAATGGTCAGTTCATATGTACGGCGACAAAAAGATGGGGATTTCGTGGAACGAAACGGTAAGTTGACCAGTTGAGCAAGTGGCTGCCCAAATTTCACTCGATTCAGGGTGTATCAGAGGCCCATGGACCCGATATTGCATATTCCCAACCGCCCCAAACGCCGCAGCGCCCTGTTGCTGCCGTTTTTGCTGGGTTTGACCGTTTTGCTTTACACCGTGTTGCTGATGCCGGTTCGCCAGGATGGCGCCCCCGGCCCGGCAACCACCGCTGCGCCTTGATTTCAGGGTCATTGGCGGGGTCGATCCCGCCCTGACGCGTGCGGCGGGGTGAACCCTGCCCCTTGGTTTGGCGTCGGCCGGTGTCAGCGTCATCTTCAACCCCAGCGTCTTGACCACGCCCGACAAAGTGCCCGGCTTGGGGTCGCCCTCGGGCGACAGCGCCTTTTACAGCGCCTCCCGCGTCACCCCGGCGTCTCTGGCCACCTGTGGCATTCCGCGCGCACAGGCGATGATGCCAGCGAGGTTGGCACGGCAAGTGGGCCGCCCTCGGCCAGAGCTCCGGTGCCCTGATTTTGCAGGTGTGATACCAACGGCTTTGGCCGGATGTGTCGCCACCGCACCACCCAAAACCATGGAGGGCAGTGCCTGCCGCGGGCGGGGCGGGCGCTGCCCGGTGGCTTTGGGCCTCCCCGGGCGGACTACTGCACTGTGGCAACTCTGACAGGCCGGATCGGGCCTGCCAGCGACACCTGCCGGTCGCGCCGCGCCTCAGGTTTCCCCCGCCACCTCAGCCCCTTCAGCCGCCGCCCCCTGCGCCGCAGCCCAACGGTTCAGCCAGGCCAGACCCGCCAGCGACAGGCCCAGTGCCAGAAACGAAAACACCCGGGTCAGCCCCGACAGCCCGGCAGCGTCGATCAGAAACACCTTGGCCACGGTGAGGCCGATCACCGCCATCGCCAGCCGCCGCAGCAGCACCGAGCGGCGGGCAATCGCCTGATACAGCAGCGCCGCCCCGGTCAGCAGCAACGCCACGGTATAGCTGTAGAGTTCCGGTTGGCTGACACCGGGCAGCGCCAGCACCGGCCCTTGCCAGAAATGCCGGATTTCCAGCCCGAGCCACAGCACCATCAGCGCTGATCCGGCGCTGACCATTGCAATCCGCAGCCAGCGCGGCAGATGCGCCAAAGGCCGCACCGTGGCCAGCACCAAAAGTCCCGGCAGGGCATAGGCCAGCAGCAAGCTGTCAAACGGCACCGGTCCCTTCACCGCTTGCCAGCTGTCAAACAGCGGGTTCAGCGGCCCTGCGGCGGCACCGACCCCGACTGCGGCAATCAACCCGGCAACCCCGGCCAACCCGATCCGCACCCAGCGCAGCCAGCCGCCGAGCTTCAGCCGGTACAGTTGCACCAGCGCCATCACCAGCCAGGGCATCGATTGCAGGCTGACGTTCCAGAAGGCAAAGCTGCCAAACCAGCCGCTTGGCACCGGCACCCAGCGTTCAATCAGCAGATTGGCCAGAATCGCGGCAAACCCGGCAAAGGCGGATTCGAGGACTGCCTGCGCCCCGAGCCGCCCCCGCCCCCGGATCAGCCACAACCCGGCTGCCAGCGCCACCAGAACCCCGCCAAAGGTCAGGATCACCGCGCCAACCGGTGCCGCCACTGCCCAATCCACCCCCGGATCAACCACCAGCCGCCAGCCCAGCGCCGCCACCGCCACCTGCACAAACAGCGTCATCTGCGGCAGCCCAAACCGCCGGTCCAGCGCCAGCGCCACCACCACCAGAACCGCCAGTGCCAGCGTCAGCGCCGAACCGGTGGTCAGCACAAACACCGACAGCGCAACCAGCGACAGCGCCGACAGGGCGGCATAGGCCATGCGGGCATGATCCTCGCCATCCGCCTTGGCAAAGCGGACAGCCATTGCCACCATCAGCGCCGCCAATGCGATGATCTGCAACGCCCAGGGGTAGGCGCCGTTCACCAAAGCCGGGTGCCAGACCAGTTCCAGCGTTGCAGCGGCAACCGGGGCCACCAGGGCAGCGCCCAGCCCCCAGGCCCTTGGCCAGGCCGGGTGGCGCAAGGCCCGCCATGCGGCGGCAAGGCTGATCAGGGTGGCCAATGCCAGCAGCCAACTGGCACTCCAGGGTGCCGCAGCCGCCTCGGCCAGCGGCATCTGATAGGCCAGCGCCAGGGGCCCGGCATCATGGCCGCCCGGTGTGCCCAGCCGGAACAGGAACGCCGCTGCCGGGATCGCGGCCAGATCAGCCAAAGCCGGGGCACGGTGTGCCCACAGGATCAGCGCCAGCGCCATCACGACAAGGCTTATATACAGTACCCAATCCTCTGCCGCCGTAGCGCTGCCTGACAGCACCACCAGCACCGATGCCGCCAGCACCGACCCCGCCACCAGCCGCACCGGAAAGGAGGGCCAGCCGGCGGCACCCTTGGCAAACACCGCTTCCGACACCATCGGTCCCTCATGCGCAGGCCACAGCCGCCACACCGGGACTGCCATCGCCAGCAGCACCAGCAGCGTTGCCGCCATCGCATGGAACCCGGCACCGCCATAGCCCACCAGCGTCAGCCAGTTGCAGCCAAAGGCCAGCACCAGCGCCAGCACCGATATCCACGCCCAGCGCCGCGCCGCATCAATCGCCAGACCGGCAGCCCCGATCAGGGTGAAATAGCCATAGAGCCAATCGGTGCTTTCGGTAGAGCCGCCGACGACAAACGGGGCCACAGCCGCCCCGAGCAGCCCGACAGCCGCCAGCAACTGGCCGTGGAACCAGCCGAGCCCCACCGCCAGCGCCGCCACCAGCACCAGTGCGCCAAACCCGACCTCTGCCCCGATCAGCCCGTAGATTTGCCGCGCTGCGATCACCGCACCAAACAGCACCACGATACCGGCACCGGCAAAGACCTGTGGCAGATAGGCGGTGGCAACTTCTTCACTATCGCCCCGTTTGCGCCGCAGCCATTCCCCCGCCAGCACCAGCAAAGCCCCCAGCGTCAGGCTCAGCCCCACCCGGGCCACCGGTGGCAACAGCCCCTTTTCCACGCCATATTGTACCAGAAAAATCCCTGCCGCCGCCAGCGACGCGGCAGACACGGCATAGACCCAGTTCGCCTTCAGCCAGTTGGTCAGATCGGCGATGCGGTCCGGGCGGAACACGATCGGTTGGTTCTGGCCGGGGCCGGTCTGCTGCGGTCCGTCGTCTGGTTCCGGTGGCACAGGCAGCGCAGCGGCGACAGCACCGGGTTTGCCCGACCACGGGTCCGCTACCGCTGCGGCAATCGCGGCTGACGGCACGGGTTCAGGTGCAAAGCCTGCATCCGGCAGGTCGGCAGCATCGGGAAGGTCTGCGGCCGGTTCCGGCTGAAGCTGCGGTGCAGCGGTCAGGGGGCGGCTTTCCAGCCGGGCAATCCGGCGGCCCAGCGCCATGACCCAGAACAGCAGGATGACCGGCAACAGGCCATAGCCGATCGCCAACAGAATCCACAACGCTTCCATCACATCCCCCGGCTTGTCTGGCGGATTTATCCGCACTTGCGCCCTGACCACAGTCCTATTCTGCCGGTCATCGAACGCAAGGTCATGATTTCCCCCGTTGCCGGAAAGAATCTGTTGACCAACGGGTCAATCTCAATCTTTGCTATATGCAAAGGCGCTGCCGCTGGGGCAGGAAAGGGCAGAGTGGGAAACCGGATCGTGCCGCTGCAGATTGCCATTGTCGGCGCAGGCATCGGTGGCCTTGCCGTGGCCGCTTTGCTGGCACGCCAGGGCCACCGTGTGCAGATCTTTGAACAGTTCGATCAGCCGCGCCCGGTCGGGTCCGGGCTGGTGATCCAGCCGGTTGGTCTGGCGGTGCTGGACCGGATCGGTGCCGGGGATGCAGTGCGGGCCAAGGGGGCTGCGATCACCCGGATGCTGGGGGTCGAGGTGGACAAGGGCATCCGGGTGCTGGATGTGCGCTACGCCACCAAAACCCGGCCCCGTAGCGGTCTGGCGATCCACCGCGCCAATCTGTTCATCCCGCTGTGGGATGCGGCTCTGGCCGCCGGGGCACAGGTCACGGCGTCGGCGCGGGTGACGGAGGCATTGCGGTGTGCCGGTGGCCGGATGCTGCACTGCGCCGATGGCCGCACCAAAGGGCCGTTTGATCTGGTGGTCGATGCCAGCGGCACCAGATCGACGCTGTCGCCGTTGCAGGGCCGCCCGCTGCATTATGGCGCAATCTGGGGAACGGTGCCCTGGCCTGCCGATACGGCATTGCCACGCGACCAGTTGACCCAGCGCTACCGCGCCGCCAACCGCATGGCGGGGGTGCTGCCGATTGGCACCCTGCCCGGCTCGGATCAACCGGCGGCAGCGGTGTTCTGGTCGTTGCCGATGGCTGGATCAGCGTGGCCCGACCGTGACATCGGGGATTGGAAAGCCGAGGCTGCGGCGTTCTGGCCCGAATTTGCCGGGTTTCTGACCGGCATCACCCATTGGTCGCAGATGGTTCCGGCGCGCTACAGCCACGGCACCCTGCGCCAGCCTTACGCCGAAGGACTGGTCCATATCGGTGACGCCGCCCACCGCGCCAGCCCGCAGCTGGGTCAGGGGGCCAACATGGCGCTGCTGGATGCGATGGCGCTGGCAGAGGCGCTGACCCGGGCCAAAGGCGCTGCGGCGCTGGCGCTTTATGCCCGGATGCGGCGCTGGCATGTGCGGCTGTATCAGGGGATGAGCGCCGCCTTTACCCCGCAATATCAGTCCGACAGCCGCTGGCTGCCGTTGCTGCGTGACCACTTTCTGGCGCCGCTGTCGCAAGTGCCGCCGGTGCGGGGCATCCTGTCGCGGCTGGTATCGGGTGATCTGATCCCGCCACTGGCTGGTGTGGCCACGGATCAGCCCGGTGGGCTGCCAGACCCGGCCCCGGGCGCTGAGGCTGACCCCGCGCCAAACACCCCGGCCAGTGCGCGCTGAACCAGCAGACTGACCTTTGGCCTTGGTGCCGCATGAAACGGCAACGGGCGGCAGACATCAATGGCGGCAACCCCGACCCGCGCGGTCAGGGCACCGTTGACCACGCCTTCGCCAAACCGGCGTGACAGTTTCGACAGCAGGCTGCCACCCGCCACCGAATGGATCAGATCATCGCCCACTGCCAGCGCCCCGGTGGCTGCCAGATGCGCCAGGACCGTTCTGGTCAGCCGCCAGGAGCCAAGGGTGCCGGACCGGCCGCCATAGATCTCGGCAATCCGGCGGATCATCGCCAGATTGGCGATCAGCGCCGTCGCCACATCGGCCAGCGCCAGCGGCACAAAGGCGGTGACCAGCGCCACCCGCCGCGCCGCCCCTTCCACTTCCCGCAAAGCCGCCTGATCCAGCGCGGCCAGCAGGTCGGTTTCCGCCAGACCCAGCAACCCGTCGGCGTCAAACTGATCGTTGCGGCGGCTGGCAAAGCGGTTCAGCCCCGTTTGCATTTCCGGCCGGTTGGTGTACAGCGCCTGCACCTGATCGGCGACCCGCCGCGCCGCCGCCAGATCCTGGCCGGCATGGGCAGCTTCACCGGCGCGGCGGATGCCATCCAGCCGCTGCAACCGCGAAAACGCCGCCAGTTCGCGCACCCCGATCAGCAGCGCTGCCAGCAGCAGGATCACCAGCAACCCCAGAGCGATGGTGCCCAACAGATCGCTGCGGGCAAACAGGCCGGTGATGAAATCCCAGGCGGCGACCGACAGCACAAAGCCGGCAAAGCCGGCAAAGGCCGCCCAGAACAACCGCCCCAAGCCGTTGGTGCGCCGCGCCGCCACCCGGGCCGCCATCTGCATCGCCAGACCCTGCGGCGTATCGATCTCCGGCACCGGCGGCGCAGTGGCGGGGGTCTGGTCCGATGCCCCCTCCAGTTCGATCAGCACGGCACTTTTAGCGGTCTGTGTCATCGCGGCTCCAGTCCCGGTTCCGCCCCGTCCCCCGCTGTCACACCGCCAGACAAGCAGCGCCCCCTGCTCCCTCCCCCCTGTGGGGAGGGTCGGGTTGGGGGAACCATCCCCGGCGTCGGCATAGTCCCCATCACAACCTGTCTCCGATCAGAAATTCCGCCGCGCGGTCCAGCCGGATATGGGGTGGCCCGTCGCCCGGTTTAAGCCCCAGCACCGAGGGGGCAAAGTTCATCACCCGGTAATCGGCATCCAGCCACTTTTCCGCCCCTTGCCGTGCCGGAGCCAGCAGCCGTGCCGGATCGTCGGGCAATTCCCCGGCAAACAGCGCCGCCTGTTTGCCGCTGTCCAGCAACTGCCCCCGCACACAATCCAGCGCCTGTCCGTCATGGGTCAGGGTTTCCTCGACGGTGGCGCGCAGCGAGGCGATCGACATTGCCCCGGTTTGCGCCCCGGCAAAATCGGCGCGTGCCTTGGCTTCACGCACCAGCGCCTCGATGATGGCAGTCAGGCGCGGATGCTGGCGGTGGTGCAGGTGGTCGGCCTTGGTGGCGGCAAACAGGATGCGGTCAACCCGCCGCCCCAGCAGAAACGCGGTCAGCCACGCGTTGCGCCCCGGCCGGAACGCCGCCAGAATGTCGCTCATCGCGGCACGCAGGTCCTCAACCGCCTGTGGCCCGGCATGAATGGCACCCAAGGCATCGACCAGCACGATCTGCCGGTCGACCTTTGCGAAATGGTCGCGGAAAAACGGGGTGACCACTTGCCGCCGGTAGGCATCATAGCGCCGCTCCATCTCGCGCCACAACGCGGCACGCGGGGTCCGGGCCGGGCGGGTCAACGGGGCAAAGGTCAGCACAGGGCTGCCTGCCAGATCGCCGGGCAACAGGAACCGCCCCGGGGTGCAATCGGAAAACCCGGCGGCACGGGCGGCGTGCAGATAGCCGGTAAAGGCATGGGCCAGCGCCTGTGCCTGCGGTTCCGCCAGCCGGGCCCCGGCATCGGTACTGGCCGCCAGCCGCAGATAGTCGGCGGCCGATGCCCGCGCCGCCATCCGCGCCAGCGTCTGATCCGACCATTCGGCATAGCTTTTGGCCATCAGCCCCAGGTCCAGCAGCCATTCGCCGGGGTAATCGACGATGTCGAGATGGACCGTGCGTGGCCCCGACACCAGACCCAGCAGCCCCCTCGGCTGGACCCGCAGCGACAGCCGCAGTTCCGACACCGTCCGGGTACTGTCGGGCCAATGCGGGTTGGGCCCGGTCAGCGCCGCCAGATGGTTTTCATAATCGAACCGCGGCAGCGTCACATCCGGCTGCGGTTGCAGCCAGGCCGCCACGATGCGACCCGATGCCGCCGCCTGCAACTGCGGCATCCGCCCCCGTTCCATCAGATTGGCAACCAATGAGGTGATGAACACCGTCTTGCCCGACCGCGCCAACCCGGTGACACCCAACCGGATCACCGGTTCAAACAGCATTTCAGACAATCCGGCCCCGGCGCTTTCCAACCCCCGCGCCACGCCGTCTGCCAGATCCGATAATGCCAATGCCTGCCCCCGCACGGGCAGCCGGTGCCCCTGATGCCAGGATAGGCACCGGCGCGGGCAACGGGTAGCGGAAAATTCCGGCAAGGCTTTGCAACCGGCCAGTCCGGCGCTCCGAAACGCCCCCTCACTCCGCCGCGCGCAACACCCGCCCCGGACGCAGTGCCAGCGGCCGCCAGGCAAAGGCCAGCCCGGCCAGCAGCGTTGCCCCGATCCCCCCCGCCACGATCATCAGCGCCGACCAGGGCTCAAACCGGTAGTCGCCCTCCATCACGAAATGCATGACGCCCCACCCAGACAGCCCCCCGGCCAGCACCGCCACCACCCCGGCAGCCGCCCCCATCAAGGCCGAGCGCAAGGCAAAGCTGAGCAATATCCGCCCGCGCGTTGCCCCCAGCACCTTCAGAACCGCCGCCTCCTGCACCCGCGCCTCAACCCCTGCAGCGGCAGCGCCGAGCAGCACGACAAACCCGGTCAGCAAAGTGGCAGCGGCGGCAACCCGGGTTGCGGCGGCGATCGAGGCCAGGGCATCCGCCACACGGGTCACCGCATCGCGCACCCGGATCGCGGTGATGTTGGGATAGGCCGATGCCAGATCGCGCAGGATCGGTGCCTCGGCTGCGGGGTCGGCATAGACGGTGGAAATATAGCTGTGCGGTGCACCTTGCAGCGCCGATGGGTTGATCGACAGGATGAACCCGATCCCGGCATTGGAAAAATCGACCTGGCGGAACGAGGTGACGGTGGCCTCGATCTCGCGCCCCAGGATGTTGACCGACAGGCTGTCACCCAGCTGCAACCCGATCTCTGCCGCTTCTTCGGCGGCAAAGCTGATCTGGGCCGGGCCCTGATAGTCCTTGGGCCACCACTCCCCGGCGGTCAGGGTGACATTGGGCGGCACCGCATCGGAAAAGGTCACCCCCCGGTCGCCCGACACCACCCAATGATCCCCTGCCACGTCGCGCGCAGGCAGGCCCCGGATCCTGGTAATCACCCCGCGCAGCATCGGCGCGCTTTCCACCCGCGACACACCGGGGTCGCCCGCCAGCCGTGCCGCGTAGCCCGCAATCTGGTCGGGCTGGATATCGACAAAGAAATAGGTCGGTGCCCGGTCGGGCAGTTCGGTGTCGATGGCATGGCGCAGGTTGACATCGATCTGCCCCACCGCCGCCAGCACCGCCAGACCAAGGCCCAGTGACAGCACCACCGGCAAAGCCTCGTTCCCCGGGCCACCAATCGCCCCCAATGCCAGCCGCAATGCGGTGAACCGGCGCAAGACCTGCACCTGAGCGCCACGCTTGGCCAGCCAGCGCAACGCCAAAGCCGCCAACACCAGCACCGCCAGTGCCGCCATCACCCCGCCAGCGGTGGACAGCGCCAGCCAGACCACGCCGGACAGCAGGGCAGAGGCCCCGACCAGAACCGCCACCAGCAGCAGGGTCGCCAGCAGATAGGGCCATCGCGGCACCTGCACCCGGCCAAACCCCGCTGCCCGGTACAGCGTTGCCGCCCGGATGTTTTCCGTTGCAGCCAGCGGCCACAGGGTAAAGATCGCAGCGGTCAGGCTGCCGTACAAAGCCGCCTCGGCCAGGGCGCGGGGGTAAAGGCCGATCTCCACCGGCACCGGCATCTGTGCGGCAATCACCGGGCCAAGGATCAGGGGGGCAATGGCCCCGAGCAGCAGACCCGCCGCCAGCCCCAGCAGCGTCAGGGCGCCGATCTGCAGCAGATACAGCTGAAAGATCAGCCGCGCCTCGCCGCCCAGCACCTTGATGGTGGCGATGGTGGCGACTTTACCCGCCAGATAGGCCCGCACCGCCGCCGAAATGCCGACGCCACCGGTCGCCAGCCCGGCCAGTCCCACCAGCACCAGAAACGACCCGATCCGGTCGATGAACCGCGCCACCCCGGGGGCACCGTTGCGCCGGTCGTGCCAGCGCACCCCCTTGTCCCGAAACGCCGTTTCAGCCCGGGTTTCCAGCGCCGCCAGATCGGCCCCTGCGGGCAACAGCATCCGGATCGCGGTTTCAAACAGGGTGCCGGGTTGCAGCAGGTCAGAGCCCGCCAGCGCCGTGGTGGCCACAATGGTGCGCGGGCCAAGGCTGAACCCACCGGCAGCGGCATCGGGTTCGCGCAGCAACAGCGCCATCAGACGGAACTCCTGCAATCCCAGCCGGAACAGATCACCAGGTTGCAGCCCCAACCGGTCGGCCAGAACCCGGTCCATCACCCCGCCGGGCACACCATCGCTGCCTGCCAGCGCCAGTGCCAGCGGCATTGCCGGATCCAGCACCACCGCCCCGGTCAGCGGATAGGCATCATCGACCCCCTTGACCTGGGTCAGCGCCCGTTCGGCGCCATCGCCCTGCCCCACTACCGCCATCGAGCGGAAATCCACAATCTCCGAGGTGGCCAGCGCCTGCGCGGCGATCCAGCTTCGTTCGGCGTCATCGGCCAGACGATAGGTGAATTCCAGTTCGGCATCGCCGCCCAGCAGCACCGCGCCCTGTGCCGCCAGACCCTGTTCAATCGCCGAGCGCACCGAGGCCACGGCGGCAATCGCCCCGACCCCCAGCGCCAGACACAGCAGAAAGATGCGGAACCCCTCGATACCGCCGCGCAATTCGCGCCGGGCAAGGCGGGCGGCCAGACCAAGACCCTTGGGCGAAAGCCTCATGCGGCGGCTCCCTGCCGCTGGCGTTCCTCGCCGACAATCCGGCCATCGGCCAGCCGCACCACCCGGTCACAGCGTGCCGCCAGATCCGGGGCATGGGTCACCAGCACCAGAGTCGCGCCATACAGATCCTGCAACCCGAACAGCAGATCCATGATCGCCTGCCCGGTGGCCCCATCCAGATTGCCGGTCGGCTCATCGGCCAGCAGAATCGCGGGGCGCGGTGCCGCAGCCCGGGCCAGCGCCACCCGCTGCTGTTCACCCCCCGACAATTGCCCCGGAAAATGGCCGGTGCGATGGCCAAGCCCCACCCGCGTCAATTCAGCGGCAGCCCGGTCAAAGGCATCGGCAGCCCCGGCCAGTTCCATCGGCAGTGCCACGTTTTCCAGCGCTGTCATGGTGGGAATCAGATGGAAGCTTTGAAACACAATGCCCATACTGGCCCGGCGGAACCGTGCCAAGGCATCTTCACCCAATGCCGTCAGATCATGGCCGCAGGCTAGAACCACCCCGCCGCTGGCCCGTTCCAGCCCGCCCAACAGCATGAGGAGCGACGACTTGCCCGACCCCGAAGGCCCGACCAGCCCGATGCTTTCGCCGCGCGCCACCTCCAGCGTGATGCCGCGCAAAATCTCCACCGGCCCGGCATTGCCGTGCAGGCTCAGCGTCACATCTTTCAGTGACAGGATCGGTTCATCCATCAAGCACATCCTTGCGGGTCCATCCTTCGCATATCGGGTGCGGCAGGCGATATGCAACCTTGCCTTGTGGACGATTGTTCTGACAGGCGCGGCGGCGGCGGAACCGGTCACCATCGTGGCATTGGGCGACAGTCTGACCGCCGGTTATGGCTTGCCTGATGGCCAAGGGTTGGTGCCGCAGTTGCAGGCCTGGCTGGCGGCACAGGGCAGCGACGCCGTGGTGATCAATGCCGGGGTATCGGGTGATACCACCGCCGGGGGGCTGGCGCGACTGGGCTGGAGCCTGACCCCCGGGGTGGATGCGCTGATCGTGGAGCTTGGGGCCAACGACATGCTGCGCGGCCTTGACCCATCGGTGCCCCGGCGCAATCTGGATGCGATCCTGCAACAGGCAACGGGTCAGGGCCTGCCGGTGCTGCTGATCGGGGTGCCGGCATTGCGCAACTATGGCCCCGACTACCGCACCGCGTTTGATGCGATCTACCCCGGGCTTGCGGCGCAATATGGCACCCTGCTGATGCCGGACTTCTTTGGCCCCTTGCGCTCCGACACCGACCCGACTGCCAGTCTTGCCCGCTATATCCAGCCCGACGGGTTGCACCCCAATCAAGATGGCGTGGCAGAGGTGGTCAAGGTTCTGGGCCCCTTTGTCCAAGACCTGATGGCGCGGGTTGCTGCACCCTGAACCCATTCGCGCCAAAGGGCCGCGACGGATCGCCCGGTGCCGCCGGTTGCAACCAGCCCCGATAACGCACGATCAGCCCGCCGCTGACCGGGGCAAACAGCGCCACATCAAACCGGAACCGGCCGTCCTGCCCGAACTCCCGTGCCTCGACCCGGGGCAACAACCGCTGCGGCAATGGCATGGGGCCGATCCGCGCCGCCTTGACCGGGTAGTGCAGCGCCCCGTCGGCGACCCACAACCCGAGCAGAAAGGTAAAAGGGCCGAACCGCTCCGTCATCCCCTGCGGCGTTGCCGCCAGGTCCGAGCGGAACCGATGCCGCCCGAACTGCCGCACCCAGGTTTCGCCCTGTGGCGTCACCTGTTTGGTCACCGTCACCGCCACATCCTTGGCCGCCGGGGGCATGCCAAACAGCACCGCCAACAAACCGGGCCAAAGACCCCGCCCCCGGTCAACCTGCGCCATCCCCTGCCACCGGCTGCAATCGGCGGTGTCATGGGTGGCGCGAATCTCGGCGGGCAGATCGTGAAACCCCGGCCCCAGAACGCGCGGAAAGATCGGGGTGAAAGCCACTGCCAGCCGTTCCGTCCGCACCCGCAGATCGCCGATTGCCGCCTCGGCCTCGGCCAGAGTGATCACCCCCACCGCAGGGCGCGCCCCGACCGGCAAGGCGGTGCGGCGCAGCAAGGCACGGGCGGGGATGGCGGGGATGCAGGGGCCATCCCCCGCCGCTGCCAACAGCCGCCAGACCCGGACCTGCCCCCCGGCCACCACCTTGACCACCATGCCGCCCTGCCCGGTGCCAAACGGTGCCAGCAGGTCCGCCGCCGCCTTGAACAGCCGCACCAGCCCGCGCCCCACCCGCAGGTTCAAGACCCGCTGCACAGCGGCAAAACCGGCGAGACCATAGCGCATCACCCCCAGTTCCAGCCCGGCGCTGAACCGCACCGATTCTGCGCCGAAGGCTGCGGGAAACAGCAGCGCATCCGGCACCATGATCCGCCAGCCCTGCCGCGCAACACCTCCCGGCAGGTCGTATTTCACCAGGTCAGACCAGCCGCGCATCCGGTCCCACTGCCGTCCGCGCCACACCGGCATCGGTTGCCCCGCCTGCGCCAGGATCGACGCCATGACCGACAGTCCGCGCGGTGCCCGGTTGCCGGGCAGGATCGCGACATCGATCACCCGCACCGGGTCTGGCCCTGCCAATGCCACCACTGCCGCCGAAGACAGCGCAGGCACCGACGACAGGCCAGAGATGACACAGACCCCCGCCGCCTTGGCCACTGCATCCAGCGCAACAATCCCGGTGCAAAATCCGGCATTGTCGCTGAAATCCAGATAATGCACCCCGGCTGCAATCGCCGCCCGCGCCAACCGGTAGGGATCAGCGCCATAGGCATGAAACGGCCCTGCGGCATCCACCACCACCTCAAACCCAGCCAGGCCTGCCAGACCGCCGCCGCGGTCGAACCGCACCGCTTCACAGCCGATCTCCGCCGCCAGCCGCTCTGCTGCCGCCAGATCGCGGCCCGCCACCCAGACCCGGTGCCCGTCGCGCAGCAACAGCCGGGCCAGCCGTTCGCCGAATACGCCGTAGCCGCCGACAATCAGCACCCTCACCGGATCAACCGCCGCTGCAACGCCGGATCAGGCAGGGCGCACAGATCGCCACGGCCAAACAGGGCATAACGGTTGCGCGCCAGTCGCCGGTACAGCCAATCCCTTGCGGGCTTTGGCAGCAGCCGCAACACCCCTGTCAGCCGCCCCCAACCGCCAAACCGCGCCCCGGCATGGATCACCGCGTCAAAATCCACATGGGCGAGGCCAGCGTCGATGAACAGCCAGGTGGCGGGATCATCCGGCGCCACCCCGTAATGCCGCAGCAACGCCGCCCCCAGCGGCGATTGCACCGGGCATATCCGCACCTGCCCCGACCGATCCAGCCGATGAATCATCCGTGCCCCCCAACTGCAAATGGCGCATTGGGCATCCATCACTGCCACAGGTGCACCGTCATCGAACCGGGGCACAGCAGGGTCAGTGCGAAAGGAATAGGGCGCGGGCATGGTGCCACTATTCCCGCTTTGCGCCGCGATCACAACCCGCCGCCAATCTTCCCCTTTCCAACCGCGCAGGTCTCGGCCATCACTGACCCGATCAACCCGGAGCGCCGTGATGACCCTGCTTGATGACCTCATATCCCTGCTTGGCCCTGCCCATGTCCTGCAAGGCCCTGACACCGCAAAATATTCCCGTGACTGGATGGGCACCTATCACTGGACCCCGCTGGCGGTGCTGCGGCCCGCCAACCGCGATCAGGTCGCGGCGGCGCTGCGGCTGATCCATGCGGCGGGGGCGCAGGTGGTGCCGGTCGGCGGCAATACCGGGCTGGTCGGCGGCACTTCGGCCGAAGCCACCCTGATGCTGTCGCTGGAGCGGCTGTCAGCGATCCGCGCCATCAACCCGCGCACCCGCACTGTAACAGCCGAGGCCGGGGTGGTGCTGGCGCGGATTCATGCAGCGGCCGAGGCGCAGGGGATGATCTTTCCGCTGTTCTTTGGTGCCCGTGGCTCAGCGATGATCGGCGGCAGCCTGTCAACCAATGCCGGCGGCTCCAACGTGTTGCGCTACGGCAATACCCGTGCGCTGTGTCTGGGGCTGGAGGTGGTGCTGGCCGACGGCACGGTGCTGAACCTGATGTCGTCATTGCATAAAGACAACTCCGGCTATGACCTGAAAGACCTGTTCATCGGGGCGGAGGGCACCCTTGGGGTGATTACGGCGGCAGTGATGAAGCTGCACCCCAAGCCCTTGGCCTATGCCACCGCCATGGTGGCCTTGCCGGATCTGCCGACCGCGCTGGAGCTTTTGAACCGGCTGCAACTGGAAAGCGGCGGCATGGTCGAGGCGTTTGAATATATGCCCGCCGCCTACTTCACCCGCCTGTTGTCCCACCGCCCCGACATGCGCCCGCCGTTTGCCGAAAACCATCCGGTGAATATTCTGGTGGAACTGGCCTCCACCGCGCCGCGCGATGCGGCGGTGCGCCCGGATGGCACGGTGCCGCTGACTGCCCTGTTGGAACAGGCGCTGTCCGACCTGCTGGAGCAGGGTCTGGCGCTCGATGCGGTGATCGCCGCCTCCGAGGCGCAGCGCCGCGACATGTGGGCCCGGCGCGAGGCAGCGGCTGAAGCCTGCATTGACCCCCGCACCCCGGTTGACAGCGACGTGGCGCTGCCCTTGGATGGGGTCGCAACCTTTCTGGCCGAAGCCGAGCGGCGGATTGCCCTGCTGGACCCCGACGCCGAAACCTTTGTCGTCGCCCATCTGGGCGATGGCAACGTGCATCACACGGTGTGGCCCTCGCGCGATGACGCTATGTTGCGCGACCGTATCCGCGAGACGGTGGAGGATGTGGTGGTGGAGCTTTCCGGCAGCTTCTCCGCCGAACATGGGATAGGGCTGACCAAAGGCCCGACGATGGAGCGGAGAAAAGACCCGGCGGCACTGGCGGTGATGCGGTTGCTCAAGGCGGCGCTGGACCCGAAGGGAGTGCTGAATGCGGGGAAGGTGGTGGGGTAGAGTAGGGCGGGGTTCACCCCGCCACTTTGAACACCATATCCGGCAACGACGCTCCGATGCTCACCGCCAATGGTGGGGTAAAACTCCACCCTACGCCAGACCCGCCCCCCCATCCCGGTGATACGACGAATAAGGCCACTCCGCCGGATCACTCACCAACCCATGCTTGACCGGGTTGACCCAGCAATACCTCACATGCGCCAGAAAATCCACCTCATCGCGAATGTGGTGTTCCCAGAAGCGCTTTTGCCATATCCTGACCTGTCCGCGACGTAGGGCGGGGTTCACCCCGCCACCCTGGCCACCATCATCCGGCAACGGCCCTCCGATGCTCACCACCAACGGCGGGGTGAACCCCGCCCTACGGGACTCGGGCAACGGCGGGGTGAACCCCGCCCTACGCACGGCCATCGAAAACCGCGCCTTGATCGCCCCGATCCGCACCGAAAAATCGTGGTCCCCCTCCAGCAACCGCCAGACACAATGCATGTGATCGGGCAACACCACCCAGGCCGCGATCCCAAATCGGCGTTCCGCCCGCGTCACCCGCACCGCCTCGCGCGAGGTCTGAATTTCCCGCACCAAGAGGTCACTCCCCCGGTCGGCCAGAGTAACCGTGAGAAACACGGACGCTCCGGGCTGTTTCGGGCGGATGTAACTTGACATCCCTCACCCTGCCCCGGCATGGTCAAGAATAAAGAAACGCC
>JAYTDA010000255.1:0-11983 GCA_043736155.1 Paracoccaceae bacterium | reverse complement strand
AATCGCCACAGTGGCGGCGATCAGGTGGCTGATATGGGCATGGACCCCGCCATCCGACACCACCCCCATCAGATGCGCGGTGCCACCGCTGGCCTGCAGCGCCGCGATAAAGCCGCGGAATTGGGTGTTCAGGGCAAAGGACCCCTGTTCCACCGCCAGATCGATCGCCCCCAGATCCATCGCCACCACCCGGCCTGCGCCGATATTGGTGTGACCCACTTCGGAATTGCCCATCTGCCCGCGTGGCAGACCGACATCGGGGCCATGGGTGGTCAGCAGAGCGTGCGGGCAGGTGGCCATGATCCGGTCCCAGGTCGGGGTAGCGGCCAAAGCGACGGCATTGGCGGTCGGATCTTCACGGTGGCCCCAACCGTCAAGAATGCACAGAACGACTGGTTTTGGTCGTGCAATGTCCGGATTCATGGCAGGCTCCCCGCTGTTGGCGCCGGTTCTACGCCGGGGCGCACCAGACAGCAACCGCCGAGGCGGCGGCCCGGAAAGGCGGGAAATGATGGGTGGCCCAGACCGCCGATGCAAGCCGTTCGCAAACAGCCCGTGCCGGTGTCACAGAAAGCTGTGCCAAAGCCGCTGACGGCGGAAACCGCTGCAGACATGGCGGAAATCGCGCTATTGACCCGCCGCGTTCCACGCTACACAGGGCCGGAGATACAAGGAGGCAGCATGCGCTATTCCGGCTTTCGCATCCTTCGGGAAGCGCTGACAGGCCACAGGGGCTGGACCGCGCAATGGCGCGACCCTGAGCCGCAGTCGTCGTATGATTACATCATCGTCGGCGGTGGCGGGCATGGTCTGGCCACCGCCTATTATCTGGCGAAAGAGTTCAAGCAGGCGCGGATTGCGGTGCTGGAAAAGGGCTGGCTTGGCGGCGGCAATGTCGGGCGTAACACCACGATCATCCGGTCGAACTATCTGCTGGATGGCAATGAGCCGTTCTATGAATTCAGCCTGAAACTGTGGGAAGGGCTGGAACAGGATTTCAACTACAACGCCATGGTCAGCCAGCGCAGCATCATCAACCTGTTCCACACCGATGCCGCCCGCGACGCCGCCACAAGGCGCGGCAATGCCATGGTGCTGCACGGGGCCGATGCCGAACTGCTGACCCAGGCGCAGGTCCGGGCGAAATACCCGTTTCTCAATTTCGACAATGCCCGCTTTCCGATCAAAGGCGCGATCATGCAGCGCCGCGGCGGTACAGTGCGCCACGATGCGGTGGCCTGGGGCTATGCGCGGGGGGCTGACAGCCGGGGCGTTGATCTGATCCAGAATTGCGAAGTGACCGGGATGCGGATCGAACAGGGCCGGATTCTGGGGGTAGAAACCTCGCGCGGCTATATTGGTGCGACAAAGGTCGGGGTGGCAGTGGCGGGGTCATCGTCACGGGTCATGGCCCATGCCGGGATACGACTGCCGATTGAAAGCCATGTGTTGCAGGCCTTTGTTTCCGAAGGGTTGAAGCCGCTGATTGACGGCGTGATGACCTTTGGTGCCGGGCACTTTTACGTCAGCCAGTCCGACAAGGGCGGGCTGGTGTTTGGCGGTGATATCGACGGCTACAATTCCTATGCCCAGCGCGGCAATCTGCCGGTGATCGAAGATGTGGCCGAAGGCGGCATGGCGCTGATGCCGATGATCGGCCGGGCGCGGCTGCTGCGGGCCTGGGGCGGAGTGATGGATATGTCGATGGACGGCTCCCCGATCATCGACCGCACCGGGATTGAGGGCCTGTATTTCAACGGCGGCTGGTGTTACGGCGGCTTCAAGGCTACCCCGGCCAGCGGCTGGTGCTTTGCCCATCTGCTGGCCACCGACCAACCACATGCAACCGCCACGGCCTATCGGTTTGACCGCTTTCTCAAGGGGTTGATGATCGACGAAAAAGGCCAGGGCGCCACACCGAACCTGCATTGAGAGGATGGATCAAGATGACCCTTGGTGATCCCGGCGTTTCAACGGCAGGCCCCATCGGGTCTGCCGCAGAGCAACGGCGCCGCGTCACCCCCGGTCCCCCAAGGACTGGGCAGCGCCTGCCCCCCCGTCACGCCGGAGGCGTGCCTGCGGCACGACGGCAGGTGCTTCGCACCCGCCGGGGCAGGTGCCGCCCTCCACGGTTTCTTGCGTCACTGGTCCAGCGGCACTTTTGTCCCTGTGATCGGGGTCGATCTTCCCCCGGAAGATCGCCTGATCCCGCTCAGACTTCCGACTGGCTACGTTTCAGAGCCAGATCGAGCGTCACAACCACTGACTCCTGCCCGACTGGAGACGACATCACATGATCATCAACCACCCGATCCTCGGCCCCCGCGACGCGCAGGAATTCGTCTATCTGGGTGATGCCAGCCTGATCCGCCGCCCCGATGGTCTGACCGCCAGCATCGACGACATGCACGCCTATGCCTACCTGCGCGACAACCCCGCCGGTCTGCACCGCGAACTGTGGTATCATGAACAGGGTGACCGGTCGTGGCTGGTGGTGACCCGCAACACCGTCACCCATGAGATCACGCAGGTTGAACTTGCCCGCGATGTCGCCCGCCACGAGGGCCGTTCAAAATGACCCAAAGCAACCGCATCCCTCCCGGTCGGTCTGACACCGGCCAGATCGACCGCAGCCAGACCCTGCGTTTCACCTTTGACGGCATCGCGTACCTTGGCCACCCCGGCGATACCCTCGCCTCGGCACTGCTCGCCAACGGCGTCCGCCTGATGGGTCGCAGCTTCAAATACCACCGCCCGCGCGGCCCGATATCGGCGGGGTCAGAGGAGCCGAACGCGCTGGTGCAATTGCGCACTGGGGCGCGGACTGAACCCAACACCCGAGCCACCGTCGCCGAATTGTTTGACGGGCTGGAAGCCAGCAGCCAGAACCGCTGGCCCAGCCTGCAGTTCGACGCTTTGGCGATCAATGACCGCTTCAACGCCTTTCTGACCGCCGGGTTTTATTACAAAACCTTCATGTGGCCGAAAAGCTTCTGGGAAAAGCTGTATGAACCGCTGATCCGCCGCGCTGCCGGTCTGGGCTCGATGTCGCGGCTGGACGACCCGGACGCCTATGACAAGGGCTATCTGCATTGCGACCTGTTGGTGATCGGGGCCGGTCCTGCCGGGTTGATGGCGGCACTGACGGCGGGCCGCGCCGGGGCACGGGTGATCCTGGCGGATGAGGATTTCCGCATGGGGGGCCGGCTGAACGCCGAAACCCATGGCATCGGCGACCAGACCGGGGCGGATTGGGCGGCAAGCGTCGTGGCGGAGCTTGGGTCATTGCCCAATGTCCGCCTGCTGCCCCGCACCACCATTGCCGGGGCGTTTGACCACGGGATTTACAGCGCCGTCGAACGGGTATCCGACCATCTGCCAGAACCGCTGCCCGGAAAAGTCCGCCAGACCCTGTGGCGCATCTATTCGCGCCATGCCATCAACTGCGGCGGTGCCACCGAACGCCCGGTTGCCTTTGAAAACAACGACCGCCCCGGGATCATGCTGGCAGGTGCCTTGCGCGCCTATGCCAACCGCTGGGGTGTGGCGGTGGGGGACCGGGTGGCGGTTTTCACCAACAATGACGATGGCTTGCGCAGCGCCACCGATCTGGCGGCCAAAGGCGTCGATGTGGTGGCGGTGATCGACAGCCGCGAGGGCGGTGCCTTGTTGCCCGGTATCCGCCATCTCTGCGGCGCCCAAGTGGTGGACAGCAGCGGCACACTGGGGTTGACCGCGATCACCGTGCGCCAAGCCAATGGCAAGGTCGAACAGATCAAGGTCACGGCCCTTGGCGTTTCCGGCGGCTGGAACCCCAATGTCAACATCACCTCGCACCACCGGTCCCGCCCGGTCTGGGAGGCGGCGATTGCCGCCTTTGTCCCCGGCGACGGCGGGCCGGTCGGTCTGACCTCTGCCGGGGCCGCCAATGGGCAGCTGTCGACCCATGCGGCATTGGTTACCGGGCAGGTGCAGGCGCTGGCGGCGCTGGAAAGCCTTGGCATTGCGGCGACAGCCGCTGAACTGCCAAGGGCAGAAGATGCACCAGTCCACATCACCGCGCTGTGGTACGTACCCGGCGGCAAAGGTCGCGCCTGGATCGACCTGCAAAACGATGTGACGCTCAAGGATGTGCGGCTGGCGCATCAGGAAGGGTTCAGATCGGTCGAACATCTGAAACGCTACACCACCCTTGGCATGGCGACAGATCAGGGCAAAACCGGCAATGTCGTAGGCCTTGCGGTGATGGCGGACCTGACCGGCCGCAGCATCCCCGAAACCGGTACCACCCTCTACCGACCGCCCTATACCCCGGTTGCTTTGGGTACCTTGGCTGGCCGCTCAAAGGGCCGCGATTTCAAGCCGTTCCGCCTGACCCCCAGCCACGCCTGGGCCGCCGAACAGGGCGCGGTGTTTGTCGAAGTCGGCAACTGGCTGCGCACCCAATGGCTGCCGCGCCCCGGTGAGACACATTGGCGGCAGTCGGTGGACCGTGAGGTGCTGGCAACCCGCAAATCGGTCGGGATCTGCGATGTGACGACGCTGGGCAAGATCGACATCCAGGGCACCGAGGCCGGGGCGTTGCTTGACCGGGTCTATGCCAACACCTTCTCTACCCTTCCCGTCGGCAAATGCCGCTATGGCCTGATGCTGCGCGAAGACGGCATGGTGTTTGACGATGGCACCACGGCGCGGCTGGGGAACGATGAATATGTGATGACCACCACCACCGCCAACGCGGTGCCAGTGTTCCGACATCTGGAATTTTGCCGCCAATGCCTGTGGCCGGATCTGGATGTGCAGCTGATATCGACCACCGAAGCCTGGGCGCAATATTCGGTGGCGGGGCCGAATGCGCGGCTCCTGCTGCAAAAGCTGGTGGATCAGGATATCTCTGACGCCGCATTCCCCTATATGGCGGCGGGCAATGTGACGGTTCGCGGTCTGCGCGCCCGGCTGTTCCGCATCAGCTTTTCCGGTGAACTGGCGTACGAGGTGGCGGTGCCGACCCGCTATGGCGACGCGCTGATCCGGGCTTTGATGGATGCAGGGGCGGAGTTTGAAGCCGTGGTCTATGGCACCGAGGCGCTGGGGGTGATGCGGGTGGAAAAGGGCCATGTCGCGGGCAATGAGCTGAACGGCCAGTCCTCGGCGCTGAACATGGGGCTGGGAAAGATGGTCAGCCGCAAAAAGGATGCGATCGGTGTGGCCCTGTCGCAGCGCGAGGGGATGGTGAACCCCGGCGGCTACCGACTGGTCGGGGTGGTGCCGGTGGACAAGTCGGTGGCGCTGTCGGCTGGCAGCCATTTCCTTGAAACCGGCGCGGCACCGGTTGCGGCCAACGATGGCGGTTGGCTGACATCGGTGGTCCATTCGCCCCATCTGGGCAGTTCCATCGCGCTGGGCTATCTGAAAGGCGGCGGGGACAGGATCGGCCAAAAGATGCGGGCGGTCAATTTCATGAACCAGACCGATACCGCAGTAGAGATCGTGTCGCCGCACTTCCTTGACCCGGATGGAGGGCGTCTGCGTGGCTGATCTGATCCTCAAACCCCTGACGGCGCTGGGCCACGGCGTGCCCGAAGATATCCAGATTGGCCCGTACCTGATCACCGAACGCTGCGATGTGGCGCTGGCGTCGGTGGCAACGCGGCGCGGCCGGGGCGATGATCTGGCCCGGACGGCGCGCGCCGCCGGATTGCCGCTGCCGCCGCCCGCCCGCGCCGAAACCGGCACGCCCTACAGCGCCTTCTGGGTCGCCCCCGACATGTGGTTTGCCGAGGCCGCCTTTGCCAGCCATCAGGATATCGCGGCGCAGCTGAAAACCGCCCTCGGCGACGCCGCCTCGGTTACCGAACAAACCGACGCCTGGGTGCGGTTCGACATCGCCGCCGCCACCCTGACACCCCTGCTGGAGCGCCTGACCAACCTCGACATCGCCGCCGCCCCAACCCTCCATGCCAGCCGCACCGTCATCGACCACCTTGGCTGCTACCTGATCAAACGCGCCCGGTCCGAGGTCACACTCTACGGCCCGCGCTCCTCGGCTGCGAACCTTCTGCATGCGATTGAAGTGACCGCCAGATCAATCCTGTAGGTACAGGAAATCCATTGACCCCTCCATTTTCCGTTTGAAAATATCCCACGGGGCGTGTGGTGGGGGTGATGTCCCGGGGCGGGACGGAGATGGGGTTGTGGGAAATCAAGGGGTTAGGTGGGGTGCGTTAGGGGTTTGGTAAGGGTTGGGGGAGTGTCGATTGAGGTAGGGTGGGTTTCTAACCCACCTTGCGCCGGAGCGGCGGATAGCAATGGTGGGTTTCGCCCACCCTACGGCTCGCTACGTGAACTCCTAATTACGCCATGCTTGTATGACTTGGAGAGGGGCGGGCTTGCTGAGAAGGTGCCGAAGATGAGTGGAACACGTGATGGCGTAATAGAACTCCGCCTCGAAAGAGAGATCTTTTCACTTTGGGGAGTGCGGTCTTCGAAGGGAAGTCAGGAAGGGAATTCGCAGACCCAAGACGAGCCCCCACTTGCTTCAAGTAGGCACTGGCAAACATATTTCTTTGAGTTGAACAGCCCAATTTTGTTTTCGACAGACCTCCATAAAGTTTTGATCGGACCAGACTTTCGAATATATCCGCCCTCTCAAATTGCCAGCGGACGCGGACCAGAAATTCTTTCAGAGGTAATCTATGTGCCTGTCGGAAAAGACGATGTGGAGTTTGCGCAACGAATCAAATACGAAACAGTCACTGGATTCGTCTACTCAGTGAATCATAACCGAAAAATACAGATCTTTCGAGGACACGGTCTTCGAATTGATGTGTTTGGGGAAATGCGCCGAGCACTAGAAGTGCAAAGAAAATTTCTCGCACGTGTTCGGTCCCTGACATTTCAATGGTGGCTCTTAGGCAGAGACAATCCATTTGATCTTGGGGCGAGGTATTTGTCCGACGTTTCAGAGAACTTTGAGCCGACTGATATCCTTCCGGATGGCACTCCAATGCATCCAATGCAAGCGCAATTTCTCTTCATGGGTCTAGAAAAGGCAGTTGGGCCTCCGCATTGGAATTACCTCTCGTCGATGGCGTCGTCCTCCTTTCCGGACGATCAAGCCAATAGCCTGTTCTGCGACGCCTTGGAGAAATTCTTCTCCTTCGATGACGTGACCGCCGCACTCTTATTGGCATTGTCCTTGGAGGCAGCTGAAAATGAAATGAGACGAATGAAGAACCAAGTAATACACAATGACCCTATTAGAAATCTAACCAAGCATCCTCAAATTCTGAAGTATGGGAACGAAGCGGTGCTTAAACAGCTTTTTGTTGATCGTGGACATATTGCACACGCGAATACTCCGCCGTACTTATCTAACGGTAGCGCAACGATCAAGGGCTATTTTGTCGAGGCAATTCGTGTACTTTATGCCAGGGAGAAAAGCTTGCGCGGGGAGTTAAATGAAAATACTCAAATCATTGCACAGATTAAAAACCTGTAATTAGATTTCAGGGTTTGAGGGCAACCAAATTACATCGCTGATGACTACTTTCCATTGAGAATATTTATTGCTCAACCTCCGTTGCCCCTCTCCCTTGAAAATGATTCTCGACCTCGTTCATCAGGTCATAATGTAGCGCGTCGCTGCGGGTTTACGGCCAGAGAGCCGGTCGC
This sequence comes from Paracoccaceae bacterium, assembly GCA_043736155.1. Lineage (GTDB taxonomy): Bacteria > Pseudomonadota > Alphaproteobacteria > Rhodobacterales > Rhodobacteraceae > JANNRR01. The sequence goes on along the minus strand of JAYTDA010000255.1, from coordinate 4,309 downwards.
TGCTTTAGACGCATGAGGCAATATGGCTTTGCCCCCCCATGTGGCAAGACCTTGTACTCAGGCGCTCTCGAACAGGATAAGTTAAGGGGGAACCAAGGCCATTCGTTATTCTTCTTCGCCCGGAATCAAGGGAGTAGCCCGCCGGGCGGTGCCCGTCCGCCCCCTCGGGCGGGCACCCTGCGGCGTCACGGCAAGGAACATCTACCGGGGGTGCGGAACCATAAAGCGCCCAAACCCGGCATTGGCGTGCCCACCCGGCGGACGGGCACCGCCCTTTGTTGCAACAGGATGAGAGAATGGCGGTGGCGAAGGAGGCGCATTGCAAGTTTCTTTCCAGGTTCAACCCATTCCAGCCTGCTGCTTTTGAAGAATGGCCCCCCCTCACCGCTGAAACCACTCCTCCACCTGGTCCATCACGTCGTCGATCAACCCGCCGCTGCTCGCTTTTTCGCCCGGAATCAAGGGCGTAGCCCGCCGGGCGGTGCCCGTCCGCCCCGTCACGCCGGAGGCGTGCTTTCAGCACGACGGGCGGGCACCCTGTGATTTCACGGCAAGGAAAGTCTACCGGGGGTGCGGAACCATAAAGCACCCAAACCCGGCATTGCTGTGCCCACCCGGCGGACGGGCACCGCCCTTTGTCACGGCAAGGTTTGGGAACGGCGGTCGTAAAGGCCGCCCGTGGCGAAGAGTCGTTCATGGCCCATCCCGCTCCGGCTTGGTGCTCTTGAAAAATAGACCCCCCCCTCACCTCTGAAACCACTCCTCCACCTTGTCGAACACGTCGTCGATCAGCCCGCCGCACCGCCCTTCTTCGCCCGGAATCAAGGGCGTAGCCCGCCGGGCGGTGCCCGTCCACCCCGTCACGCCGGAGGCGTGCTTTCAGCACGACGGGCGGGCACCCTGCGGCGTCACGGCAAGGAAAGTCTACCGGGGGTGCGGAACCATAAAGCGCCTAAACCCGGCATTGGCGTGCCCACCCGGCGGACGGGCACCGCCCTCTGATGCAACAGGATGGGAAATGGTGACGGGCGGTGCAGGAGGTTTGCTGGCAAGGGCCTATTTCATCGGGTGCTTGGGAGGAATACCCCCCCTCACCGTTGAAACCACTCCTCCACCTTGTCGATCACATCGTCGATCAGCGCGCCGCTGCGCGCTTCGGGGCCGGTGAAGTGCAACGACCAGCCGGTCCGGCTTTTCTCCCGGCGGATCGTCAGGCCCTGTTTCAGTTGCAGCATGCGGCGGGGGCGGGTGGGTTTGCCGGAGGTGGGGTCGGGGTCGGGGGTGAAGGCCTCGGTCAGCGTCGGGATCAGGGTGCGCCATTGGGTTGGCAGCGGGGCGTCGCGGTTTTGCAGCAGGATGTGGTGGATCAGGTCGGTCAGGCCACCGCGCAGGCAGGTTGCCAGGCGTTCGATCTGCTCCAGTGTCAGCCGTTCGGGGGTGGCAAAGCAGCCCTCGAACTCCTCCGCCACCATGGCGAGGGTGCGCAGGCGGGCGCGTTTTTGCCGGGTGGCGGTGGGGTGGAGCGCTGCCACGGCCTGATCGAGCGTGGAAAACAGGCCCTCGGCGACGGCAGTGGCCAGCAGCAGGCCGCGTTCCCAGGGCGAGAGGTCGGCGCGGATCTCGTTTTCGGCGATCATCGCGGCCATGGCGTCGGGGATGTCGGCGGGGGTGCGCAGGAAGGCCGCGATGGTGGCAAAGGCGGGGTTGGTGCGGGCAAGGTGCTGATGGGCGGTGAGGCGACGCAGACCGGCAATCAGGCCGTAGCGGTGGTGCGGCGTGGGGTCGGCAAGGCGCCAGACCTCGACCGGTTGGCGCAGGCCGTCGCGGACGATGGAGGCGGCAAGGTCGGCCAGCGCCGTGGCGTCAAGCGCGGTACGGTCGCGCAGCAGGGCGTGGGGGTCGATCTGGTCGGTGGGAATGTGCAGGATCGGGTGCATTCTGGCGCGCCTTGCAATGGGGACTGCGGCAGGAAACGCCGGGGCGGGTAAGCGCGGGGTGAAGGGGGCGCGCGGCGGGCTGGTTGCCCCCTATTCACTCACCCTTGCGACCCCATCCGATCTTTCCAGCCATCTATCGCCGCCACCGCCTGTTCTGCGGTTTCAACATAGTGGAACAGATCAAGGTCCTGGCGGGAAATGGTTCCGGCATCGGCCAGCGCCTGCCAGTTGATCACCGTGTCCCAAAAGCTGCGGCCGAACAGCAAAAAGGGCAGCGGCTGCATCCGCTTGGTCTGAATCAGGGTCAGCGCCTCGAACATTTCATCCAGGGTGCCAAAGCCGCCGGGAAACACCACGATGGCGCGGGCCCGCATCAGGAAATGCATTTTTCGGATCGCGAAATAGTGGAAGTTGAAACAGAAATTGGGGGTGACATAGGGGTTGGGGGCCTGTTCATGCGGCAACACGATGTTCAGCCCGATGGAAATGCCGCCTGCCTCGGCGGCACCGCGGTTGCCTGCCTCCATCACACCGGGGCCACCGCCGGTGATGATGACGTTTTCGCGGCCCTTTGAGCCGTTGGAGCGTTCCGTCATCAACCTGGCAAAGCGGCGGGCCTGTTCATAGTAGGGGGTCAGGGCATCCAGCCCCGGGTTTTCCGAGCCTTCGGCCTTGATCCGGGCACCGCCAAACAGCACGACGGTGGAAATGATCCCCGCCTCATCCAGCATCATCTGCGGTTTCAGCAGCTCCAGCTGCAACCGCACCGGGCGCAGCTCTTCGCGGGTCATGAAATCATCATCGGCAAAGGCCAGACGGTAAGCCGGGGCGCGGGTTTGCGGGGTATCGGGAATGTCGCGGGCCGTCACCGCATCCTGCTGGCTGTCGCGGAACGGGTGGGCGCGGTTGGGCAAAGAGGAGTCGTCATTCATCAGGAACAGCCTTCGGATTGCGCGGTTGGCCCGGCAGGTCTATAGGCTCTGCCAAAGCCAGACCAGAGATTTTGGGGGACCCATGTCGAACGCCGCATTAGAAGCCGCCATTGAACAGGCATGGGACGCCCGGGACAGCCTGTCACCCGCCACCAAAGGCGTCGCCCGCGACGCGGTGGAAGCGACGCTGGAGGCGCTGGACAAGGGCACCTTGCGGGTGGCCAGACGGCAGGCCGATGGCACCTGGCAGGTCAACCAGTGGGCCAAGAAAGCGGTGCTGCTGGGGTTTCGCCTGCGCGATCTGGAACATCAGTCCGGCGGTGCCCAGGGCGGCGGCTGGTGGGACAAGGTTGACAGCAAGTTCAAGGGCTGGGGCGAGGATGAATTCCGCGCCGCCGGTTTCCGCGCCGTGCATGGCTCGGTGGTGCGCCATTCCGCCCATATCGCCAAGGGTGTGGTGCTGATGCCCTGTTTCGTCAATCTGGGGGCGCATGTCGGCGAAGGCACCATGGTCGATACCTGGGCCACCATGGGGTCCTGTGCCCAGATCGGGCGCAACGTGCATCTGTCGGGCGGTGTCGGCATCGGCGGTGTGCTGGAACCGATGCAGGCGGGGCCGACCATCATCGAAGACAATTGCTTTATCGGGGCGCGGTCGGAAGTGGTGGAGGGCTGCATTGTGCGCGAAGGATCGGTGCTGGGGATGGGGGTGTTCATCGGCCAGTCGACCAAGATCGTCGACCGCGAAACTGGCAGCGTGACCTATGGCGAAGTGCCCGCCGGGTCGGTGGTGGTGGCGGGGTCGATGCCATCGAAGGGCGGGATCCATCTGTATTGCGCGGTGATCGTGAAACGGGTCGATGCCCGGACCCGGTCGAAAACCTCGATCAACGAATTGCTGCGGGATTGATCGCAGATAGCAGGAGGTCCCGGGTCAAGCCCGGGACGGCGGTTCAGCCATGACAGACAGCATCGCCCCGAACAGCCCCGAAAAGCCGAAACGCCCGCAGCAGGTCTTTACCCTGCTGGTCGAGGTTGGTCGCGGCCCCGGTGATGGTTTGCCCGAAGGGGCCACCGGGGCGGCGCTGATGTGCTATGCCTCGGGTGTCGATGAGGCAGAGGCGGTGCGCGAATGCGTCGCGGTGCTGAAACAGGCGGATCTGTCGCCACTGGATGTTTCGGGCTATGGCACCTTGGCCGAACGCCTGGCCGATGGCGAAGAGATCGATGACGAAGAGCGGGCGCTGATGGACCGTGCCTTGCGCGAAAACGCGGTGATCGTGGCGCAGATCGAGCCGTTTTTCGACGCATAGGGGCAAGAGGTCGCCGAGTGGCAGTGCCGCAGCCCTGCATCCGACATCCGACATCCGACATCCGACATGTAATACCAACGGCCCTTGCAGCCAACCTGCCGCGACTTTCACCGGACGCTGAGGCGGG
>JAYTDA010000254.1:0-1593 GCA_043736155.1 Paracoccaceae bacterium | reverse complement strand
GGGTCTCGGCGCGGTTCGCCTTTTCCGGGTGTCGCTGATCGGGATTGGTCAGATCGCGGGCCATGTCGTTTCCTTAATCTTGTGACGTGTCGCGGTTCCACAGTGACCGCGCCGCTGCCACTGTGTCGAGATATCGCGCGAAACCCGCCTTGTAGTGCTGGGCAGTTTCGCGGCGCGGCTCGATCACCTGTTCAGAGGCCGTCCAAGCGAGGGCGTCATAGGCAATGCCCGCCACATCCATTGCGGCGATGGCCGCCCCGCGCGCGCCAACTTCGGGGCGGCGGGCCACGTGAAGGGGGCGTTGCAGGACATCGGCAACCATCTGGCTCCATGTCTGCGAGTTCGACCCGCCGCCACAGACCGACACCCGACCCGTCAGCCCCGCCGCTTCGATGCAGTGGCGCGCGGCATAGGCGACGGATTCGCAGACCGCCATTACCAAGTCGGATTTCGTCGTTGCCGTGCTGAGACCCGAAAGCTGGCCCCGAGCGCGCACTTCAACAAAAGGCGCGCGTTCACCCGTGGCCGAAAAGAAGGGCAGCGCAGTTGCGCCATTGGCACCGGGGCGGCTTTGCGCCAACAGGCTGTCAACCTGCGCGTGGGTAGCACCCACCAGTTCCAGCACCCAATCCAGCGTGGCCGTGCCCACGGTGGCAGGCATTGACCGGATCCAACGGCCAGCGTCGGGCATGCATAACGTCATACCCACCGGATCGGCCGAGGTATCGATACGGTCGGTCAACACTTCGCAGGCCAGCGTGGTGCCGATGATGATCAGGCCGTCGCCCACTTCGCGCACGCCTGCGCCGATCGGGCAGGCAACCAGATCGAACGGACCTGCATGGACCAGCACACCCTCGGGCAGCCCGGTCAGAGCAGCCCCCGCCGCGTTCATGGGGAAGGCCTGACCTGGCGCTGGCATCACAGGTGCCAGCAGCCGTCGCAGGCTGCCAAGACCCAGCAGGCGCAAAATCTCGGGGTCATAATCACGGGACTGGATGTCCAGGAAAGGCAGCGATGCGTCTGATGCGTCCGTCACGCGCGCTCCGGTCAGGCGCTGCAGGATGCCGTCTTTCAGATAACTCGCCGTATGGGCGCGCGCCAGCGCATCCGGGTCACTGTCCATCAGGGCGGCCATCAGCGGTGCGTGGCTGCCCGAAAAGATTGCGTTGGCATTGCGACAGAACACTGCGTCGAACACGCCACTGGCGATCCAGCCTTCAAGGTAGGGATTGCCGCGATCATCCAGCCACGACACGGCTGACCGCACCCCGCGCGCCTGATCATCCAGCAACCAGAGGCCATCGCTTTGCCCGGTTATGCCAATCACGGCGGGGGCAGGGCTGCCAGCACAGGCCTCGGCCACCACTTCGCCAACGGCTGTGACGATTTCTTCGAAATCTTGTTCGATCCGCCCGCTGCCCAGCGATTGCGGGCTGCTGCGCCGCGAGGCCACGGCAACACACGTGCCATCCGGCGCAAATAGTGCTGCCTTCACCATCGAGGTGCCCAGATCGATACCCAGTATCATGTTGTCATCCCGGTGCTGAAGCCGCGGACAAGCGGCTTGCCGCAGCCTGCTTTGCCTTTATT
>JAYTDA010000253.1:0-2772 GCA_043736155.1 Paracoccaceae bacterium | reverse complement strand
GCGGCGGCGAAAGCCCGGCATCTTTTGCGCCAGATCAAAGGCCGGTGCCCGCATCCCGATGATGCCGCACCAGAAATTGCCATCCGAGGCGAGGTTGATGTTGTCGGGGTAGCCCGGCAGGTCGGCGATCACGCTGTCGACACGGCCTTTGTTTGGCCCGTCATAATAAAACCGGCTGATCCGGCAGCCCCAGGTTTCGGCGAACAGGAAGGACACACCGTCAGGCACCATGCAGATCCCGTTCGGGAACTGCCGCCCCGACAGAACCGTGCGGGAGGTGCCATCGCGCGGATCGTAACAGATGATCCGCCCGTTACCGCGCCCTTCGAGGGCGTCGATGATCCAGTCGTGCATTTCATAGCGGATCGTCGCTTCGGAAAAGAACACCCGCCCGTCCGGGGCAATGTCAAGATCGTCGGCCAGCCGCATCCGGCTGTCATCCACAATCGACAACCAAGAACGGGTGGTTTCATCCGACAGCTTGATGACCTGCCGGTCGGTCGTGACCTTGTAAAGCCCCATGCCACCGACGCAACACAACAGGCTGCCGTCCCGGTCAAACGCCAGCCCGAGGGTCTGCCCGCCGATATGAACATAAACCTCGCGTGTCTTGTGGTCGGGGGCGAGGAAACGGATGATATCGCCGTCGCGGCTGCCGCAATACAGGTTACCTTCCGCGTCAAGGATCACATCCTCGGGCCCGTCAACCTGGCCCACGCCAATGGGTTCGGCCACCGACAGCAGATCGTTGATCGCATAGGGCGACGCCGGGTCCCGGCTGACCGGCAGCAGCGACGGCAGGGCAAAGTAGGTGGGTGAGACATAGGACCGCGCCAGCAGTTTGGCGCGGTTCTTGACCCAGCGCACGTCGATCGCCACGGCAATCAGAAGGATCGTCCCAAGGACCAGCGAGGATGCGCCCGAGCGCAGGCCCAGCCGGATCAGGCTGTTGGTGATGATGACGACGATGATGACGCCCAGCACCGTCTTGAACATCGACCCACGCCCGCCGCCCAGACTGGTGCCGCCGAGCACGACCGCGGTCAGGATGGTGATTTCCAGCCCCAGCCCGGTATCATTGCCAAGGCTGGCCAGCCGGGCGGCATAAAAGATCCCCGCCGCAGCGGCCAGCATGCTGGAGGCGACATAGGTCAGGCAAATCGTGCGGCGCACGTTGATCCCGGCGTTATGCGCAGCGCGGCGCGACCCGCCCACCGCCAGAATATGCCAGCCGGGGCGCAGCCGCGTGAGGAATACATGGGCCAGAACCGCCAGCCCAATGGCGGTCCAGAAGCTGGCCGACATGCCCAGCACGGTGCCAAAGGCGAGGAAATCCCAGACCGGGGTGATGATCTCGGTCGACGAGATTTCGGATGTGTAGGCCAGCAGCAGCGTATCCACCACGGCACGGACGATGATCAGCATCACCAGCGTGGTCAGAAACGCCCGCAGCCGCAGGTAGCCGATCAACAGCCCGTTGGCGAGGCCGATCAGTCCGCCCGTCGCCAGCACCGCCAGGGCCGCCAGCCCCACCGGCCAGCCCAGCACGCCGCCCAGGGCCAGCATCATCAGGTTGGCCAGCGCGAAAACCGAGCCGATCGACAGATCAATCCCGCCCGCCATCACCACGATGGTCAGACCAAGCCCGATCAACAGATATTCGCCGATGGTCCGCGACAGGCCACCGACGCTGCCCGCCGTGAACATGTTGTCGATCAGCGTGCCGAAAATCGCGATGGCCGCGAACAGGAACAGAAACGGGATGGCGCTGTCGATCCAGTTCTTCGACAGGATCTCGCCCACGATCTTGTCGGGAACCAGCCTGTAACGCCAGCGCGTCAGGAAATCGCTTGCCATGCCTGCCTCGGGGTAACGGTGGGAAAGGGGGGGCGGGCCCGACTTTGGCCCGCCCGTGGTCGTAAAAGATCAGCCGCCCATCTGGGCAAGCTCATCCAGCGTCCAGCAGGACGACGGCGTCATGTTGGCTTTGGTGATCTGCAACAGCGGGCTGATCAGCGCAAACGGCGCACTGCCCGCCTCGATATTGGCTTGCAACAGCATCTTGATCGCGGCGTTCAGGTCGCGGGCCTGCCCTGCCACATTGTAGCTGTGGTAAACGCTGAACTCACCCGAGGCGACGCGGTCGCAACCAGCCTCGCGGTTGCCGCCGCCGGAGGTCGCCAGCACCACCTTGCCCTCCAGCCCGGCCTCGCGGATCGCACCGGCGGTGCCGGTATCGGCCACATCCCAAAAGCCCGCGATACCGCACAGATCCGGGTGCTGCAGCAGCACGGTCGAGGTGATCGCGAACGCCTTTGATGCGTCCCAATCCGCCGCCTGACTGGAGACGATGGTGACCCCTGCGCTTTCCGCCACCAGATCGTTGATCCCGGCCAGCATCAGCATCGACGCGGGCGAGGCGGTTGCGCCTTCGACCACGGCTATCTTGCCCGAAGTGCCCTCGCCGCAGGCGCTGACCAGCGCGCCAGCGGTGCGGCGGCCAATATCATACCAGTCGGGGCCGACATAGGCATCCGACGGTGTGGCCACCCGTTGTTGCACCTGAATGGTCGGAATGCCCGCTGCCAGCGCCTGCTGGACCAGACGGTTGTAGGACCGGTTGTCATTGTTCTGGATGACCAAAAGGTCGGGCTGTTCCTCGATCAGGGACTGGATCGCCTGAATGCCGGACTCCACGCTCCAGTTCGGGTCGCGCACGATGATTTCATAGCCCAGCTCGTCGGCCTGCCGCTGCATCCCGGCGAGCCAGCC
>JAYTDA010000252.1:0-2348 GCA_043736155.1 Paracoccaceae bacterium | reverse complement strand
GTCGAAATCCGCTGAAATCGCGCCGTTGCGGAACACATGCACCTTTGAACACAGGTTCATGAATTCCTCGATCTCGGACGACAGGAACACCACCGCATTACCCCGCGCCGCAAAGTCGCGCAGGTTGCGGTACAGGTCCAGTTTCGCGCCAATATCAATCCCGCGCGCCGGGTCATTCAGCACCAGCACCGTCGGCTTTTCGGCAAAGGCCCGCGCGATCAGCACTTTTTGTTGATTGCCGCCCGACAGCGAGGTGATCAGGTTATCCGGCGAGCCCATCTTGACCGCCAGCTTGCCGGTTTCCCACTCGAAGATCGGTCCCAGCTTGGTGCGGTTGATCAGGTTCAGCCAGCCCCCCGCCCGGTAGGTCCGGTAGGTCGGCAGCGCCAGGTTCTCAAAAATGCCAAGATTGGCAAAGATGCCTTCTTTCTTGCGGTCACCCGAGACATAGCTGATGCCATTCTCCCGCGCTGATCGCAGGTCTGTCACCGCTTCGGCAACCTTGTCGCGCACCACAAAGATCTGCCCCGACACCAGCGGCTCGACCCCGGCGATGGCGCGCACGAATTCGGCTTGCCCCTGCCCGTCCAGCCCGGTGATGCCCACCACTTCGCCGGGGAACAGGGTAAAGCCAAAGGCGGCACCATCGGGCCAGACCCGCGCATCCACCATGCGCAGCACCGGCGTATCCGAAGACCGGGCGGCTGAACCTTGGGTGCCTCGCGCCTTTTCGCGTTCCGGTCCGGCGATCAGCGCCAGGATCCGGGCCTCGGTGATCTCATCCTTTTCCAGCGTGCCGACGGTGCGGCCATCGCGCAGCACGGTGGCACGGTCGGCGATGCGGACCAGCTCGGCAATCCGGTGCGTCACGATCATGATCGAGGCGCCGCGCTGCGTCAACGCGCGCATTTTGCGGAACAGACGTTCGGTGGACTCGAAATCCAGCGCTGCCGAGGATTCGTCCAGGATCAGCACCTTGGGGTCGGTCAGCAGTGCCCGGCCGATGGTGATCCATTGCTTGATCGACAGCGGCAATTCGCCCGCAGGCACTTCCAGATCAAGATCAAAGCCCAGCAGTTCTGCCATCAGCGCCGAGGCGCGGGCAGTGCGGTCCTCGCGGCTGACCGATGAGCCAAGCAGCCCGTCCGCCCCCAGATACAGGTTGTCCAGCACCGAACATTCGTCGGCGACCAGCACCTCTTGAAACACATTGGCAATCCCCAGTTCGCGCGCCTCATGCGGCGAGGTGGCGGATTTGCCCAAAATGGCGACTTGCCCCTCATCCGGGATCAGCACGCCGGAAATCACCTTGGCCAGCGTGCTTTTGCCCGAGCCGTTGCCGCCGATGATCGCATGCACTTCGCCCTCATAGGCACGCATCGACACCCCACTCAACGCCACGGTCGGGCCGAAGGTCTTGCGGACCTGAGATATTTCGACCGACACCACAGACATTGGATTTCCAGAGTTTGGGGCCAAAGTTGGCGAAAATCCGGCTGCCACGCACAAGCGGCGCGGCAGCCGATGGTCAGTCCGTCACACGGTTTCGGCTTGGGTCACGGCTTCGGGTGCGACGCCGCATCGTAGGCTTCGGGATCGGCTGGCCGCAGGAAGAACTGGTCCAGATAGGCCTTGCCCGCCCAGGCTTCGATGCCGGGATGATACCAGCCGTCGGAATCCTCGCTGCAATCTTCGGGGATTGCTGCAAGCATCTCGTCTTTGGTCATCGGCAGCGGCGTGGCCAGGATCGACTGGATCTTCGGTCCCTGCCCTTGCAGCGTGCGCATCATGATGTTCCAGATCAGTTCGAAATCATCGCCCGGCGGCCATGCATGAATGGCAGAGGAGATGAAATCCGGGTTGTGGCGCCAGAAGCAAAGCGCCCCCAGTTCCGACCCGATGGTAATCGGCACCATGTCGCGGCCCGACTGCTTCATCGCGCGCACCGCACCCAGCTCTGAAGCCGACTGGATGATGATTCCGTTCAGTTCTCCCGGGTTGGTTGCCATCCATTTCTGAATCTCGGCTTGCGCCACCTGATCGGTCCACATGCCCGCAATCTGCCCCACGACCTTGACATCGGGGTATTTCGCCAAAGCCGCCTGGATGCCAACGTTCTGGCTGTCCGATGCCGAAGTGCCGGGAATGCCTTCGACCACCAGCACATTGCCCTTGCCGCCGATCTCGTTCGCCATCCAGTCGCCCAGCATGTTGCCACCGACAACAAAGTTGGCCGACGAATTCACCGACAACGGGCTGGTCAGATAGCCGATGCCGGAAAATACCGGCACGCCTTTGGAATGGGCATATTCGACGGTCTGGTTCAGCGCTGTCGGGTTGGAACAACA
>JAYTDA010000251.1:0-1577 GCA_043736155.1 Paracoccaceae bacterium | reverse complement strand
AGGCCAGCGTGCCGAGCCGTGCAGGTTGCCCGATTGTGCCCAGCGCCGTGAAGCCATCACTGGACGGGCTGCGCCAGATCAGCGCCGATCCATACCAAGGTGCTGCAAAGACTGCGGCATAGGGGCGATGGGCAGGAATGTCGTCGGCAAGCTGCGGCAGGTTCATCAGGATCGCGACTGGAGGGCCGAACACCGTCGGCGCGATGAAGGCCGGGGTGCGTTCCGGGCCCGGTGGTAGATCATAGAGGGTCTGGTCGGTGCGCTTGGCCTCAATCCGCCGCGCGCCGCCGTCGGTAATCCGGGCCAGAACATAATCCGGGGTGCGACCGTCATGTTCGAGGCGGATCACGTCGGTCGGGTCCAGCGCCAGCCGCGACGGTGGCAGGGCAAAGGCGGCGTCCTCGCGGCCCACCCATTCCTCGTAAAGCGCCCGGCGGGCGGCGCGGTCCGCCAATGCGGCGGGATAGACGATCGGGAACTGCTCCGTCCGCACCCGGGCGGTGTCGACCGTGATGCGCCGCGCCTCGACCGACAGCGCGCCATAATCCTCGTCTGGCATCAGCAGGCGCCATTTCAACGCGCGCGGCAATTCGGTCTCCTGCGCGCGGGTAAAGCTGATGTCCTCGGCATTGCGATCGGTGATCACCAGCGTGTCGGCGGCGATTTGGGCCACAGCAGGACGGCCGCGGGGCACAAAACGCAACTGCCCACCAGTCTCAACGACGTCGAAGCCGTAGAACTGTGCCAAGGGGGCGATCGAGGCCCGGGCGCTCTCGATGGCGGTGATCGCATAACCAGGCACGGTGGCCGCGAGTTGCGTCACATCGATCAGGTCCAGCGGTACGCCGCCGGTTTGGCAGAGTTCGCGGACCAGTTCTGCCAACCCGCAGCCGCCGATCCGCCCGGTCAGCCAATGGCCGAGGCGATAGTTGTCGATGTCCGACCAGACATCCGAGCGCACCGGAAAGGCCGGGTAGGGCCGGGCGTCCCATGTCCAGATGGCGATTTCGGCCGCGTCGATCATCCGGCCGGAATAGATACCTGACGTCGGGTTTTTGGCCGGATCATTCCAATAGGGATAGAGCGCTTCGATATAGCGGCGCTGGACGAGGTCATCCTGATAGCCCCGGGAAAAGTAGGGCAGGAAGGATTCCGAGGACTTCGGATCATAGAACACATTCGGCTGGTTGGTGCCACGATCAACCGCTGGTGCCCCGGCTTCGGTAAAGCCGATTGGTTTCGATTGCGGCACCCATGCCGTGGGCGATCCGCTCTGCACCCCGCCGGGGCGGTTGAAGTGTTGGTTCAGCCAGAAGCTGCGGATGTCCTTGGTCCGAAACATCCATGGTTTGCCATAGGCGCCGTCGGTGACCGGCGTCCGGGTCTGGGCGGTGCGGTCGGCATCGGAAGCATAGAACCAGTCAAAGCCTTCGCCACCTTCGACGTTGGCGCGCAGATAGGGCAGATCATAAATCGCAGGCCAGCCTGCCAGGGCATCAAGGTGCTGATCGCCATCGCGCCAATCCGAGAGCGGCATATAGTTGTCGATGCCCACAAAGTCGGTATTGGCATCGGCC
>JAYTDA010000250.1:0-2831 GCA_043736155.1 Paracoccaceae bacterium | reverse complement strand
CCGGATAGGACACCTGCTCCACCCTCGGGTCCTGCTCCAGCCACTCGGCCACGATCTGCGCGTTTTCCACATGGCGCTGCATCCGCAAGGACAATGTCTCGATCCCCATCAGCGTGTAATGCGCGCCCTGCGGGTTCATCGTCATGCCAAGGTCGCGCAAGCCTACGGCGGTCGCGTGGAAGGTGAACGCCATCGCCCCCAGGGCCGCATGAAACTGCAAGCCGTGATAGGCCGGCTCCGGCTCGCTCAGCGACGGAAACTTGCCCGACGCCGACCAGTCGAACTTGCCGCTGTCCACCACCACGCCGCCGGTGACGGTGCCGTTGCCGGTCAGATATTTGGTCGCCGAATGCACCACCAGCGTCGCGCCATGCTCGAAGGGACGGCACAGCCAGGGCGTCGCCGTGGTGTTGTCGACGATCAGCGGCAGCCCGGCATGGTTGGCCACCCGCGCAATCGCATCAAGGTCCGAAATCGCCCCGCCCGGATTGCAGATCGTCTCGCAGAACAGCGCCCGGGTCTTGTCGTCAATCGCCGCCGCAATCGCCTTGGGGTCGTCGAAATCGACCAGCTTGGCCGACCAGCCGAACTTGCGGATCGTGTTGGTGAACTGCTGGATCGTCCCGCCATAAAGCCTGGTCGAGGCGACGACATTGCAGCCCGGTTGCATCAGCGGAAACAGCGCCATCAACTGGGCGGCATGACCGGACGAGCAGCACACCGCGCCGGCCCCACCTTCCAGCGCACACACCCGGTTGGCCAGGGCGGAAACCGTCGGATTGGTCAGCCGCGAATAGATGTAACCCACTTCCTGCAGGTTGAACAACTTCGCCGCGTGGTCGCTGTCGCGAAACACATAGGCCGTGGTCTGATAGATCGGCACCTGCCGCGCCCCCGTCGCCGTGTCCGGCGCCGTGCCGGCATGGATCGCCAGCGTGTCAAAACCCTGTTGCATTCAATCCTCCTCTGGTATGGCCCGCAGGCTAGGGCAGGGGCCGGATCAGAGCAATGGAAAAGGTCAGGCCGTTTGCTGCCCTTTCCTTGCCTCGAACCGTCGGCTAACCTCGCCCCGATGCCGGAGATCGCCATGCTGACCCCCTTCCACCTTGCCCTGAATGTCCACGACCTTGCCGCCGCCCGTGTGTTCTATGGCACAACTCTGGGCTGTTCCGAAGGGCGCAGCACCGAAAGCTGGGTCGATTTCAACTTCTTCGGCCATCAGTTGAGCCTCCATCTCGGGGAGCCCTTGGCCACCGCCGCGACCGGCAAGGTCGGTGACAAGATGGTGCCGATGCCGCATTTCGGGGTGGTGCTGCATTTGCCCGACTGGCAGGCGCTTGCCTTGCGTCTGCAAGCGGCTGGCACCGCGTTTGAACTGGACCCCTCGGTGCGTTTTCAGGGCCAGGCGGGCGAGCAGTGGACGATGTTCTTCCGCGACCCCTCCGGCAACCCGATCGAGATCAAGGGTTTTCCGCGTCTCGACGGCGTTTTCGCCCCTTGAGCCACGGTACGAATTTCCTGCGAAAATTCACGCCCCACGCCCCACAATCCCCTTGATTTTTCGCAGGAAAATCGTGCCACCCCCAAACCTGACCGGAGACCCCGCAGAATGGACACGAACCTGCTCATCGGCCTGATCTCCTTTGCCTTCGTGACCTCGATCACCCCGGGGCCCAACAACCTGCTGCTGATGGCCTCAGGCGCCAATTTCGGCTTTCGCCGCTCGGTGCCGCAGATGCTGGGCATCAACCTCGGCTTCGCGGGTCTCCTCGGCGTTTCCGGCCTCGGCCTTGGCACCCTGATGCTCACCTATCCGGCCTCGAAAACCGCTCTCAAGATCGCCGCCGCCGCCTACATGCTCTGGCTGGCGTGGAAGATCGCCCATGCCAGCGCCCCCGCTGCGGGCATGGCCGCTGCCAAACCGATGACGCTGCTGCAATCCGCCGCCTTCCAGTCGGTCAACCCCAAGGCCTGGGCCATGGCACTTGGCGCCGTCACCGCCTTCTCTGGCGGCAGTCTGACCGGCACCCTGCAGGTTTTCGTGATGTTCTGCCTGATCAACCTGCCCTGCATCGCAACATGGGTGCTGGCCGGTGAGGCGCTGCGCCTGCTGCTGACCAACCCCGGCCGTCTGGCCGCGTTCAACTGGGCCATGGCCGCGCTGCTGATCCTGTCGCTCTGGCCTGTCCTGCGCTTCTAGAGTATCCGTCTTGATCAAGTCCCTTTTGGCAGCCAAATGCGATCTGCTTTGACGAGGGTATTTGCCAGTTCGATGAGTTTTCGCATGAGGGCGGTGAGGGCGACTTTCGCTGGTTTTCCGGCATTGCGGAGTTTGTCATAGATCGCCTTGAGGTCCGGGTTGAAGCGCATCGCGACGAGAGCTGGCATGTAGAGCGCGTCGCGCAGGTGTTTACGTCCGCCTTGGATGAACGCCTTGCCGTTCCATTGTCCGGACTGGCGCGTCATGGGCGCCAGTCCGGCGAGGCTTGCCACCTGTTTGCGGGTCATGGTTCCGATCTCCGGCATCTCTATCAGCACGGCGGCGGCAGTAATGGCCCCGATCCCCGGGATAGAACAGAGGATGTGGTGGGTGCGGGCGGTGTGTTCTTCTGCCGTGATGCGGGTCTGGATTTCGCCGTCAAGGTCGTGGATCTGTCGCGCGATCTGGGCTAGGCGGGCGGTGGTATGGCGTTTGTTGATGGCAAGGGTCTGGGTCTTGAGCCGGTTCAGCAGGCGCGTGCGATCTGTGATCAGGGCCACCCTTGCGATCTGCATCTCCTTGAGATCACGCATATTCTGTGATATTGGCGCAGATGGTTCCAGATCGAAAG
>JAYTDA010000249.1:0-1827 GCA_043736155.1 Paracoccaceae bacterium | reverse complement strand
GAGGATCGCGTGCTGGACATGTCCTATGGCGGGGCGGCACTGGCGGGATTATTGTCCTTTCTGTCGCCCTGCGTCCTGCCGATGGTTCCGTTTTACCTGTGCTACATGGCCGGGCTGTCCATGCAGGAGTTGCGGGCCGGAGGCGGCATAGCCCCCGGAGCGCAGCGCCATCTGGTGGTGCAGGCGGTGGCCTTTGCGCTTGGCGTGACGACGATCTTCGTGTTGCTGGGTCTTGGCGCCACAGCATTGGGCCGGGTGTTCCTGCAATGGAAGGAAACGCTGTCCTGGGTCGCGGGGGCTGTGCTGATCGTCTTCGGCCTGCATTTCCTCGGGGTGTTCCGCATCGCGTTTCTGTATCGCGAGGCCCGGATCGAAACGCAGTCGAAGCCCACCACGGTGATTGGTGCCTATGTCATGGGCCTCGCCTTCGGCTTTGGCTGGGTGCCTTGCGTCGGCCCGCCACTGGCGGCCATTCTGATGCTGGCCTCCGGCATGGGCGATCTGTGGCGGGGCGGCACGTTGCTGCTGGTCTACGGCCTGGCGATGACGCTGCCGTTCGTCGTGGCCGCCCTGTTTGCCGGGCCGTTCCTGTCCTGGGTCGCGCGCCACCGCGCGGCCTTGGGCTATGTCGAAAAGGCAACGGGCGTGATGCTGATCGTCTTTGGCATCCTGATCGCCACCAATTCGGTCAACCTGATCGCCGACTGGCTGATCCGCAATTTCGACTTTTCCGCCACCCTTACCTGATGGGAGAAACCCGGATGCGCCGTTCTGTCGTCCTTGCCGCCGCCGCACTGTTTGCCGCCCTGCCGCTTTGGGCGGTTGAACTGGGCGACGATGGTCTGCACAAGCCCGACTGGCTGCACGACACGTTCAAGGATCTGCGCGAAGACCTTGCAGAGGCCAATGCGACAGGCAAGCGTCTGCTGATCATCGTGGAACAGCGCGGCTGCATCTACTGCACTGAAATGCATGAGAAGGTGTTCCCCGACCCCAAGATCGACACGCTGATCCGCGACAGCTATTATGTCGTGCAGATGAACCTGTTTGGTGATGTCGATGTTACCGATTTCGACGGCACCGTGCGATCTGAAAAAGACATGGCGGTACGCTGGGGGGTGATGTTCACGCCCACGATGATCTTCCTGCCCGAAGAGGTAGCCGACGGCAAGACCGCCGCCGAAGCGGCTGTCGCGTCGATGCCCGGTGCCTTTGGTGTGGGCACGACTGAGGCGCTGCTGATCTGGGTCCGCGACCACGGATATGAAAATGGTGAACATTTTCAGAAGTTTCTGGCTGATCGCACGAATGCCGGAAACTGACGGCAGCGGGGCCGGAAGGCCAGAGGAAATGGATATTCACGAAATTATATATATCTATTGTGAGTCAGGGAAAAATGATACTATTCTGCCAGTGGGAGACTCGAGGGAGGACAAGAATGACGCGCCAGTTCATATTGGCCGCAGCACTGGTCGGTTTTGCCGCCATGCCTGCCGCAAGCGAAACGGCTCCGAAAGACGTGGTCTATGAGGAAGGGGCGGCTGCAACTTCTTTGACGGGCGTGCCCGGAAATGCCGAAGAGGGCGCAAAGGTGATGTCCACGCGCTCGCTTGGGAATTGCGTGGCCTGTCATACAGTGTCCGCCATGCCCAAAGTCCAGTTTCAGGGCAACGTCGGCCCCACGCTTGACGGCGCAGCGACCCGCTGGAACGAAGCTCAGCTGCGGGGCCTCGTTGCCAATGCCAAGATGACCTTCGAAGGAACCAGGATGCCGGCCTTCTACAAGGTCGATGGCTATATCCGCCCCGGTGCGGGCTATACGGCCAA
>JAYTDA010000248.1:0-2206 GCA_043736155.1 Paracoccaceae bacterium | reverse complement strand
GCGGCCTTCCTCGTAGACCTTCAGAAAGCCGTCAAACAGCACCACCTGCCCGGTCGCCCGCAAGCCGACCTGACCGTCCGGGCTGGCGATGTCGACCGTCGTCCGTTCCAGCCGGGCATTGGCCATCTGGCTGGCGAGGGTGCGCTTCCAGATCAGCTCATACAGCTTGCGCTGGTCGGATTCGGTCAGCCGCAAATCCTCGGGCCCGGCGGAAAGATCGGTCGGGCGGATACATTCATGGGCTTCCTGCGCGTTCTTGGCCTTGTTCTTATACATCCGCGGCGCGTCCGGCACATAAGCCGCGCCGAACCGCTTGCCGATCACCTGGCGGGCCTGCGTCACCGCTTCCGGGGCCATGTCGATGCCATCGGTGCGCATGTAAGTGATGTGCCCGGCCTCATAGAGCCGCTGCGCCGCCGACATGCAGACCTTGGCCCCCATCCCGTATTTGCGGCTGGCCTCCTGTTGCAGGGTCGAGGTCATAAACGGCGGCCACGGGTTGCGGCTGGCCGGTTTCGCCTCCACCGACTGCACGCTCAACATCCGCGAGGTCACCGCCGCCACCGCCAGTTCCGCCGCTTCGGCGGTGGCGATGTCGAACTTGTCCAGCTTCTTGCCGGCCAGCGAGATCAGCCTGGCGGTAAACGTCTGCCCGCGCGGGGTTTCCAGCATGGCCGACACGGTCCAGAACTCACGCGGGCGAAACGCTTCGACCTCCATCTCGCGTTCCACGATCAGCCGCAGACAGACCGACTGCACCCGCCCGGCCGATTTCGCGCCGGGCAACTTGCGCCACAGAACCGGCGACAGCGTGAACCCCACCAGATAATCCAGCGCCCGGCGGGCCAGATAAGCCTCCACCAGCGGCGTGTCGATCTGGCGCGGGTGCTTCATCGCCTGCGTCACGGCCTCCTTGGTGATGGCGTTGAAGGTGACGCGGCTGACCGTCTTGCCCTTTTTCAGGGCGGGAGCCAGAGCCTCGGCCAGATGCCAGGAAATCGCCTCGCCCTCACGATCCGGGTCGGTGGCGAGGATCAGGCTGTCATAGCCCTTCAACGCCTCGGTGATCGCCTTCATGTGCTTGCGGCTGTCCGGCGACACCTCCCAGGTCATGTCGAATCCGTTGTCGGGATCGACGGAGCCATCCTTGGCGGGCAGGTCGCGCACATGGCCGAAAGAAGCCAGAACCGTGTAGTCCGATCCCAGATATTTGTTGATTGTCTTGGCCTTGGCCGGAGATTCGACGACAACGAGCGGCATGAAATTTCCTTGGGCACAGGGCCACCAACGGGCCATCGGACGGCGCGGCACCATGGGGGCCAAGCGGCGGGCTTGTCAACGGGGGGCGATTTCGTCGTTGCACGGGCTGCACCAAAGGGCCTCCGGCGGGAGTATTTGGACCAGTTGAAATCCGCATCTGGCAGCTTCAATTTGGCCAAAATACTCCCCCGCCGGAGGCGCCTTGCTACTGCGCCCGCGACAACAGCCCCCCCGCTTGCCGCCGGATCTGCCCTTCCAGCTCCAGCGTCACCAGTTCCGCCGTCACCGTGGCGGGGGGCAGCGCCAGATCGCGGATCAGCTGGTCTTCGGCCAAGGGGCTGGGGCCGAGCCGGTCGAGAATGCGGCTGTGCAGCGCCGACACCTCGGCCAGTGGGCGGGGCGCGGGCACCGGGCCGGGGAGCGGCGGCGGCGAAAGGTCGGCGGCGCGCACCCGGCGTTCCAGCCCCAAAGCCTCCAGCACATCGCCTGCGTGGCGCACCAGCCGCGCGCCGTCGCGGATCAGCTGGTTGCAGCCGGCGGCGCGGGCGTCGAACGGGTGGCCGGGCACCGCCATCACCTCGCGCCCCTGATCCAGCGCGGTTTCGGCGGTGATCAGCGACCCCGACCGCGCCGCCGCCTCCACCACCACCACCGCCCGCGCGAGGCCGGACACCAGCCGGTTGCGCTGCGGGAAATGCCGCGCCTGCGGTTCCAGACCCATCGGCTGTTCCGAGATCAGGCAGCCCTTGGCGCGGATCGCTGCCGCAAGTTCGGTGTTTTCCGTCGGGTAGATCACATCCACCCCGCCCGCCATCACCGCCACCGTGCCGCCCTCCAGCGCCGCCTGATGCGCCTCGGCGTCGATGCCGCGCGCCAGTCCCGACACCACCACCTGCCCGGCGCCCGACAGGCCCTCGGCCAGCCGCCGCGCCATCCGCAGCCCCAG
>JAYTDA010000247.1:0-9089 GCA_043736155.1 Paracoccaceae bacterium | reverse complement strand
GCCAATGCCGCGTTCAGCGGGTGTCGGCCGACAGTTGGTCGATGTCGCCACGGCACAGGCCGATGTCATCCAGTTCGCGGTCGGTCAATTTGCCCAGCGCGTTGCGGGTGACACGGGCATCATTCCAGCCAGCGACAGCGGCGAAGGCAGTGGCGAAAACGGCGCTGACCCGGCCCCCGGACAGGGCACCACCAGCGACCGGGCGGTTGGTTTCGATAGCAGCCATTTCACGATCCTTTTCAAACGGCACAATCTGACGGCGATCCGTCGATGGATAGCATATAGATCGGGCACCCATCGGACGCAATCGCTGCAACTGCATTGCCCAAATGCGTCAGGTGCATAGCTCAGGCGCTGGCCTTGAACTCAATGAAACAAGGGATTTGTCACAAATCCGAGATGTCGGTTTTGCCGTATCAAGCGGCGGAATGCGCCGAAATGCTGCAAATGCGAAATGAATTGTGGCACCAAGCTGGCAGCGGGGTAACGCAACCGTGTCAGACCCGCCTGTCGGGAATGCCACTGGCGGATGTTCGCGGTTCGTGCTAGTGCATCAAAAAAGCAACAAATGGGGGGCAGCATGCGGGTTTTGGGGATTGACCCCGGTTTGCGCAACCTTGGCTGGGGCATTGTCGAGGCGCATGGCGCGCGGCTGACCCATGTCGCCAACGGCATCTGCCATTCCGCAGGCGATGATCTGGCCCCGCGTCTGCTCAGCCTGTACCGCCAGTTGACCGCGATCCTGCAACAGTACCGGCCCGACCATGCCGCCGTGGAACAGACCTTTGTCAACAAGGACGCGGTGGCCACCCTGAAACTGGGGCAGGCGCGCGGCATCGCGCTGCTGGTTCCGGCGATGGCCGGGCTGCATGTTGGCGAATATGCCCCGAATGCGGTGAAAAAGGCGGTGGTCGGCGTCGGCCATGCCGACAAGGGGCAGGTCGATCACATGGTGCGGCTGCAACTGCCCGGCGTGGTGATCGCCGGGGCCGATGCCGCCGACGCCCTGGCCATCGCGATCTGCCACGCCCATCACCTGCAATCGGCGGGGCGACTGGAATTGGCGCTGAAACGGGCCGCAGGATGATCGGCAAATTGTCCGGGCGGCTGGATTATCGCGGGCCGGATCATGTGCTGATCGACGTGCGCGGCGTCGGCTATGTGGTGCATGTGTCGGAACGGACCCTTGCCGGGCTGCCCGCGCTGGGCGAGGCCCTGTCGTTATATACCGAACTGCTGGTGCGCGAAGACCTGCTGCAACTGTTCGGCTTCACCTCGATGCTGGAGAAAGAGTGGCACCGGCTGCTGATGACGGTGCAGGGCGTCGGGGCCAAGGCCTCGATGGCAGTTCTGGGCACCCTGGGAGCCGAGGGTGTGTCGCGCGCCATTGCGCTGAGTGATGTCCGCTCGATCCAGGCGGCACCGGGGATCGGGCCGAAGATCGCACAGCGGGTGATATTGGAGCTGAAGTCCAAGGCGCCGGGGTTGATGGCAATGGCGGGGGCTGCTGCGGCGACCCGGGCTGCCACGCCGACCGACGACGATGTGATCGAGGCGGCGCAAGGCAAACAGGAGGCCCCGGCTCAGAGACCGGGGCAGCGTGGCGCTGCGGAACCGTCAGCCCCCAACGCCAGCGCCGAAGCCCTGTCGGCGCTGATCAACCTAGGTTACGGTCAGGGTGACGCGGCGCAGGCGGTGGCGCAGGCCGGGGGCGAGGTCCCCGAGGCCGGGACCCCCGCGCTGATCCGCGCCGCGTTGCGGCTGTTGGCACCGAGGGGGTGACGGATGTCTGATCCCGACCCCGCGCTGCGCCCCGCCCCCTTGCCCGAGGATGCCGACCGGGCGCTGCGCCCGCAGCGGCTGGAGGATTTCATCGGCCAGGCCGAGGCGCGGGCCAATTTGCGGGTGTTCATCGACTCTGCCCGGATGCGTGGCGAGGCGATGGATCATACGCTGTTTCACGGCCCGCCGGGCCTCGGCAAGACCACGCTGGCGCAGATCATGGCGCGCGAACTCGGGGTTGGGTTTCGCATGACCTCTGGCCCGGTGCTGGCCAAGGCGGGCGATCTTGCGGCGATCCTGACCAATCTGGAGCCGCGCGACGTGCTGTTCATCGATGAGATTCACCGGCTGTCGCCAGTGGTGGAGGAGGTTCTGTACCCGGCGCTGGAAGATTTCGCCCTTGATCTGGTGATCGGCGCCGGCCCTGCGGCGCGCACGGTGCGGATCGACTTGCAACCTTTCACGCTGGTCGGTGCCACCACAAGGATCGGCCTCCTCACCACGCCGCTGCGCGACCGGTTCGGCATTCCGACCCGGTTGCAGTTCTATACCGAGGCGGAACTGTTCGAGATCGTCACCCGGGGCGCGCGCCTGCTCAACATCGCCGCCGACCCCGGTGGTTGCCGCGAGATTGCGCGCCGCGCCCGGGGTACCCCCCGGATCGCCGGGCGGCTGCTGCGCCGGGTGGTGGATTTCGCGCTGGTCGAAGGCGACGGGCGGCTGACCCAAGCCATTGCCGACAGCAGCCTGACCCGGCTTGGCGTTGACCATCTTGGCCTCGACGGTGCCGACCGGCGTTATCTGACGCTGATCGCCGAGAATTATGCCGGCGGGCCGGTCGGGGTGGAGACGCTGTGCGCCGCCCTGTCGGAGGCGCGCGATTCGATTGAAGAGGTGATCGAGCCTTATCTGCTGCAACAGGGGCTGATCCAGCGCACGCCGCGCGGGCGGATGCTGGCGGCAAAGGCCTGGCGGCATCTGGGGCTGGAGGCGCCCCGGCAGCCGCCAGCACCGGGGCAGGGTGATCTGTTTGTGGAATAGGTCCGCAAAAGGTCAACCAGGGTTCCGGCGACGGCGTTTCGGCACTGCAACAACAAGGGCGATTCCTGCTCGGACTTTGGCGGGGCGGCTGCCGACGATCAAGAAAGCGGTGGCGGCACCGGAATGGCGACGAAGCCGGATCAGCCGCGCATCAGCAATCCGACGGTCGCCGAAGTTCGCGACCCCGGTACGCCACCGACGCTCGCATTGCCCTGCGGCTGGAGGTGTGGCTTTGACATTGTATTTGTGCTGTGTTTGGTGCGATCTGGGCCAAAGCGGGGAGCGAAACGCATGAAAATGACAATTGGGCTGCTGGCGTTGCTGGTGCTGGCCGGGTGTGGCGTGCCGATTGTGCCGCTGATCTGACGGCGCACCATGGTCCACCGCCTTGATCTGCGCGTCTATTACGAAGACACCGATTTGGCCGGGATCGTCTATTACGCCAATTATCTGAAATTCATCGAACGCGGCCGCAGCGAGATGATCCGTGCCGCCGGGGTGGATCAGGTGGCCATGCGCGCCCGGGGCATGGTGTTTGCGGTGCGCCGCATCGAAGCCGATTACCTGTTGCCTGCGACTTATGACGATATGTTACAGGTGCGGACCCGGGTCATCGCGGTCACCGGGGCACGGATCACCCTGCAACAGGCGGTGTGGCGCGGCGATCTGGCCCTGTTTGACGCCGCGGTCGTGCTGGTCTGTCTGACCAGCAAAGGCGCTGCCAGCCGCATTCCGGCAGATATCCGCCAAAACTTCGGTAATTTGCAGGAATAATCCCGCCAATCGCGGCCGGGTGTTGGCATTGTCGCGCAAATCCGTATAGACTCCGGCGTAATGAGAGCCGCATCAGGCGGCCTTTGGTAACGAGCAGGCTCTATGGAAACCCAAACTCTCGCGATGGCGTCGGAGATCGACTTCTCCATCCTCGCCCTTTTTGCCCGCGCCACCCTCATCGTCAAAATCGTGATGATCCTGCTGATCGTGGCCAGTTTCTGGTCCTGGGCGATCATCATCCAGAAATTCATCAGCTTTCGCGTGGTGCGCCGTGCCTCGATGGCGTTTGACAAGGCGTTCTGGTCGGGCGAACCGCTGGATGAGCTGTTTGAAAAGATGGGGCCGGATCCTGCTGGCCCGTCCGAGCGGATCTTTGCCGCCGGCATGCTGGAATGGCGGCGCAGCCATCGCAACGACGGCGGGTTGATTGCCGGGGCTCAGGCGCGGATTGACCGCAGCATGGATGTGGCGATTGCCAAACAGGCCGAAGGGCTGAACCGGGGGCTGACGTTCCTTGCCACCGTCGGCTCTACCAGCCCGTTCATCGGCCTCTTTGGTACCGTCTGGGGCATCAAGTCGGCGTTTGAACAGATCGCCATCAGCCAGAACACCAATCTGGCAGTGGTCGCCCCCGGCATCGCCGAGGCTTTGATGGCCACCGGTCTGGGCCTGCTGGCCGCTATTCCGGCGGTGGTGTTCTATAACAAGCTGTCATCGGACAGTGACGGCATCGTTGGCGGCTATGAAGCCTTTGCCGACGAGTTTTCCACCATCCTGTCGCGCCAGCTGGACGCCTGAACCATGGGTGCCGGGGTCGCCAAGCGCAGTAGTGGCGGGCGTCGCGGCAGGGGCCGGGGCCAAAGACGCGGCCATTCCGCCGCGATGTCTGAAATCAACATCACCCCGATGGTCGATGTGATGCTGGTTCTGCTGATCATCTTCATGGTAGCGGCACCGCTGTTGACCGTGGGGGTGCCGATCGAATTGCCGAAAACCGCCGCCAACGCCCTGCCGACCGAGCAGGAAGAGCCTTTGACCATCACCATGACGGTCGATGGTCTGTTGCTGATCCAGAACAGCGAAGTGGCACCGGAAGAGCTGATCCCGAAACTGGCGGCCATCGCCGCCGAACGCACCGACGACAAGGTGTTCTTGCGCGCCGATGGCTCTGTGCCCTATTCAAAGGTCGCCGAAGTGATGGGGGCGCTGAACGCCGGCGGGTTCAATTCCATCGGTCTGGTGACCGATACCGGTGGACCCAGCCTCAACGGACCCAGCCTCAACGGAAACGGCGGCTAGGCCGGGTGCATGAACACAGGCACCACCATATCGGGGATCGGGCATGCGATCCTGATCCTTTGGGCCCTGTTCGGCGGGTTGTTCAACACGCCGGAGGAAACCGCAGCCCCTGCGGTGACCGAAGTGTCTTTGGTGACCGGCGCGGAATTTGCCGCCCTGTCCGCCTCGGCGATTGCCCCGGAACCGCAGGTAGTCGCCCCGGATGCTGCGACAGCGGTGGATCCGGTCACCGAGCCGCAGCCAGAGGTGACGCCGCCCGATCCGGCGGTGGAACCGACCCCGGAAGTGCCGGCAGAGCCGCAGCCGGAACCGGATGTCCAGCCAGAGGTGCAGCCCGATCCGGCCCCAATACCAGAGCCGGTGCCAGAGCCGGTACCAGAGCCTGAACCCACGCCGCAACCGGTGGTGGAACCGGTGCCAGAGCCGCAACCGGTGACCGATCCTGCCCTGACCCGCAGCCCGACGCCACGCCAGCGCCCGGTGCCGCGCATTGCGCCCGAACTGGCCGAAGCGCCGCCGCCGGATGCCCAGACCGCCGATCAGGTGCAGGAAGCAGTGACACCGGACGCCCCCGCCGACGCCCCGGTGGTGGAAGAAGCGCAGGTGGCGACAGCCCCGGTCGAGGCTGCCACCGCCGTGGTGCCGGAAACCGCGGAACCGCCGCCGGTGGAGAGCACCTCTGCGCCCAGCCAAAGTGCGCGGCCGAAATCGCGGCCCACCCAGCGCGCCGCCCCCCCCGAACCGGCCCCGACCCAGACCGCCTCTGCCGAGCAGGCGACCGAAAGCAACACCCAGACCAACGCGCAGGCCGACGCCATCACCGCCGCGCTGGCCGATGCCCAGTCGGGTGCGACCGAGGATGGCGGATCGGACACCAGCACCACGCCGCAGGCTCCCTCTGGCCCGCCGCTGACATCGGGGGAAAAGGACGGGTTGCGGGTCGCGGTGCAAACCTGCTGGAACGTCGGCGCCCTGTCGTCCGAGGCGCTGACGGTGACGGTGACCATCGGTGTGTCGATGACGCCAGATGGCAAACCCGACCGTGCCTCGATCCGGATGCTGGGATTTGACGGCGGCTCCGAGGCGGCGGCGAACCAGGCCTATGAAGCCGGTCGCCGCGCCATCATCATCTGTGGCGACAACGGGTTCCCGCTGCCGCCCGACAAATACGAACAGTGGAAAGCCATCGAAATGGTGTTTGATCCCCAAGGTATGAGGTTGAAATGATCCGATTGAAAACACTCGCGATTGCCGCCGCACTGGCGCTGCTGGTCCCTGTTGCTCCGGCGGCACTGGCGCAAAGCGGCCCGCTGAAAATCACCATCACCGAAGGGGTGATTGAACCCTTGAAACTGGCGATCCCGGATTTTGTGCCGGAAAGCGGCGGTGCCGATCAGTTGGCGCGGGATATTGCCGCCGTGGTGACCGCCGATCTGGAAGGCTCGGGACTGTTCGTGCGGATCAGCCCGGATGCCTATATCAGCCGCCTGACCTCGTTTGATGCGCCGGTGTCCTATCCGGACTGGAAAGCGATCAATGCCGTCGGGCTGATCACCGGGGCTGTTTCGGTGTCGGGCGACAAGATCAATGTGAAGTTCCGCCTGTTCGACATTTTCAGCGGCCAGCAACTCGGCGAAGGTCTGCAGTTCGGCGGCACCAAAGCCACCTGGCGGCGGATGGCGCACAAGGTCGCCGATGCGGCCTATAGCCGGATCACCGGTGAAGGCGGCTATTTCGACACCAGGGTGGTGTTTGTCAGCGAATCCGGGCCAAAGAACCAGCGCGCCAAGCGGCTGGCGGTGATGGATTATGATGGCGCCAATGTGCAGTACCTGACCGACAGTTCCGCCATCGTGCTGGCCCCGCGCTTTTCCCCGACCGGCGACCGGGTGCTGTATACCAGCTATGAGAGCGGCTTTCCCCGGATCTATCTGCTCGATGTCGCTTCGGTCAGCCGCCGGGCTTTGGAAGAGCAGCCCGGCACCATGACCTTTGCCCCGCGCTTTGCCCCTGACGGCAATACTGTGGTGTTTTCGCTGGAACGCGGCGGCAATACCGACATCTACACCACCTCTGTCGGGTCTGGCGGGGCGCAACAACTGACCAATGCGCCCTCGATCGAAACCGGGCCAAGCTATTCACCGGATGGCTCGAAGATCGTGTTTGAAAGCGACCGCTCCGGCACCCAGCAGCTCTATATCATGTCGGCAGGCGGTGGCGAGCCGACCCGGATTTCGTTCGGCGACGGGCGCTATGGCACCCCGGTCTGGTCACCACGCGGCGATCTGATCGCCTTCACCAAACAGAATGCCGGGCAGTTCCACATCGGGGTGATGCGGACCGATGGCAAGGAGGAACGCCTGCTCACAACCTCGTTCCTTGACGAAGGCCCAAGCTGGGCCCCCAATGGACGGGTCATCATGTTCACCCGCGAAAGTGCCGGGGCGGGGGGGGCGGCACAATTGTATTCGGTGGATATCAGCGGACGCGTGCTGCAGGTGGTGCCGACCGAAACCGCCGCATCAGACCCGGCATGGTCGCCGCTGCTGCCGTGACGGACTGGAAAAAGCCGGGGGGGTTCACACCCCCCCGGACCCCCGGTGGAGTATTTTGACGAAAAACAAGCCCAGGGGTGGATGCGCAAGGCGGGGGTGCGGCGCACAGCGTTTCCAAATCGGTAAAGAACTGTTAGTCTGGCGCGAACAGTGAATGAGAAATGGCCGTTTGAAGGGCCACCAGCATGAGGATCGGGCAATGAATGGACTGTTGAAACTGGTGTTGATGGTGGCTTTGCTGGGCCTTGCCGCCTGCAAGAACCCGAAGAATGGCTTTGGCGACGGGCTGGACGGGGCGGGCGGCCCCGGTGGGCCGGGTGGCGCAGGCGGCGTGAATACCGCGGGCCTCGGCGATGCCTCGAACCCCGCCTCACCGGCCTATTTCAACCAGACCATCGGCGACCGGGTGTTTTTCGTGGTAGATCAAAGCACGCTGACCGACAGCGCCCGTGCAACCCTGGCGCAACAGGCGACCTGGCTCGGCACCAATGTCGAGTATGCGGTGATCATCGAAGGCCATGCCGACGAACAGGGAACCCGCGAATACAACATCGCCCTCGGCGCACGGCGCGCCAATGCGGTGCAGGAATATCTGATCAGCCAGGGCGTTGCATCGGCGCGTCTGCGCACCATCTCCTATGGCAAGGAGCGCCCGGTCGAAGTATGTTCCGACGAGTCGTGCTATTCGCGCAACCGCCGCGCCGTGACGGTGATTTCCACCGGTGCCGGAGCGTAAGCGGCACAGGGACCGGGGGGCTTCATGCGGCGCTTGCTGATTGCAATGATGATGGCGGGGGTGCTGGCTATGGCAGCCCCGGCTTTTGCACAGGTTGACACCCAGACGCTGGCCGACATCAAGGCGGAACTGAGTGCCCTGTCGGCCTCGATCACCGCGCTCAGGCAGGAACTGGTGACCACCGGCGCCGCTGGCGGTGCCGATGCCGGCGGTTCGGCGCTGGTGCGGATGGATGCGATCGAAGCGGAACTGACCCGGCTGACCGGCAAGACCGAAGCGCTGGAAAACCGGATCAACCGGGTGGTCGATGACGGCACGCTGCGGATCAATGATCTGCAGTTTCGCCTGACCGAGATGGAAGGCGGTGACCCGGTCGCTGCCGGTGAGGCCCCGCCGTTGGGCGGGGGCGTGGCGGTTGACCCGGTGCCGCTTGACGGTACGCTGGCAGATCCGGCACCTGCCCCGGAACTGGCTGTCAGCGAACAATCAGATTTTGACCGGGCGAAGGCGGCGCTCGATTCCGGCAGCTTTCGCAGCGCCGTTGACCTCTTTGCGGCCTTTACCCAGACCTACACCGGCGGCTCCCTGACGGCCGAGGCGCAGTATCTGCGCGGCGAAGCCTTGCTGGGCCTTGGCGAAACCAAGGAAGCGGCGCGGGCTTATCTGGACAGTTTCTCCGGTGCCCCCTCCGGGCCGGTGGCCCCGGATGCGCTGTACAAGGTCGGGTTGAGCCTGAGCCAGCTGGGGCAGATGCAGGATGCCTGTGTCACCCTGGGCGAAGTGGGGCGGCGGTTTCCCGCAGCGCCGGTCGCCGCTGACGCCGCCCGTGAAATGCAAGCCTTGCAGTGCCAGTAGGCGCTGGTTCGCCCGAAGCGGCGATTGCGGATTTCCTGAACAGGCTG